>NZ_CP166625.1:4497575-4823837 GCF_041320595.1 Pleomorphomonas sp. PLEO
ACGGGGCCAGGAGCGATCGCCCGGCCCTCGTCGACTTCCGCCGCACGCAGCCGAAGATCCGAGGAATCCTCCGCGAATTGGCCAAGCGCCGTTTCGTAAGGTCCGAGATAGGCCTCATTGCTGGTGATAATAAATCCGCGCTGAGCGGTTTCGGCGTCGACCAAATCGGAGATGAACTCAAGCACCAGCCGATCGACCCGGGCTGCGCGCAAGGATTCCGTGGCGTGTAGCTGCGAGCGGGAAGAAAAAATGAAGGCCGCCGAAACGATCATCAAAAGAACAACCGCCCCGCCCGCCAACAGCAGGAGATTATAGCCGACGAACCGGCCCGCACCCGATTTCAACATCTCCCGTTTTCTCCCCCCCCACACGAAGCAACGTCCAACGCATCCTGCCTGCGGGCCGGGGAAATGCAAGTTTCATCCTATCGACTGCTCCTTCATCGGGCAAAAGCCGAGGAGATCTCACCGTCAAGCGTGGAGCAATTGGAAAACGAAGCTTACCACGAACAAAATCAGAAATAGACCGAACAACACTCTAGCAATACCTGCGGAAGCGGCTGCAATGCCGGAAAATCCAAAGACGGCGGCAATCAAGGCAACGACAAGAAAGACGAGAGACCAGTAAAGCATGGCTAGAACCTCCAACGAACGCACTTCGCTGAAACAACGCTGGATCGCTCGAACGGTTCCGATCAAACCGTGCGCTTCAGTGAAACTGTCATTAGACCCCCGCTCCGAAAAACGTCCATCAGCACGCCCGGAACCGACCGGACGGTAGAGCGTTGTACTGGTCGAAGCCCGTGGACAAGGGAGCCGATCCCGAACGGGCGTTCCGTTCTCCCCTTAGCAATGGAGCAGGCACCATGCGCAGCATCCTTCTCTGGTTTCTCGGCGTTCCGATCCCGATTATCATCCTGATCGCCCTCTTCTACCGCTGACGTCGACACCTGGACGGACGACGGTCCGTTCCCTGAACCACAAGACGCCTTCCTTGCCGCCGGCTCCGCTCAGGGCCGGCGGCTTTGCGCAGATGAGAACGCTAGGCTCAACGGAGGCATCGATGCGTCTTTTTTCCTGTGACGGGTGCGGCAACACTGTCCACTTCGACAATGGGACGTGCCTGGTCTGCAAAAGACGGCTCGGCTATCTTCCTGCCCGCTCCCGCATGACGGCACTCGAACCCTCGGGAGAGGGGTGGATCTCGTCCGCCCTCGGCGAAAGTTTCGCTTTTTGTGCCAATGCCGAGTTTGGGGCGTGCAATTGGCTGCTTCCGGTGGAGCAGGCGGGCGGGCTGTGCCCAGCCTGCCGGCACAATCGAACCATCCCCGCGCTCACCGACGACAAGACGATCGAAGCTTTCGCGCGTGTGATATCAGCCGAGCGCCATCTGTTTTATTCGCTCCTCTCCTGGCGCCTTCCGGTACCCGATAAAGCTGAAAACGCCGAGACGGGCCTGGCCTTCGATTTTCTCGCCGATGAGATCGGCCCGGACGGCAGCGTTGTACCCGTCATGACCGGGCACGCCGACGGCGTCATTACCTTGGCCATCGCCGAGGCCGACGATGCCGCGCGCGAGGAGCGTCGGGTCCGCCTTGGCGAACCTTACCGAACGCTGCTCGGACATTTTCGACACGAGATCGGCCACTATTACTGGGATCGGCTGGTACGCGATGGTGGCCACGTGGAGGATTTCCGCTCGCTGTTCGGAGACGAGAGGCAGGACTACTCGGAAGCATTGGAGCGAAACTACCGCGATGGCCCACCAGCCGACTGGCGGAGCCGTTTCGTCAGTACCTATGCAGCTTGTCACCCTTGGGAAGATTTCGCAGAGACCTTCGCCCACTATATTCATATGGTAGATGCGCTTGAAACGGCGCATGCCCTAGGGCTTGTGGTTTCGCCACGTGTGACCGTGCCGGAGCAACTTGATCTCGACGTCGATTTCTCCCCTTATCGCCAGAAAGACTTCGCCACTCTCGCCAATGCCTGGCCACCACTTACAATCGCCATCAATGAGATCAACCGATCGCTTGGCCTGCGGGACTTCTACCCATTCGTTCTTTCAAAAGAAATTCTATCAAAGCTGGAATTTGTACACACGCTCATCGCGCCGGGCCACTCCGTCGAAGCTCGCTGACATGCAAAAAGCCCGGCTCATCGAGAAGCCGGGCTTTACTTGAGACCAGAAGATACTTGAACTTATCTCCCGAATTTCCGTTCGCGCGTCGACCGACGGGGGACAATTTCCGCTGCCGGCATGCGCCGTCCACCAGCCGCCAAAGCCGCGACCAGCAAGATCACGGCGACGATGAGCGGGGCCAGCGCCAGAAATTGGGTGGCTAAGATCGTCACTTCGGGTCCGGTTACCACTGGCAAATGGGACAGGGCGGACTGCTCAACAAGGGCAAGAGTGGACATGACTTGATCCTCTTCTTCCACCAGTCGGAGCCGCGAGCCCGGACAAGCGGAGCTAAGTGGGAACTGGGACCGTGGAGTTCCGGAGATTTTTCATCGCCGGCTATTTCCCTTCAACTGAGACGCCTTTTTCACCGATCGAGATTTCTACGCCATTCGGCTTCTTCTTCTCTTCATAAAGCTGATAGCCGAGCACGCCGACACCAACGGCAAGCAGAACAACGACGGCGACAAGCATCTGACGGTTCATGACGTCTCCCAACTCGAATGCCGGATTGAACGAACCGGCGTGATAGGCAAAGCTCGGTGATCACCCGATCTTCACTAGGGAAACACTTCCGAGAACCGTTGGTTCCCTCAGCTCCGTCTTTATTCGCCAATTTTCATACGCCAATGGGCTGGAGCCAAGCTGGAGCCGTTCTTTCGCGAAGCTCTGTTAGGGCCGAAGGAACCCCAACATAAAAAGTCAGCCTCGGCGTCATGGAAGACGCCGGGGCTGACCAATATCGCGGGAGCTATGATTTCCGTCAGGCGATCGCGGGCGCCACCTGCCGTCTCGGACGGAAAATCAGGAACAGCACCAGCGTCCAGTAGCCGACGAAAACGACGAGTTCCGTCAAGTTGGGTGTCGCCCGGTAGCCGGTCAGCGCCGAAATGAAGCCGCCTGTTGCGTCACCATCGGAGAGCAGCCAACCGCTGTCCCAGAGGCGACGGGATAGGCGCGGCAGGATCTCGAGGTCGATCAGGCCATCGATACCGGTCATCAGCAACGCGCAGGCGAGAAACAGCAACATGATTTCGGTGATGCGAAAGAATAGCCGCCAGGAAAGCACACGGCTGCCCGCCTGCAAGAGACCATAGCTGAGGAGTGCCAGCGCAAAACCAAACAGGCCGGCACCGACACCGCTGAGGAGATCACCTGCGGCGCCCGACGACAGGATGCCGTAGAGGAAGATCACCGTCTCGCTGCCCTCCCGGGCCACCGCCATCAACGCCAGAAAGAAGACACCCCACCAGGAGTGACGAGCAACGGCCGACGACAACTGCGTCTCGAGGTCACGCCTCATGGACCGGCCGTGCTTGCGCATCCAGAATACCATCTGGAGGATGAGCGCAGCGGCGATCAGCACGACAGCCGTTGTGTAGGTGAGTTGCGCGTCCTCGGAGATGGAATCGCCGAGCCGCACCAACACCACGGCAAGAAGACCCGCGAAGGCGAGGCCCGCGGCAACGCCGCCCCACAGGAACATGCGGGCGCGGCCCGTGTCGCGCGCCTCACTGCGCAGCCATGCATCGAGAATGCCGATGACCAACAGCGCCTCGACGCTCTCGCGCCAGACCACAAAGGCTATGGAGCCGAACATTGAACTAGACCTTGTCTTGGCGCTTCACGCCATTGGCTCACTTGGCAACCAGCAGTGCCGGTGGCGCCTCCGGATGGAAGTCGTCGAAGAAGGAGTATTCTCCCGGATCGAGATACTTGATCACCATACTGGTGGTGACACCCGGCCCGATCACCTTTTCCTTGCGGAGCGGTACGCTTTCAAATTCGGCCGGCGTCTTGCCTAGGTTGACGAGCTGCAGCTCGAAGCGGGTGTCGGATGGAACCTCGATGCGACCTGGCGTCACGGTACCGTCGTTGAACTCGATGCGGAATACCGGATCATCCTCGGCGGCGGCCGGCGCGGCCGCCGCGAGGACCACGAGCAAGCAACCGGCGGCTTGGCAAAGCCGCCGCCGGTGCGTCGTGTTGGCTGGCTCAGTAGCCACCCTTTTTCCCCGTTCCGGTGTAGGTGAACTCGTAATTGGTGTCGAACGGCGCGAACCACGGGGCAACGCCCGTTTCCTTGTCGACGTGACGACCGAACATCGCCATGTGGCCGGTACTGGCCGGCGGGGCGATGTGGAAGGTCAGCTTATAGATGCCGGGGCCGTCGAGCTTCACGTTGTCGCCGTAGTGCGGGCCATCCGATGCGACCATCCCCATGAGCGGTCCCTTGGCAACAGACTTACCATCCTTGATGAGTTCATAGCTGATGTCGAGATAGGGCATCCAGTCGCCGTTGGCGAAACCGTTGACGTTGTCTTTGGTGGCGTGAATATCGGCCTCGAGGTGGACGTCCGCCTTGTCGGCGGCCAGCATCATACCAGCCGGCTCCATCTCGATCGGCTGCAGATAGACGGCAGCCACTTCCATGCCACCGCCGAACTGCGGCTCGCCGATCGGATATTCAAGCGCATAAGCGCTCGTCGCAAAACCAAAGGCCGCCGAGGCCAGAACCATTCCACTCAGGATGCGCATTTCGTTGCCCTATTTGCTAATGATTGTCATGAGTATTTGCGTTAGGGAACAAAGGTCAACCATGGGGAAACTCCTGATAACGCGTGAAGTACACCCTAAGCCTTTGATTGGAAATCATATTTATCGCGAATCCCCTTTTTGAGGGAAAGATGAGGGAAATCACCAGCTTGATCTGCTAATGCAAGTGCTAACAGTTAGCATCTTGGCGTCCTTCGCGGACGGGTGAAGCGGCGCCGTGTTGAGCCGGTGTCGGAGGGACGCATCATGAACAAGCTTGTCCGTGGCGATGATTTTGTCGGCCCGGCCGTGAGATCCATGTCCGAGACCATCGCCATCGACTCGCGCAGTTCCTTCACCCGCATGCTTGAGACGCTATTCGTACGTTGGCGCCGCCACTTCGGTTGGATCCAAGTGCTGATGTTTGGCGTCTTTCTGGTGGTGATCGGCCTGCCGGTCGTGCTGCCAGATCCCCCGGCCGAAAGCGGCATTCTCACCAATCCATCGCTGTTTCTGCGCTATCTCTTGTGGGGAATCTGGTTCCCGCTGGTTTTCCTTTCGGTCATCGCTCTCGGACGTCTATGGTGCGGTACGCTGTGTCCGATGGGCGCCGCCTCAGAGCTTGCCAACAAATACGGGCTGCAACGCGCCATTCCCGGTTGGATCAAGTGGGAGGGCACGCCAGCTCTCAGCTTCATCATCATGACGCTCTATGGCCAGACCATCGGCGTTCGTGACCATCCTGAAGCGGCGGCCGGCCTATTTGGCGGCACCATGTTGCTCGCCATTGCCATCGGCGGGCTCTACGGCCGCAACAAGCGCGTCTGGTGTCGTCACCTCTGCCCGATCGGCCGCGTGCTGGGCCTTTACTCCCGGCTTGGCGCGGTGCAGTTCACCCCGAAGGTACGGCTCAGCGGCGGCGACGCCTACACCGAGCGCGGCGCCTGCCCGACCATGATCGATCTGCCTCGAAAGTGCGAGAGCCGCCACTGCATCGAATGCTTCCGTTGCGTCAATCCGAAGGCGGCTGGCAGCATGCGCCTCGAGCTGCGTCGGCCCGGTATCGAGGTGGAAGAGATCCGTGACCATCGCGCCAACCCGGCCGAGGCCTGGTTCCTGTTCCTCGATACCGGCGTGGCGCTGGGCGGCTTCCTGTGGCTGGTGTTGCCGCAGTATCAGTCGATCCGCCAGAGCCTGGGAGTCTGGGCGGTTCAGAATCATATCGACTGGATCACCCGCATTGGTCCGTCCTGGCTGATGAGTGTGCATCCAGCCCGTGCCGAAACTTTCATGTGGCTGGACTTCATCATGATCGTCGGCTTCATGCTCGGGACAATGGCGCTGCTCACCGCCGTCCTCGCCAGCCTCACCACCGTTGGCGCGGTGATCGCCCGTCGGCTCGGCTCCGACGGCAGCTTTGGCCAAGTGTTTACCGAACTCGGTTACCAGTATGCGCCGGTAGCGCTGATGAGCCTCATCATTGGCCTCGGGGCCGAACTTCTTACTCCATTGCGCTACACGTTTGTCGGCATGGAGGGTGTGCACGTCATCCGGGGCGGCTTGTTCCTGATCGGCGTCGTCTGGAGCATCTGGCTCGGAGACCGCATTCTGCGACGGCAGGGTTTACCGTTGGCTAAGCGCTGGATGCCGCTCGTCCCAGGCGTCGCCGGCAGCCTGTTCGTTGGCTTCGGCTGGTGGCCGGCCATCTTCGGGCTCTGACCCCGTTCGTACAATACTCATCCCTAGAATCACCAAGGTCGCGGACGATCGAAACCGATCGTCCGCGACCTTTATCATTGCCTTTTCCGCGCTGATGAAAGACGTTCGTTCTCAAATCGCTACAATTGTATACTTGGTTACAATTGCTATTCGGCTTAGCGTTGACTTATTGAAACGCGAGAAACTATTCGTCCACTCAGAAACGACACTGACAACCTATTTCCGCGGTGTTTTCATCGCGGAATTCACGGCTGGAGCAGCGAAGAAACATGCGCAACATCGGAAAAAGCGGCGGCGTGCTGCTCGTGCTGACCCTTATGGCCGCCTGCCAGCCGAACAGCCAATCCGGGCCGCCGCCGGCCGGCAAGGCCGAGGTCGGCTATGTGACGCTCCAGCCGACGTCGGTACCGCGCACCGTCGAGCTGCCAGGTCGCATCGTGGCGCTGGCAACGGCTGAGATCCGGCCTCAGGTCGCCGGCATCGTCCGCAACGTCGCTTTCAAAGAAGGCAGCGTGGTCAAGGCCGGCGACGTGCTTTACGAGCTCGACGACGCCAAGTTCAAGGCCGCTTACGACGCAGCAGCTGCCACCGTGAAAAAGACGGAGGCGGCCACCTTCGGCGCCCAGACAGCTTTCGATCGCAACGAGAAACTCGTGGAAAGCAATGCGGTCTCTACCCAGACGGTCGACGACGCCCGATCGACTCTCTTACAGGACCAGGCCTCCGAGGAGGCAGCGAAGGCCGATCTCGAAACAGCGCGCATCAATCTAGAGCACACCACCATCCGTGCACCGATCGGTGGGATTATCGGCGTGTCGGCGGTCAGCGTCGGTGCGCTGGTTACCGAGAATCAGACTGATGTGCTGGCTACCATCCGCCAGATCGATCCGATCAATGTCGACCTCGTCGATACCAGCGCCAATCTCCTGCGCATCCGTGACGAGGTGAACACCGGGCAGGCGGGGTCGGGGCGTAAACTCGACACGCCGGCGGCCGTAACGCTAAAGCTCGAAAATGGTAAGCCCTATGGCACGGCCGGCACCCTCTCGCTGGCCGAGATCGTGGTGAGCGAGAGCACGGGCACCTTCAACCTCCGCGCCACCTTCCCCAACAGCCAGCGGGTGCTGCTGCCGGGCATGTTTGTCGAGGCCACCATTGATCTCGGCACGCTCAACGGCGCCTTCCTGCTGCCGCAGCTGGCGGTAACGCGCGGCGACGACGGCGTCGCCACGATTTACGTGATCTCGGCCGACAATAAAGCGGAGGCCAAGAGCGTCACCACCGTCGGCACTTCGGGCAATAGTTGGATCGTTACCGACGGGGTCTCGGCCGGCGACCGGCTGATTGTCGACGGCTTCCAGAAATTCTCTGACGGCGCCGAGGTGGTGCCGGTCGAGACGACCATCGGCGACGACGGCGTGGTCAAACAGACTTTGAAGACGGAGAACGGCAAATGAGCCTCTCCTCGCCACGCAACGCGCTTGCCAGTTTTTTCATCGCCCGACCTGTGTTCGCCATCGTACTGGCCATCGCCACGTTGCTGGCCGGCATCATGGGCATCTACTCGCTGTCGATTTCGCAATATCCCGACATCGCGCCGGTGTCGGTGAGCGTTTCCGCCACCTATACCGGAGCGACCGCCGAGGCGGTCGAAAACTCGGTCACCAAAAAGATCGAGAGCGCCATGACCGGGCTCGACAGCCTGCTCTATATGGCCTCCTCGTCGACCACCGGCAGCTCCTCAATCGAGCTCACCTTCGCCAACGGCATCGATCCCGAACTGGCACAGGTCGAGGTGCAGAACAAACTATCGCGTGTCGAGTCGCAATTGCCGACCGCCGTGCAGGACAACGGCATCACCGTCAGCCGGTCGGCGTCCGGCATCCTGATGATCGGAAATATCATCTCGCGCGATGGCCGCTACACGTCGGATCAGCTGTCGGACATCATGTCCAGCCAGATCGAGGATCGCATCAAGCGACTCGACGGCGTCGGCGCCGTGAAGTCCTTTGGCTCGGGTTATGCCATGCGGATTTGGCTCGATCCCGCGGCGTTGTTGAAATACCAGCTGTTGCCAAGCGACGTGACCGACGCCGTCAAGGCCCAGAATGCCCAGGTCGCCGCCGGCTCGATCGGCGCGGTTCCAGCCAGCAAGGGCCAGCAGCTCAAGGCCAGCATCCTTGCTCAGTCGCAGATGACCTCGGTCGATGAATTCAAGCGCATCATCCTGAAGACCACCGCTGACGGTTCGGTGGTCCGCCTTTCCGACGTAGCACGCGTCGAAGTCGGTCTTGAGACCTACGGCCAGCAGTCGAGCTTCAACGGCATGCCGTCCGCCGGCTTCGGCGTGCAGCTCGCCTCAGGCGCCAATGCCATCGACACGGCCAACCTCGTTCACGCTGAACTCGACAGCCTCAAGGATTCGCTGCCCCAGGGCGTGGAAATCGCCTATTCCTACGAGACAACTCCCTTCGTCGAACTATCGATCGAGAAGGTGGTGGAGACGCTGATCGAGGCAATCATTCTCGTATTCCTGGTGCTGCTACTCTTCCTGCAGAACATCCGCGCCACGCTGATCCCGATGATCGCTGTGCCGGTGGTGCTGCTCGGCACCTTCGGCGTCCTTGCCGCGCTCGGCTACTCGATCAACATGCTGACCATGTTCGCCATGGTGCTGGCGATCGGCCTCCTTGTCGACGACGCCATTGTCGTCGTCGAAAACGTCGAGCGCGTCATGCGCGAGGAGAAGCTGTCACCGCGCGAGGCGACCGAGAAATCGATGGGCGAAATTACCAGCGCCCTGATCGGCATCGCACTGGTGCTGACCGCTGTGTTCATTCCCATGGCCTTCTTTTCCGGCTCGGTCGGGGTTATCTATCGCCAGTTCTCGGTCACGATTGCCAGCGCCATGCTGCTTTCCGTGCTCGTCGCCATCATTCTGACGCCCACCCTTTCGGCACTGATGCTGAAACCGAGCCATGACGGGGTTCTTCATCGTTGGCTCGGCTGGTTCGACCGGGGCTTTACGCGATTGACAGGCGGCTACTCCCGCACCGTCGGCCGACTGGTGGTGAGGCCTGTCCGGATGTTTGCCGTTTTCCTCGCGTTGATCGCCAGCGCCTATGTCCTCTACACTAGGCTGCCGACCTCCTTCCTGCCGGAAGAGGACCAGGGCGTCTTGATGACCATGATCACCCTACCGGCCAGCGCCAACGCCGCCCGTACCCAGGCGGTAATCGACAAGGTGCAGGACTACTATTTCAACGAGGAAAAAGACGCGGTCCAGAGCGTATTCATGACCCTCGGTTTCAGTTTTTCCGATAGCGGCGAGAATACGGCCATGGGCTTCGTCCGCCTCAAGGATTTCGACCAGCGGACCGACAGCCGCCTTTCGGCGAGCGCCGTTGCCGCCCGCGCCTCGGCAAAGTTCAGGGCGATCCGCGATGCCGAGGTGTTTGTGGTGGCGCCGCCGGCCATCCAAGGCCTCGGCCAGACCAGCGGCTTCTCAATGTATTTGCAGGACAGCGGCAATAAGGGCCGCACCGCCCTTAGCGATGCCGCCAATACCTTGGCCGACAAGGCTATGAACAACACATCGATCGCAAATATCCG
This sequence comes from Pleomorphomonas sp. PLEO, assembly GCF_041320595.1. NCBI lineage: Bacteria > Pseudomonadati > Pseudomonadota > Alphaproteobacteria > Hyphomicrobiales > Pleomorphomonadaceae > Pleomorphomonas > Pleomorphomonas sp. PLEO. The sequence continues at coordinate 4,507,623 of NZ_CP166625.1, forward strand.
CGGAAATACACGCACACTGGAGTCCCAGCTGAAAGTCAATATCGATCAGCACAAGGCCGGCGCGCTCGGCATTGATCTTTCCGGCATCAACAACCTGATCACCACCGTCTTCGCCGGCTCCAATGTCAATGACTTCGTCTATCATGGCGATATCAAGCCGGTTTACGTGCAAGGCGATACGCCGTTCCGCATGCAGCCGGGCGACATCGACCGCTGGTACGCCAGGAATAAAAGCGACGAGATGGTGCCGTTTTCAGCTTTTGCCAGCACCGCATGGGTGAAGGGCTCGCCGTCGCTCGCCCGCTTCAACGGCACGGCGGCTGTCGCCCTCGATGGCACAGCGGCGAGCGGTGTCAGCTCCGGTGACGCCATGACGGAGGCGGAAACGTTAGTGGCAGATCTCGGAGGCGGCTTTTCGGCGGCCTGGTCGGGCCTTTCCTACCAGGAACGCCTAGCCGGCTCGCAGGAGATATTGCTCTACGCGGTATCGCTGGTAGTCGTCTTCCTGTGCCTTGCGGCACTCTACGAGAGCTGGTCGATCCCCTTCTCGGTGCTGCTGGCGGTACCGGTGGGCGTGTTCGGCGCGCTTGCCTTCGCCGAGCTGTTTGGCCAGTCGAACGACGTCTATTTCAAGGTCGGTCTGCTCACCACCATCGGCCTCACCGCCAAGAACGCCATCCTGATCATTGAGTTCGCCAAGAACTTGATGGAACGCGGTGCTGGCCCGGTCGACGCCGTCGTCGAAGCGGCGCGTCTGCGCCTCAGGCCGATCATCATGACCTCACTCGCCTTCGTGCTGGGCGTGACACCGCTCGCCCGCGCCACCGGGGCCGGGTCGGCGGCGCAGAATGCCATCGGCATCGGCGTCATGGGCGGCATGATTGCTGCAACGCTGCTCGGCGTGTTTTTCGTTCCGCTGTTTTTCGTCAGCATCCAGCGGATCAGTGGTGGCAGGCCCAAGCCATCGGCATCTGTCGAGCACTCTGAATCAATGTGAGGCAGGGGCTTGCGTCGCTCGAGGCCAATGGCTCAGGCCTCGGCGCGCGAACGCCAAAGCTCAAAAGCAAAGCGGGCGCGGACACCAATGTCGAGCGCCGGCCGTGGCGGGATCCAGGCCGGCCCCGATACCGCTTCGATATCTTCGATCAGCGGATTTCTCACGCCTAGCGCCTTGTCCGCCAGAAGTAGGCCGCCGATGGTGCCTTTGGTCATGCCAACGGCGTTCTGGCAGACGGAAGCCCAGACGCCCGGCGCCACCTCTCCGAAGCCGGGTGCGCCGTTCCGCGACAGGCATATGTAGCCGGTCCAGGTGTGGGCGATGGTGACATCGGAGAGTTCGTGGAAGCGCTGGTCGAACAGACGCTTGTGATGCAGCGCCACGCGCGCCCGCTCTTCGTCGCTCGCGCGAAGGTCCGGCCGGAAGCTGACGTTCTGGCGGACAAGAATCCGGTTATCCGCGGTCCGGCGCATGGTGATGCCGGCGAAGGCGTTGGCTGGTGTTAGCCCCCAACGTGCGCGCCCCTTCAGCTTGGCGATTTCAGCAACGCTTAAGGGTCTGGTCAAGCTGGCATGGGCCGCGAAGCTGAGGAGACGGTGCCGAAAATAACCGAACCGGTCGGCAAAACCGTTGACGGCAATCACTACCTGTCGCGCCTTCACCTCGCCTTTGGGTGTCACGAGGCGCGATGGCACCCCCGGTTCGAAACGGACCACTGGCGTGTTCTCACAAAGCGTCACGTTGCCCGGCAAGGTGTCCGCCAGACCACGCGACAGCGCCGCCGGATTGACGAGATAGCCACCGGGCGTAAACACGGCCGCCGTGTAATAGTCGGTACCGATTTCATCGGCGAGCGCCCTCCGGTCAACCCAGCGGTGCTCTCCACCCGACCGCGAGAGCTCGGCGACGAGCGGCTTCAACACGGACTGCACCGCCCTTTCCGATACCGCCGCATGATAGCGGCCGTCACGCGACCAGTCACAGGCGATGCCGTGCGTTCGGATGGTCTCGTCAAGGTGGTCAATGGCCGCCCGGTATAGGCGCTTGTAGCGAGCGGACTCTTCCAGTTCAGCCAGCGAAGAGGTGACGTTGTGGGGCAGGTCGATGGCAAAGCCAGCATTACGTCCCTGCGCGCCCTCGCCGGCCGCGCCGGCTTCCAGAACGATGACGCTATCACCCGGCCGATGTTCGGCCAGGCGTCGGGCGGCGGCAAGGCCGGCGTAACCGGCCCCGATGATGGCCCAGTCGGCGGTGATCGTCGCGACGAGCGGCGGCCTCGGCGTGCGCGGTGGCAGGACCGCCGACCAGCCATTGGTGGTGTCGTTTTCCGGAAGTAGCCTGATGGCAACCATAATGCCCTCGTTTTAGCCGGCGGATACCGTTCGCACCGGCGTCGATTTCGATTGTTTGGCGCACCATAATCCCATGACCACACGTGGTCGTGGCCCACTGGCGCCCGTCAGGCGCGGGACCGTAGAAAATTCGTTCGCGCAAGCCGCTGATATTGGGAGAACTTTTTATAGGCTTGCTGCACAAGGGCTACGCACTTCGTCGCCGTCATAATCAGCATCTGCCATAGTCTTGAGCGAAGACGACGCCGTCGTTCTGAAGTCCGGATACCGGATACCGAACAGGAATTTTCGAGATGACCAAGACCTTCCCCATTTCCTCCCTTACCCGTCGCACCGGCCTTGCCGCCCTGCTCGGCGCGGCTACCTTTGCCGCCGTTGCCAGCATCGGCGTGACCGCCGCGTCGGCCGCCGACAAGACCGAGCTGAAGGTTGGCATCATTTCCGGCGAGGACGAGGACGTCTGGCGGGCGGCTACCGCCGAGGCGGAGAAGGCTGGTCTCAAGCTCGAGATCGTGGTGTTCAACGACTACACCCAGCCGAACGAGGCGCTGGAGCGCGGCGAAATCGATGCCAATGCCTTCCAGCACAAACCGTATCTCGACAATCAGATTAAGCAGAACGGCTATCACATCGTTATCGCCGGCTATACCGGCGTCTGGCCGATCGGCCTTTATTCGAAGACAATCAAATCGGTCGCCGGCCTGCCGGAAGGTGCCAAGATCGGTGTACCCAACGACCCCTCCAACGAGGGACGCGCGCTGAAGGTGCTGGATCAGGAAGGCATCATCAAGCTGAAGGATGGCACCGGCATTCTGGCAACCATCGCCGACATCGACAAGAATCCGAAGAAAGTCGAGGTCAAGGAACTGGACGCCGGCGTGGTTGGCCGCGCCATCGACGACCTCGACGCCGCCGTGGTCAACACCGACTGGGCACTGAAGGCCGGCCTCACCCCGGACAACCGCATCGCCCAGGAAGCCATCGCCGACAATCCCTACCGCAACTTCATCGCCGTGCGCGAGGCCGACGCTAACGCGCCGTGGGTGAAGAAGCTGGTCGCCGCCTACCAGAACCCGACCGTCAAGGCTGTGTTCGACAAGGTCTACAAGGGCACGGGCCTCAGCGCCTATTGAAATATCGGCTAAACAGGCCGAAAAGCGGTCCGGCGGTTCTCCGCCGGACTTTGCCATTTGTCCGATCCTCGCGTTTGATCGGGCAGGAAGGACCGAAGAACAAGTGAATACCCAGCCTGCCGCAGCGGCTTTTGCCGCCGAAGAATCGGCCTCCGGCGAATTTCGCGAACCTGTCGTTGCGCTTTCCGGCGTCAGCCGCAGCTTCGGCCCGACACGCGCTCTCGACGATCTGTCGCTGACCGTGCGGCGCGGCGAAATCCTCGGCATCATCGGCCGCTCCGGCGCCGGCAAATCGACGCTGATCCGCTGCCTCAATGGTCTCGAGCGCCCTGACAGCGGCCGCATCGAGATCGAAGGCCGCGATATCGTCGGCCTGTCCGAAGGCGAGCTACAACCGATCCGCCGCAAGATCGGCATGATCTTCCAGCACTTTAATCTGATGTCTGCGAAGACGGTATTGGACAACGTTGCGCTACCACTGAAGATCGCTGGCTGGAGCAAGGCCAAACGGCGGGTGAGAGCGCTGGAGCTGCTCGACCTTGTTGGCTTGGCGGAAAAGTCTAGTTCCTATCCGTCAGCGCTATCGGGGGGTCAAAAGCAGCGTGTCGGCATTGCCCGCGCACTCTCGGCCCGCCCTGCTCTCCTTCTTTCGGATGAGGCAACATCGGCCCTCGATCCGGAGACCACGCGCTCCATTCTGGCGCTCCTGAAAGACATCAATCGCAAGCTTGGCGTGACGGTGGTTCTCATCACTCATGAGATGGAGGTGGTGCGAACCATCGGCGACCGCGTAGCGGTGATCGAGGCAGGCCGCATCATTGAGGAAGGAGAGGTCTGGCACGTCTTCTCCGATCCCAAGACAGAGCTGACGCAGAGCCTTCTCTCGGGTGTCAGGCCACAGTTGCCAGCGCATATCGCCTCGCGTCTTGCGCCGGAAGGTAGCGAGGCGGTGCTTGGCGTCGACCTCACAGATCCCGGGTTAGGCAATGGCCTGCTGTCAGACATCCTGTCTCGCCTGCCGTCTGCGCATTTTCTGCACGGCGGTATCGACCATATCCACGACCAGCCCGTCGCCCGCTTCTTCTTGACCGTTCCGCGCAAGCCTGTCGGCCTCGTCGACGAGACCACCGCCTATCTCCGGTCCATCAACGCCCGTGTCGAGGTGCTCGGTCATGTCTCCCGTCCTGTTTAACTTACTGCTCCAGTCGATCTGGGAGACAATTGTCATGACGCTGGCTTCCGGCGTCATCTCCTTCGTCGCCGGCTTGCCACTGGCTCTTATCCTGGTGGCCACCGACCGTGGCGGCATCGCCGAGAACCTCGGCATCAACCGGGCGCTCGGCTGGGTGATCAATGGCTTCCGGTCGGTGCCGTTCATTATTCTCCTGGTAGCGCTGATTCCGCTGACCCGACTTCTCGTCGGAACCTCGCTCGGTACGGCGGCCGCCATTGTGCCGCTGGCCATCGCCGCCGCGCCATATTACGCCCGCGTCGCCGAGGTCTCACTCCGCGAAGTCGATCCGGGTCTCATCGAGGCTGCGCGCGCCATGGGTGGTAACCGCTGGACGATCGTGCGCGAGGTACTGGTGCCGGAGGCGCTACCGGGAATCGTCGCCGGGTTTACGGTGACTCTGGTCACCCTGATTGGCGCCTCTGCCATGGCCGGAGCCATCGGCGCCGGCGGTCTCGGCGACCTTGCCATCCGCTATGGCTACCAGCGCTTCGAGACCGGCGTGATGATCGCCGTCGTTGCCGTGCTGATCGTACTGGTCTGCGGCATTCAATGGCTCGGAGACCGCCTGGTCGCCCGGCTCGATCACCGCGCCTGAAGCGCTTCTATACATTCCCTACCTGAACGAGCGCCTTGCCCGCGTCTCGCAGATGGCGTCCCGTCGTGGAACGTTCATGCCGTCTGACCGGCACTGGCACGACCTGAAAGACGGCTGCCCCGACGGCAACCCGCAAGACGAGCAGATTGAACTCAGAAACATATGAAACGCCCATTTCATACGTTAGTATGAGCCATGCCTAGCGCCCTCAACTCCCCATGCCATATCCCAGTGCAATTAGTCGCTGATAATCAGTGGTTTAAAGAAATTAAATAGCATTGCGCACGGTCTTTAGTCGAAAGCCATAGGTTTTCGCTCGCCTGAAAAGGGCTTGACGGCATCGGCACGCCGTGGAACTAATCTTCCATTATAAGCGGAAAAACAGTCGCTTCATTCTTAATCGAATGAAGTCCGGGAGGAGACCGGTCTGCGGGGAGCCGACCGGTTGAAGGTGGGAGAAGACGGTCAAGCAGCGAAGCCGGTTCCGGGCGGCGCGGCGACCTGTTGTTCAGCACCGCAATCGAGGTATCGGAAATGGTCGCCGATGGAATCCTGCTGAGAGTCAAGGGCCTAACCAAGAAGTTTCCCGGCGTCGTTGCGCTGGACGGGGTGGATATCGAGGCGCGAGCCGGTGAGATTCACGGCATCTGCGGCGAGAACGGCGCCGGCAAGTCGACCCTGATCAAGATGCTTACCGGCGCTCACACGCCCGACAGCGGCACAATCGAATTTGACGGCGTGACCTACACGTCCCTGGATCCCCGTCGGGCGATGGGCATCGGCATTGGCTGCATTTACCAGGAACTGAGCCTCATCCCGCACCTCAGCGTGGCCGAGAACATCTTCCTTGGGCGAGAGATGTACCTGGCGGAGTCGCTGAACATCCTCGACCGCGCCCAGATGAACGCAAAGGCGGCGGAGCTGCTCGCCGACCTCGGGCTCGCCGTGTCACCGACTGCCAGACTCGGCACCCTCGGCGTCGGCCACCAGCAGATGGTCGAGATCTGCCGTGCCGTCTGGTCGAACGCCAAACTGATCATCATGGACGAGCCAACGTCCAGCCTGAGCGAAAAGGAAGCCCACGACCTTTTCCGGGTGATGGCTCGCATGAAGGAGCGCGGCGTCGGTATCCTGTTCATCTCCCACCGGCTCGACGAGGTGCGCGACAATTGCGACACCGTGACGGTGATGCGCGACGGGCGCACCATCGAGTCCTTCACCATGAAGGGCCGTTCGGTTGCCGACATTATCCAGCTCATGGTCGGCCGTAGCATCCAGAACAAATACCCCAAGGAGCCGGCACCGCAGGGCGACGTCGTTCTTTCTGTTCGCAATCTCAGCCGAAAGGGCGTGCTGCACGACATCTCCTTCGACCTCAAGGCGGGAGAGGTGCTCGGCTTTGCCGGCCTGGTCGGCGCCGGACGCACCGAGACGGCGCGCGCCATTACCGGAGCCGACCCCTATGACTCCGGCTCCATCGAGGTCTTCGGCAAGCCGGTGAAAATCCGCCAGCCACTCGATTCCATCAACGCCGGCATCGCCTTCCTGACGGAAAACCGCAAGGAGCAGGGCCTTATCCTGATCCAGAGCGTCGCCTTCAACGCGACCATCGTCAAGATGGAGAAGTATGGCAAGGCCGGCTGGCTGAGCCTGAAACGCCTTAGAGACACTGCCAGGAAAATCTGCGCCGAAATGCGGCTCAAGACGTCTGGCATGGACATGCTGGTCGGCAAGCTATCAGGCGGAAACCAGCAGAAGGTGGTGATCGCCAAGTGGCTGCTGTCCAACGCCAAGATCTTCATCTTCGATGAGCCAACACGCGGCATCGACGTGGGCGCGAAGGTGGAAGTCTACAAGCTTATCAACCAGCTGGTCGCGGACGGCGCCGGCGTCATCATCATCTGCTCGGAAATGGAAGAGGTGATGGGCATGGCCGATCGCATCCTCGTCATGCACGAGGGCGAGATCACCGGCGAGATGACGCAGGCTGAAGCGACGCAGGAAAAGATCATGTACGCCGCGTCCGGCTTCAAACAGGCCTCCTGACCCAAGACACCGACCAGCTTTCCCCGGCCCCGCGCGGCCGGACCGCATTCCGTAGAAGGAATTTTTTGATGTCCAACGACGTCCTGACCAATAACGATAAGCTGCCAGGCGTGAAAGCGACCGCCAGACGCGATGCCATGACGGAGAAACTCTACCAACTCGGCGTCCTGCTCAGTCTGATCTTGCTGTGCGCAGTCATGACCGTCCTGTCGCCCCGCTTCCTGACCATGGACAACCTGATGAACGTCGCATCTCAGGCGGCGGTCAGCGCCATCGTATCGATCGGGATGTTTCTCGCTATCCTGACGTCAGGCATCGATCTGTCCGTCGGCTCGGTACTAGCCCTGTCCACCATGATAATGGGCATCGCCTCCGATCGCTGGGGTCTCAATCCCTATCTCTGCATCGCGATCTGCCTCGGTTCTGGCTCGCTGTTGGGACTTTTCAATGGCCTCCTGCTGACCAAGCTGCGCCTGCCGCATCCCTTCATCTCGACCATGGGCACCAAGCAAATGGCTCGCGGTATCGCGCTGTTTGTAACCGCCGCCGCCCCGATCAGCATGTTCCCCGATGAAATCCAGTTTCTCGGGAACACTTCCTTCGGCCAGGTGCCCGTCAGCTTTATCCTGGTCGCAATCCTTTACATCGGCATGTACTTCTTTCTGACCCGTACCTCGACCGGTCGCTACATCTACGCCGTTGGCGGCAACAAAGAAGCAGCACGTCTATCGGGCATCAAGGTCAACAACATTCTGAACCTTGTTTACACGATCTCCGGCTTCACGGCCGCACTCGCCGGCCTTGTGCTTGCCGGACGCGTCAATGCCGTCTACCCGCTGGCCGGCCTCGACTACGACACAGATGCCATCGCGGCGGTCATCATTGGCGGCGCCAGCTTCTTTGGCGGTGTCGGCTCGATCGCCAATACCATCATCGGCGTGCTCTTGATCGCAGTGCTGCGCAACGGCCTCAATCTCTTGAACGTCGACAGCGCCATCCAAACGTTTGCCATCGGTGCGGTCATTGTAATCGCAGTGGCAATCGACGTCCTTCGCCAGAATGTCATGAAGTCCGCCCGTTGAGCGCAGCTCTCTGCGGACCGATCGACCCGTCCTACGTCCACACATGGTTCCGATCTTTGGAACGGACGTAACGAGGTCTCGTAACGAGGAGATACGAGACCGTTAAACCGACTAATCTTACTGGGAGTGAGACCATGAACCGGAGAACTTTCGTTGCTGCCCTGATGGCCGGTGCCTTCGCCGTCGCGGTGCTGCCTGCTATCACCAGCCTCAGCAGCCCCGCTGCGGCCGCCGAAAAAGTGAAGATCGCCGTCGTCCTCAAGACGCTGTCGAGCCAGTACTGGAAAATCGTCGCCGCCGGCGCTCAGGCCGCAGCCGACAAGAACAACGTCGACCTGATCGTGCTCGGGCCGCCGACCGAAGATGCCGTTGAGCAGCAGATCAACATGGTGCAGGACGTGCTCGCTCAGAAGCCCGACGCCCTGATCTTCTCTCCGTCGCAGCCCGACACCGCCGTCAACGTCATCACCAAGGTTCGCAAGGCTGGCGTTCCGGTTCTGCTGGTCGACACCGGCATGCCCGAGAAGTTCACCGACTACGCCTCCTTCATCGGCACCGATAACATCGCTGCCGGCAAGGCGGGTGGCGAGGCGCTGCTCAAGGTGCTCAAGAAGGGCGACAAGGTGCTGCTGCTCGACGGCGCGCCGGGCAATCCGAGCATGACCCAGCGTTGCGATGGCGCCAAGCAGGTGCTGGAAGCGGCGGGCATCGAGATCGCCGCGCGTCAGCCGGCCTACTCGGACCGCGAAAAAGCCTATACCGTAACGCAGAACGTTCTGCAGACGACGCCTGATATCGCCGGCGTGTTCGCCGGCAACGATGAGGAAGCCCTCGGCGCCCTCCGCGCCCTCAAGCAGAGCGGCAAGGAAGTTCCGATCATTGGCGTCGATGCCAACAGCGACAACCTCAAGGCCATTCTGGCTGGTGACCTCTACGGCTCCATCGCCCAGGGCAACTACGACATGGGTCGTCTCGGCGTCGAGAAGGCCCTCGAGATCATCGCTGGCAAGACCATCGACAAGCGCATCGACTCCGGCGCCACCTTGATCACCAAGGAAAACGCCCAGCAGTTGGTGGATTTCCGCGCCTCGATCAAGTGATCCCTACTGCCTAAGTTTGCAGAAAATATCGGCGAGGCGGCTTCAGTCGCCTCGCCACTTGCTTGGGCAGACAGTTCACCCTCGATCGAGCCCCGCCGGTGGATGACCGGCCGTCAGGCAATTCAGCCCGCGGCGTCAGCCGAACCAGGACCGGCGACAGGGGTGTCGATATTAAGCTTGAATCGTTTTTCGGAACCTTAACGCCTATCTGCGTGCGCCTGTTGCGCCGGTCAATCAAGAAGCTGGCGCCAAGCGCCACCAACCACAAGGTATCTCCTTCATGTCCGCTTCCGTCCGCATCGGCATTGTAGGCCTTGGCCGGCTCGGCCGACGCCACGCCGAAAACCTAGCCCTCCGCGTACCCGGCGCCTCCCTGGTGGCGGCTGCGAGCCCCATTCCAGAAGAACGAGCCTGGGCCGAGGCAACGCTCCCCGGCGTCACGACCTATTCCGGCCTGCCCGAACTGCTCGGCCACCCCGATCTCGACGCCGTCTGGCTGGTCACACCGACTTCTCTACACGCCGATCAAGTGATCATCGCCCTCGAAGCCGGCAAGCATGTGTTCTGCGAGAAGCCGCTCGCCCTTGAGACAGCCGATTGCGACAAGGTCATCGCAGTTGCCAACAAGCGCCCGAGCCAATTGGTGATGATCGGCTTCATGCGCCGGTTCGATCCGGCCTATGCCGAAGCCAAGCGCCTGATCGCTACCGGCGAACTCGGCGACGTGTTCTCGATCAGTTGCCGGTCGGAGGATCCTGTCGATCCCGATGGCTTCTTCGTGCGCTTCGCTCCGACATCGGGCGGCATCTTCCTCGACTGCTGCATCCATGACATCGATCTCGTCCGCTGGATGCTCGATGGAGCCGAAGTTTCGTCGGTCAGCGCGGCCGGCAGCCGCATCATGTATCCGGCGCTCGGTAGTTGCGGCGATGTCGACAATGGCTTTGCCACTGTCACATTCAAGGGCGGCCAAGTGGCCACCTTCCATGTTTCCCGCACGTCTCACCGTGGCTACGAAGCAGCCATGACCGTTTCCGGCACCCGTGGCGGTCTCGACATCGGCCGGAGCGTGCCGCGTCGTCCAGTCGCATTGGAAACTCATGGTTGCCGGCAGATCGAAGGCCAGGTGGACTTCTTCGAGCGGTTCGGCGATGCCTTCCTGCACGAAGCGCGCGCTTTTGTCGAAGCCGTCCAGACCGGCGGCCCGACGCCGAGCAGCATAGCCGACGCCCGTGAGGCAACGCGGCTTGCCTGCGCCATGCGCCAAGCGCTGGTCGTCGGCTGACCGCGGCGAGGGAGCGTGGACGGGACGCTCCCTACCCTTTCCCAAGACATTGTCCGGAGACGGTCGCCGTCTCCGGCTTTTTTTGCGGAAACATCCTTTGTCGCAGGACCGTTGCCCAGCTAGCGACATCGGCCGAGACGATCAACTAGAGCGCTGTTCGATCTGACTGAATCAGATCGGCGCTCTAGATTCTTGTTTTGAAAGCATTATATTGTCGATCCGCGTTTCACCCCGGCCGGTTGATGCTCTAGGACAAACGAAAGCCCCCTGAAGACGACGCTCCAGGGGGCTAATTTCACGTTGGGAGGCTAAATCAGCTACGGCCGGCCTCAGCCAGGAAGCGCTTCAGGTTGCTGATGCCCATGTTGACGTACTTCTTCGGATTGGCCTTCTCGGGGTCCTGCTCGGCTTCGAGAACGACCCAGCCCGAATAATTCGGCAGCGCCTTGAAGACGCCCGTGAAGTCGATCGAACCATCGCCGGGAACCGTGTAGACGCCTTCGAGAACGGCATCGAGGAACGACCAGCCTTCAGCCAGCGCCTTCTTGGCGATCGGCGTACGGACGTCCTTGGTGTGGACGTGGCCGATGCGATCGGCGTATTTGCGCGCCATGGCCACGGCATCGCCACCGCCCCAGGTCATGTGGCCCGTGTCGAGGAGAAGCTTAACCGCCGGGCCCGTACCGGCCATGAAGCGATCGACTTCCTCAGGCGTCTGAACGACCGTGCCCATGTGATGGTGATAGACGACCTGCAAGCCATAGCCCTTCACCAGTTCGGCGAAGCGGGTCATGCGCGGCAGGAAGACAGCCCATTCGGCATCGGTAAGAACGGGGCGGCTCGTGAGCGGCGCCGACTTGGTGCCGTGCACGGTGCGGGTGCACTCGCAGACGACCAAGACTTCGGCTCCCGCTTCCTTGCGCCACTTCAGGTCATTCTGAGCGGCGGCAAATTCGGCATCGGCATCGCGCTCGAGCAGGAAGGTGGAATACCAGCCGGAGACGAAGACCATCCCGTAGTCGGCCAGCAGCTTCTTCAGCGCAGGGCCATCCTCGGGCAGCTTGTGGCCCTTCTCCATGCCCTGAATGCCCGCGTCGCGCGCTTCGCTGAGGCACTGCTCGACGGAAATGTCACCACCGATTTCCCACAGGTCATCGTTCGACCAGCAGATGGGATTGGCGCCAATGCGAATCATATTTTCTCTCCCAGTAGCCGCCGCGGCACGAGCTCTCGGCCGACCGGGCTGTTCTTTGCCAATGCTCTATCGGGCAGGCCCCAAGGTCCGTTCGGAAGCCACTCTCCCAGGCGAACGACGCGGTGGAATAAGCATTCCGACCTCAGCCCGCACCAAGGATGATCTTCCGCCGCGAGGACCGTTTAGGGTGTTTGTTGGGGCAGAGGAGGCAGTTCGGCTGAACGCTGCCACGGCACCCATCAGATCCGCCTATTTCCGATCTGCTTATTCTTTATTTCATTTCATTCGGTATGTAAATTCTGTTTTTCGTGACCTCGACGAAGGTCGGCCACCGATACGGTCAACGCCATAGCTACCGTGAGAGTCGCGGCCAGCGATCTAAATCCTTCGAAGTCGGCCTCGACGATCTCAAACCAAGCGCCGTTTTCCGGCACCAGCGGGCTGAACGGACTGTCGGTGATCACCACCAGCGGCACGCCTTGCACCGAGACCTGCCGCATATGGTCCACGGTACTGGAGGCATAGGGCGTAAAACTGATGGCGAAGGCTGCGTCGCGAGGACCTGCGAAATTGAGGATTTCTCGATCGATACCGAGCGGGGAGCCGATCAGCACCGTGCGGATTCCCAGCTTTCCGAAGGCATAAGCCATGTAGGACGTGATTGGATAGGACCGCCGCTGAGCAAGGAGATAGATGGTCTCGGCGTCGGCGAGAATCCGAGCCGCCTTGTCCATGACGGCCGGATCGATCCGCTCGCACACCCGCTCGACCGAGCGGATCGCCGCCTTGCCAAATCCGTCCAAAACCGCCGCGGTGACAGGCCGACCGGACGAGTGGGTGGAAAAGGCGTTAAGACGTTCATCGTAATTGGATGGCCGATCGCGCAACCGCTCTTGAAACACCACTTGAAGCTCGGAAAAGCCCTTATACCCCATGGCCTTGGCGAATCGAACAAGGGTTGAGGGCTGAACCTTGGCCGCTGATGCAATACTCGCCACCGTGCCAAAGGCGATCTCGTCCGGGGATTCGACGGCATAGGCTGCGACCTGCGCCAACCGGCGTGGCAACTTGTCTCGGCGTTCGATGATGATGTCACGCAGAGCGCGGAATTCTTGCGGCGGCACCCCCGCGCTGTCGGTGTCCTCGAAGTCCATCGGCTCGCCCTCGTCAGTCATCCCCGGCCTCGTTCAAAATCGAATTGAATATTTCAACCCTGTTCCATCATTCCGACCCACACTAACTCTACCGTCTCAATTTGGCATCGGCAAAGAAATTGCCCCGGGTTCGGTAGGGTACGCCATACCGAAACTCATGTGCACCCACCCTGTGGGCTCGCTGAGATGATCGCCTTGCAACCTTCGCAGCTGGCGAGAATTCATTACTTCCATGAAAAGACACAGATAAATCTGGATCATCGCCATGGGAAACCTCCCCCTCCCTAGCCGTCCGAGCCCGCAGCTTCGACCAAATGGTAATGATCCCATGGGTGGTAGCAGCCCTATTGGACCAGGAAAGCCTTGACGGGCAGGCGGAATGGAACTTAAATTCCATCTTGAAAAGAGACTGTTCCATATCATCCAGAAGGCTTGTCGCCGAAGCCGGCAGCGCCTGAGGCGGAGCAGACTTTGCGACGGTCAATCCCGAAAGAGATTGTGAATCGTTTTCCACTTTTTGGCGCGGCGACGGTCTTAAGCATTTGGCCGGCGGGGGAGATCCGCGATACCCCCGCGGAAAACAATCGAGGGAGAAAGCTCTATCATGACACTGAGATTTGGATTGCTGGGCGCAGGACGCATCGGCAAGGTTCATGCTGGCGCTGTCGCTGCCACGGCAGGGGCAAAGCTGGTGGCCGTGGCCGACGCGCTGCCGGAAGCGGCAGCCTTCATCTCGAAGTCGTCCGGCGCCGAAGTGCGCACGATCGACGAGATCATGAATGCCAAGGACATCGACGCCGTCCTGATCACCACGCCGACCGACATGCACTCCGACATGATCGAACAGGCGGCACGCGCCAAGAAGGCCATCTTCTGCGAAAAGCCGATCGATCTCGACCTGGATCGGGTGCGCCGGTGCCTCGAAACCGTCGCCAAGGAAAAGGCGGCGCTGATGATCGGCTTCAACCGCCGGTTCGACCCCAACTTCATGGAAGTGCGCGCCCGCATCGACGCCGGCCAGATCGGCGCGGTCGAGATGGTCTCCATCACCTCGCGCGATCCCTCCCCGCCGCCGGCCACCTATGTGGCGCGTTCTGGCGGCATGTTCCGCGACATGACGATCCACGATTTCGATATGGCGGCTTTCCTGCTCGGCGAGGATCCGGTCAAGGTATTCGCCGTCGGCTCGAGCTTGGTCGATCCGGAGATCGGCAAGGCTGGGGATATTGACAGCGGCTCGATTATCCTCACGACGAAGTCCGGCAAGATCGCCCAGATCTCCAACTCGCGTCGGGCCACCTACGGCTACGATCAGCGCATCGAAGTGCACGGCTCGAAGGGCATGGTACATGCCGAAAACGTACGGGCCACGACCGTCGAAGTGGCCAACGCCGAAGGCTATCGCCGGGAACCGCTTCTCGACTTCTTCATGACCCGCTACACGCAGGCTTATGCCAACGAGATCGCCACCTTTATCAAGGCGCTCGAGGCCGGTACGCCGATGCAGCCGTCGGGTGAAGATGGCCTCAAGGCGCTTGCCATGGCGGATGCCGCCATGAAGTCCCTGAAGGAAGGCCGGCAGGTCGAGATCGCCTACTAAAAAGATCGACGGCCGGCGGAACCTGCCGGCCGTCTTTCTCAATGCCGTGCCGCAGAGTGATCCCGCATGCCCTGTCTTTCCGACCAGCCGGGCAACCTCCTGCCCGAACGGGCGACGCTCACAGGCTATCAGCCCTTGAAGGAGGAAATCGTTCGCCGGCAGAAAGCTCTGCCCAAACGACTCCTCCAGATCGCCGCCTTCGCCCTCGACAAGCCTGACGAGATCGCCTTCGGGACGGTCTCCTCAATTGCAAAGAACGTTGGCGTCCCCCCGTCGGCGATCATTCGCTTTGCCCAGCATTTCGGTTTTGACGGCTTCGTCGAGATGCAACGCCTGTTTCGCGACCGGATGCGCGAGCGCAGTTCAGAATACGAGGAGCGCCTCCACTCCTTGAGTCGGGGCGTCGACCCGGAGGATGAGGCCGGCAAGACGCTCGATGGCTTCCTCACGGCGGGACGCCAGTCGATAGAGAGCGTGCGACATTCCGTCAGCCAAGACGTGTTTTCGGCGGCGGCGTCCGTTCTCGCCGAGGCGGAGACCATCTATCTTCTGGCGCGCCGGCGGTCGTTCCCCATTGCCAGCTATATGGCCTACTCTTTCGGCAAGCTCGGATTGCGCTGCGAACTCGCGGGCTCGCCGATGGGGATCGACGGCGACCTGCTGCAATTTGCCGGCCCCAGGGATGCGGCTTTCGCGGTCAGCTTTTCGCCCTACGCTTCAGAAACCATCACCCAGGCCAGGGACCTCCGGGAAAGAGGGGTGCCATTGGTGTCGCTGACGGATTCGCCGTTCTCTCCGATCGCGGCAATTTCGAACGTTTGGTTCGAAGTCGTCGAAGCGGACTACGCTGGCTTCCGCCCTCTTTCCGCGTCCATGGTGCTGGCGCTGGCCCTGAGCGTGGCAGTTGCCGAGAGAAAACAGTGGAATTGATGGCTCCAGCGGAGCTCCCGACCCTCGGGTGCTCTCGTTCCGGGATACTACGATGGTCGTAGAACAATAATTTCATCGACCTTTTTGATCGGAACGTATATTCTTATTATCAAGGCGCGACACAGCGTAACGACGGAAAGCCCTGCGAGGAAAGAATGACAGACACCCCCAGCGCGGCCAAGACACTCGACCTCATTGCCATTGGCCGAGCCTCGGTCGATCTCTACGGCCAGCAGATCGGTACCCGCCTCGAAGACATCGGCAGCTTCGCAAAGTCGGTCGGCGGTTGTCCTGCCAACATTTCCGTCGGAACAGCCCGGCTTGGCCTCAAATCGGCACTGGTGACGCGCGTCGGCAACGAGCAGATGGGACGCTTCATCCTGGAGCAGCTCGCCCGTGAGACGGTGGACACCTCCGGCATCGTCGTCGACCGCGACCGCCTGACGGCTCTGGTGCTGCTGGCGGTGGAAGACGAAGGCGTGTCGCCGATGATCTTCTATCGCTCCGACTGCGCCGACATGGCGCTTTCGGAAGGAGATATCGACGAAGCTTTGATCGCCCGCAGCCGGTCGATCGTCGTCACCGGCACGCATTTCTCGCGTCCGCATTCCGAGGCAGCCCAGCGCAAGGCGATCGCTCTCGCCAAGAAGCATGGCACCAAGGTGGTGATCGACATCGACTACCGGCCGAACCTCTGGGGCCTTGCCGGCCACGACGCGGGTTTTGAGCGCTATGTCAAATCCGATCGCGTCTCGGGTCTCCTGCGCACCGTCCTTGCCGATTGCGACCTGATCGTCGGCACCGAGGAAGAGATCATGATCGCCACCGGCGCCGATAGCGTGCTGGCGTCGCTGCAGCTGATCCGGAAGACCAACGCCAGCGCCGTCATCGTGCTGAAGCGCGGCGCCATGGGCTGCATCGTCTATGATGGTCCGATCTCCGATGATCTCGAGGATGGCATCGTCGGCAAAGGGTTCCCAATCGAGGTGTTCAACGTGCTCGGGGCCGGCGACGCCTTCATGTCGGGCTTCCTGAGAGGCTGGCTCAAGGGCGAGCCGCTCGGCACCTGTGCCACCTGGGCCAATGCCTGCGGCGCCTTCGCGGTGTCTCGTTTGCTCTGTTCGCCGGAATATCCGACCTGGGATGAGCTCAGCTTCTTCCTGGCTCACGGCAGCAGCGATCATGCGCTCCGCAAGGACGCCTCCCTCAACCACATTCACTGGGCGACGACCCGTCGCGGCAGCTACCCGACGCTGATGGCGCTTGCTCTCGACCACCGCAGCCAGGTGGAGGACCTCGCACAGGACGCGGCGACGCTGAAGCGCATCCCCGACTTCAAAGTGCTGGCGGTGAAGGCGGCTCAGCGCGTCGCAGCCGGACGGCCAGGCTTCGGCATGCTGCTCGACGACAAGTATGGGCAGAAGGCTCTGTTTGCCGCCGGTGCGGGCAAAGGCCTCTGGGTAGCCAAGCCGATCGAGCTTCCTGGCTCGCGGCCGCTCAAATTCGAGTTCAGCCAAGATCTTGGCAGTCGCCTGATCGAGTGGCCGCTTGAGCATTGCATCAAGGTGCTCTGCTTCTATCACCCGGACGATCCGTCCGACCTCAAGGCCGAACAGACGGCAAAGCTCCTCACCGCCTACGAGGCGGCACGCAAGGTTGGCCGTGAAATCCTGATCGAGATCATTGCGTCCAAAGCCGGCCCGCTCGGCAACGACACGGCGGCACGGGCCCTGACGGAACTCTACGCCGCCGGCCTCAAGCCGGACTGGTGGAAGCTGGAGCCGCAGGCGTCGGAAGTGGCTTGGCAGGCGATTGACGGCGTGATCAAGAGCAACGACCCCTATTGCCGCGGCGTGGTATTGTTGGGGCTGGAAGCGCCGATCGAAACGCTGAAGCAGGGCTTTGCCGCTGCCAAGACTGCGCCTTGCGTCAAGGGCTTCGCCGTCGGTCGCACGATCTTCGCCGACGCCGCCAAGCGGTGGTTGGCCAATGAGATCGACGACGAGGCGGCCATCGCCGACATGGCGCAGAAGTTCGGTGCGCTTGTTGAGATCTGGTTGTCGCTCGGCGCCTCGCGGGCGGCCTGATCGGCACTGCAATTAAGAAGACAATCGAGAAGGGGCTGCCGCAACGACGACGGCGCCCATTTCGGGAGGAAGACATGGCAGGTAAGACAGTACGGCTGACGGTAGCGCAGGCAACGGTGCGTTTCCTCGTCAATCAGAAGACCATCATCGGCGGGGAGAAGCTGCCGATCTTCGCCGGTTGCTGGGCGATCTTCGGCCACGGCAATGTGGCCGGCCTCGGCGAGGCGCTCTATCAGGTTCGCGACACGTTTCCGACGCTCCGTGCCCATAACGAGCAAGCGATGGCCCATGCGGCGATCGCCTTCGCCAAGGCGGCCTTCCGCCGCCGCTTCATGGCCTGCACGACGTCGATCGGCCCCGGCGCGCTCAATATGGTGACGGCAGCGGCCGTCGCCCACGTCAATCGCCTGCCTCTTCTCCTCCTGCCAGGCGACGTGTTCGCCAACCGCATGCCCGACCCGGTGCTGCAGCAAGTTGAGGATTTCCAGGACGGCACCGTGTCGGCCAACGACTGCTTCCGTCCTGTTTCCCGCTATTTCGACCGCATCCAGCGGCCCGAGCAGTTGATCCTCGCCCTGCAGCGGACCATGCATGTTCTGACCGATCCCGTCGAATGTGGCCCGGTAACCCTTGCCATGTGCCAGGACGTACAGGCTGAAGCCTATGACTGGCCGGAGAGCATGTTCGAGGAGAAAGTCTGGGCGCCACGCCGCGTCCGGCCAGATGAGAACGAGCTGGCGACGGCCATCGGTCTCCTCAAGTCGGCGAAAAACCCGATGATCATCGCCGGCGGCGGCGTGCTCTATTCGGAGGCGACGGCCGGGCTTGTCGCCTTCGCCGAGAAGCATCATATCCCCGTCGCCGTCACGCAGGCGGGCAAGTCGTCGATCGACGAGACGCACGAGTTGGCGCTCGGTGCCGTCGGCGTCACCGGCACCTCCGCTGCCAATGCGCTTGCCGCCGATGCCGACGTGGTCTTGGCCATCGGCACCCGCTTCCAGGACTTCACCACCGGCTCGTGGGCGCTGTTCAAGAGCGGCGAACTCAAGATCGTCGCCCTCAACGTCGCCAGCTACGACACCACCAAGCACAACGCGGCACCGCTGGTGGCCGACGCGAAGGTCGGGCTGGAGCTGCTTTCGAAGGGCCTCGGCGATTGGAAGGCGCCGCGTGTCGCCGAACGCGCCGCCAAGGAAAAGACCAAGTGGCTCGAAGCAGCCGGCAAGGCGCTGGCGCCGACCAACCTCGAGAAGCCATCCGATGCCCAGGTGATCGGCGCCGTGGCACGGACGCTCGGAGGCCCGGATTCGGTTGTCGTCTGCGCCGCCGGCGGCCTGCCCGGCGAGCTGGACAAGCTGTGGGTGCCGACGGTGCCCGGCAGCTATCACATGGAATACGGCTTCTCCTGCATGGGCTATGAAATCGCCGGCGGCATCGGCGTCAAAATGGCCTATCCCAAGAAAGAGGTCATCGTCATGGTCGGCGATGGCTCCTACATGATGATGAATTCCGAGCTCGCCACTTCGGTCAGCCTCGGCCAGAAGCTGACGGTCGTGCTGCTCGACAACCACGGCTTCGGCTGCATCAACCGGCTGCAGATGGCCACCGGCGGTGCCAACTTCAACAATCTCTGGCAGGACTGCGTCATGCAGGAGCAGCCGCGGATCGACTTCCGCGCTCACGCCGAGAGCATGGGCGCCATCGCCGTCAAGGTATCGTCGATCTCCGAGCTGGAAGCGGAACTCGCCAAGGCCAAGACGGCCGATCGCACCACTGTCGTCGTCATCGATACCGATCCGCTGATCACCACCGACGCCGGTGGCCACTGGTGGGACGTGGCGGTGCCCGAGACGTCACCGCGCACGCAAGTCGCCGGTGCGCGCGAGGCCTACGAAGTCGCCAAGAAGCTCCAGCGCGTCTTCGACTGAGCGCAGCGCCGAGAAGGAGGATTCCATGCCTAACTCTCATCTCCGGGTCCGGCCCAAGGCCGACCATGGCTTGGTCAGTGAGGTCACACCGCAAAGCGCCGGCTGGTCTTATGTGGGGTTTGCTCTCCATCGCCTTGAGCCCGGGAAGGCTATCAAGGCGGAGACCGGCAAACTTGAAGTCTGCCTCGTGCTCGTTTCGGGTAAGATCCGACTTTCGATCGACGGCAAGGACCAGGGCGAGATCGGCGAGCGTATGAGCCCGTTCGATGGCGCGCCCTGGGCCGCCTTCATTCCGCCTGGCGGCCGTTATGAGTTGACGGCGACCACAGACGCCGAGATCGCCGTCTGCTCGGCGCCTGGCGCCGCCGGTTTCCCGGCAAAGCTCATTCCCCCCGGCACGCATCCGCAGATCACCCGTGGCAAGGGGTCCAACACCCGGCTCGTGACCAACATCATGCCTGAGAATGACGGCTCCGCCCATTCGCTGCTGGTCGTCGAGGTGATCACGCCGGGTGGCAATACCTCGAGCTACCCGCCGCACAAGCACGACCAGGATGACGTTCCGGCGGAAAGCCATCTTGAGGAGACCTATTACCACCGCTTCAATCCGCCGCAGGGCTATGGCTTCCAGCGCGTCTACACCGACGACCGCAGCCTCGACGAGGTGGTGCTGCTTGAGGATGGCGACGTGGTCATGGTGCCCAGGGGTTATCACCCCGTTGCCACCATCCACGGCTACGACAACTATTACCTCAACGTCATGGCCGGGCCGAAGCGGATTTGGAAGTTCCACAACGAGCCGGCGCATGAGTGGTTGTTCACCGGTCTTGGCGCGCCGACTGCCGCGCGCTGAAGGCGTGTGAAGGTCTACCGCCCCTCGGTGAGAAAGAATTGTTGTCGCCCCAAGCCCTTGGCCTCGAAGGCGATCGAAATCCTGAGACAAGTACTACGGAGAAGATCATGAATATGGAAATCCTGAAGCATCAGTTTGGCAAGATCGAACGTCTCAGGTACCTCGTGGACAATGAGTGGCGGGTATCGAAGACCACCAAGTACATGCCGGTGATGGACCCCTCGACGGGCAAGCAGATCGCCGAGGCGCCCTGCTGCACGCAGGACGAAGTGGACTCCGCCGTGGCCGCCGCTGCCCGCGCCTTCCCGGCCTGGCGCGATACGCCGATCCCCACCCGCATCCAGTTGATGTTCCGCTTCAAGCAGCTGCTCGACGCCCATCTTGATGAACTGACCGAGCTGCTCGCCACCGAGAACGGCAAGATACTGGCGGAAGCCAAGGGGGACGTGCTCAAGGCGATCGAAGTAGTCGAATGTGCCTGTTCGACGCATTATCTGATGCAGGGCGATACCTGCATGAATGTGTCGACCGGCTACGACACGGTGTCTTTCCGCGAGCCGCTCGGCGTTTTCGCAGCGATCGCGCCCTATAACTTCCCGGCCATGATTCCGATGGGATGGATGATCCCGTTCGCCATCACCACCGGCAATACGGTGGTGCTGAAGGCCGCCTCGATGGTGCCGCAGACGGCGAGCCGCATGCTGGAACTGTTGATCGAAGCCGGACTGCCCAAGGGCGTCGTGAACCTGGTCACCTGCTCACGCGTCGAAGCCGACAGCCTGTTGGTCAATCCGGCCATCAAGGGCGTCGCTTTCGTCGGCTCGACCTCGGTCGGCCTGCACATCTACAAGACCGCCGCCGCCAACGGAAAGCGCGTCCAGGCCCTCACCGAAGCCAAGAACCATGCCCTCGTCCTCGAGGATTGCGTGCTTGAGCGCACGGTGCGTGGCATCATCAACTCGACCTATGGCTGCGCCGGCCAGCGTTGCATGGCATTGCCCGTCGTCTGCGTCCAGGAGAGCATCGCCGACGAATTCGTGGCGCTGTTCAAGAAGATCGCCCAGGAGCTCAAGCTTGGCCCGGCCTATGTCGCTGGATCGCAGCTCGGCCCGGTCATTTCCGAGGGCCAGAAGGAGTCGATCGAAAAGGCCATCCAGCGCGGTATTGACGAAGGCGCGACGCTGGTACTGGACGGACGCGGCGCCAAGGTGCCCGGCTATGAGGGCGGCTATTTCGTCGGCCCGACCATCCTCGACCACGTCGGCCCGGGCAACTACGTCGGTGACGAGGAGATCTTCGGACCGGTGACATCGATCAAGCGCGTCAAGGATTTCGAAGAAGGCTTGGCGATCATGAACGCCAACCGCTTCGCCAACGGCTCGTGCATCTACACGACGTCCGGCCGCTACGCTCGCGAGTTCGCGCGCCGCACCGATGGCGGCATGGTGGGCATCAACGTCGGCATCCCCGTGCCCTTCTCCATCTTCCCGTTCTCGGGCCACAAGCAGTCGTTCTTCGGCGACCTGCATACGCTCGGCAAGGATGGCGTGGCCTTCTTCACCGAAACCAAGTCGGTCACCTCGGTGTGGTTCTCCGAGGAAGACGCCAAGAAGGCGGTCAGCACCTGGGACGGTACGCTGACCCGCAGCTAATCAATCAGGCGTGGCGGCTCCCTCCATCCGCTGCGCCCTTACAAGCGCCTCTCCTCCGGCGCTGGCCGGCCCCTCGCGGGCCGGCTTTTTTTATATGTATCCAACGCTCCAGGGGGACGCCACAGCGTTGCAACCGTCCCGATGCGCCGCTCGCCTCCCGGACGCACAAAGACGAAAGCCGAGTCAACTGGACTCGGCTTTCAGGCTCTTTGGTCTCATCGGATACCGGTCTAGAGATGGTTAGCGGCCAGCGCCGGCCGCTCTCCTCTCAGGCCGCCATGACCCGGTTTATGAAGCTCTCCACCGCCGACCGCAGGCGACCAGCCTGCTCGTTCATGTCATTGGACGCAGCCGAAACGGCCGAGGCGGATTGCGATGTTTCGCCGACCACGTGGGTCAACGCTTCCGTTTCCTCGGTCGCCGCGCGGGTACCGGCCGCGGCCCGCTGAGCATTGCTCGAGATCTCCGACGTCGCTGTTCCCTGTTCGGTGACAGCGCTCGAGATGATCATTGTGGTGCGATCGACGTCGACCATGATGTCGGAAATCGAGCGGATGGCCGCGACCGCTTCCGAGGTCGACACCTGGATGGCGGCGATCTGGGTGGCGATCTCCTCGGTCGCCTTAGCCGTCTGACCGGCCAGATTCTTCACCTCGGAGGCAACCACGGCAAAGCCCTTGCCCGCCTCGCCGGCGCGGGCGGCTTCGATGGTGGCGTTGAGCGCCAGAAGATTGGTCTGCTCGGCGATCGCCTTGATCAGCGTTATCACGTTACCGATCCGCTCGGCGGCTTCGGCAAGACTCATGATGGTCGCATCGGTGCGCCGGGCCTCCTCGGAGGCTCGGCGGGCCACCTGAGTCGCATTTTCGGTCTGGCGCGCAATCTCGGCGATGGAGGCGGACAGTTCCTCGGCGGCCGCGGCCACGGTCTGCACGCCAACCGACGCATCCTCCGACGCCTCGGCGGCGCTGGTGGCGCGTGAACTTGCCTGCTCGGCGATCGATGCAAGCGCCCGCGCCGTCTCTTCCATCTGGTCGGCGTTACCGGAGACGGAAGTCAGCATGGCGGCGATCTCCTTGCGGAAATCCTGGATGAGCCCTTCGATTGCCTCCTGCCGGGAAGCGCGTCTTTCCTGTTCGACCTCCGCTTCCGAAGCGAGACGATGGCGCTCAATGGCATTGTCTCGGAAAACCTGAACGGCCCTGAGCATATCGCCAATCTCATCCCGCCGGCGGGTAGCTTCGAGATCGACATCGGTGTCGCCCGTCGCAAGACGCGCCATGGCTTTGGTAAGCGAGACGATGGGTCGCGACACGAGCCTAGACATGCCGATGCTGACGGCGAGAGCCAGCAGAAGCGTCGCGGCGGTAATCAGCGCCATCAGAGCATAGGACGACGTTCTGCTCTGAACAGCCGAAGCAGCGTGTTGGTCGCTGACCGACCGGATGGCTGCCACCGCGGCGGCCGAGTGCTGGACCGATGCCTCCCGCGCAGCGGCGAATGCCTTGGTACCCTTCACCAGATCTGAGAAAGCATTGCCGAAACCCTGGATATCAGCGGAAGGGTCGGCAAGCCCACTCGCGGCAATCGATTTGCCGGTCTCGATCGCGGTGCCAAGCATGGCTTCAACGTTGGATTCATTGTCGGAGGTCGGGTCCAGCTTGTAGCCGGCCGTTTGTATGGTGAGGCCGTCGGCCGTGTAGCCAAGGGAGATGCCTTGATCAAAGGTGGTGTTGGCCTTGGTCTTGTTGTCGCCGGCCTGCTGGGCAGCCGTCTCCGACGCCTTGCCGAGGTCGCGCGCGGCGGCGACGATCGCGTCGGTACCCTTGACGAAGGAATCGATGCCGCCATCGACCTGTAGCCGCAGCCCTTCGATCTCAGTGGCATCGGTCGTGGTCGTCATCTTCGCCATGAGTTTGGCGAGCTCGTTGATCGGTTTGGAAGCAAGGCGCATCTGATCGTCGATGGCGTCCGAGCTGGCAAAGTTATAGATACTGCCGATCGCGGTTTTTGCCTGATCGATGGCAGCCTTGGCGGCTGTAATATCGGCATTGTCGCGGCTTGCGACATATTGGACCAGCGACGTCCTGGCTTTGACGGCTAGAACTTGCCCTTGATAGGCGAGCGCAAGGAATTCCGAGGCCTCGCGCACTTTCGCCTGCTCGGTTGCAGCGAGCTGTTCCATTTCCTGCGACTTCATCTTGGCGTCGGATTGCAGCTTGTGCGCGACCCACTGCAGGGCGGTAACGGATTTGTCGACGCTGCCCCAGGCCGTCGCGATGTCGGCGGATGCCTTGACGAGTTCATCAATCGACTGACGGAAAGCTCCGATCGCGGCGGTCACCGGCGTCAGAGTCGGATCGTCCGCTGCCCCAAGGCCGGCAATGTCCGCGTTCACCTGGTCGAGCAGTTCGCCCGCCTTGTTGGCTGCGTCCGGCTCGCGCGTCAGAATGAAGCGATTGACCGCGTCACCCGCCGCACCGACATCGGCAACGGCCGCCGCCGAGCGGGAGGTCAGATCGATAGCAATGCCCAACCGGCTGAGGCCGAAGGCGCCCGCGCCGCCGACGACGGCCGCCAGCAAGGCCAGCAAAACAAGACTCGCACTGATTTTTCTAGTGATCGACTGCCGGGCAAGCGCTTCCCTTCGCTTCATGATCTCCCCTCCTCCTCTCATCGGACGCTCGCGCCCTCGGACGACGCCTGCGTCGCCCCTCATCCTCCCGCCGATGCCAGCGGAATTTCCGGTTCAGGTGCATCTTCACGCTGCACAGCCCGGCTCCCTTAGTGAGAAACATACAGGTCGTTTAACAGAAATATCGACATGAATATTTCATATCGCCGCACTCTAGGCTCTGACGGTTTCCCAAAGGTTATTTTGTGAGAGGACATTGCGAAATGTTGGCCACACGCTGTTTTCAAGGCGAGTAACGGGGCACTAGAATAAAATATTGCTCGACCGCCTCCAGCAGCCACCTGGGAACACCACAGGTATTGAGCCTCGCAGGAACTTATTTGTTCTCATTACGAAATAAATGGGTCAATACCGTTCATAGATGAGGCCGGAATAGGCCATATTGCACCGCCTCACGCTCCATGGATTTGCGTGACCTACTGGGCGGTACGAGCACGAGCCCCTTAATAGAAACCGCCTTCGTCGGGAACCAAACGCGGTCCGCCGAGTTTAAAGCATATGCGTGGAGTGCGGGAAGCCGACCAGACATCGATGTGTTTGGCACGGGGCACCTCGTGATCTGCGTCGCCAGAAGGCCGATTTCTTTCTTCCCCCGACGGAAGACTGATCGCGTTACTTCTTGCGATTGCAATGACTTAAACGCCGTCGTTCACCATCATCTGTTTGGGATCCCGAGCCGATGCTGATCAAGACGCAACAGAACAGGACATGATCTTAGATTCATCCTTCTTCATCCATTTCCGCGCCGACCCACTCTCACCGGTGGATGGCGATGAAAATTTCCGGAGCCCCCGACAATGACCAGCGAAAATCTCATCACCCCCGTAAGACACCTGGCCCTGATCGGGAACTTTCCACCGCGCAAGTGTGGTATCGCCACGTTTACCGCCGATTTGCGCGAGGCTCTGGTCTCAACCAACGATGATTTGCGGGTCAGCACGGTAGCCGTGACGGACGAGGGGCAGACATATGCTTATCCGTCCATGGTCGGCTATGAGATCAACCAGCACGAAGCTGGCGACTACGCGGCGGCGGCGGACCATATCAATGCGCTTAATCCCGACGCCGTTTCGATCCAGCACGAATTTGGCATCTTCGGCGGCGAAGCGGGTGAGTATCTCTTGAAGCTCACCGAACGGCTGCGGGCGCCAGTGGTATTGACGCTTCACACTGTGCTCGTCGATCCGACTCCCGACCAGCGGCGGGTCATGGAGCGCCTTGCCGAGCATGCGGCTCGGCTGGTGGTGATGACGGAGATGGGCCGCACGATCTTGACGCGTGAATGGAATTTCCCGGCAGAGAAGATCGCAGTCATTCCGCATGGAATTCCGGACGTTCCCTTCCTCGACCCGGCATTCCAGAAACACATTTTCGGTCTCGATGGCCGAAAGGTGGCGCTGACCTTCGGTCTTCTTTCGCCCAACAAGGGCATCGAGAACATGATCGATGCCTTGCCTGCCCTCTCCCGCGCGCACCCCGACCTCGTCTACGTCGTGCTCGGCGCGACGCATCCCCATCTGGTCGCCCGTGATGGCGAGTCTTACCGCGAGCATTTACAGGAACGCGCGGACGCGCTCGGCGTCACCGATCACCTGATGTTCGTCAACGAATATGTCGATGCGCCCATCCTGCAAGCATGGCTTTCAGCGGCGGACATCTACGTCACTCCCTATCTGAACGAGGCGCAGATCACCTCGGGTACGTTGTCCTATGCGGTTGGCCTCGGCAAGGCGGTGGTTTCCACGCCTTACTGGCATGCTCGCGAGCTGCTGGCCGACGACCGTGGCGCTCTGGTCCCGTTTGGCGATCCAGGAGCATTGGCTTCGACGATCAGTGATCTCCTCACCGACGGCGCTCGCCGCGATCGTCTGCGTAGTCGCGCCTATGACGCAGGTCGGCAGACGATCTGGCCGGTGGTTGGGCGTGCCTATCTCGACGTGTTCGCCGAGGCCCGAGGGGGAACGCGCGCACCGACGCCGATCAGCACCCTGAGGGCGGGTCGCCGCGCTCCGGCCTCTTCCTCGCTCACGGCTGTCGATCGGATGATGGACGGTTGCGGCATGCTGCAACACAGCCGTTCCACCATTCCCGATCGACGCCATGGCTACTGCCTTGACGACAACGCCCGCGCCATGATGCTGGCAGTGGAACTGAAATCGGAAGGGATCGAGACCGAGCGCGCGGCTCGCATCGCCGATACATGCGCCGCCTTCGTGGATTCAGCCTGGGACGAAGATCGTTCTACTTTCCGCAACTTTATGAATTACCGGCGCGAGTGGCTGGAAGACATCGGCTCGGAAGACAGCCGCGGGCGGGCTCTATGGGCTCTGGGCCGTGTTGTAGAGAGCACCAATGATCACGGGCTCAAACTGTGGGCAACAGGTCTTTCCGAGCAGGTTATACCGGCAACCGCCCATCTCGGTAGCCCGCGCGCGGCCGCCTTCGCGACGCTGGGCCTCTTCAGCTGGTTGGCAGTCTATCCCGGTCATCGCCCAGCCCGACAGCTGCTCGACACGTTCGCGGCGCGTTTGCACGAACTCTTGCGAGAACAGAGAAAGCCGGACTGGCTTTGGTTCGAGCCGGTGCTCGCCTATGACAATGCTCGTCTACCGGAGGCACTGATCCGCGCCGGCCAGCATCTTGGAAATGAGGATATGATCGCCGATGGCTTGGCGGCGCTCGAGTGGCTGGCCGAACTTCAGACCAGCAAGGAAGGCCACTTCCGCCCCGTGGGAACGGAGAGCTTTGGCAAACTCTATAACCGCCCGCTCCCCTTCGACCAGCAGCCGGTCGATGCCTGGGCCATGATCGAGGCCTGCACGACCGCCTTCGACGCCACAGGCGACTCCCAGTGGCAGCGTCATGCGGAAGCCGCTTTCGACTGGTTCCTCGGCCGCAACGATCTCGGCTTGCGCCTCGCCACACCGAACGGCGGCTGCTACGACGGTTTGCAGGTTGATCGCGTCAACCTCAACCAGGGAGCGGAATCCATTCTCGCCTTCCAGTTCTCTGTCCGTGCCATGCGGCAGCTCCAGCGGCTCAACCAGGGTGAGACGCGGGAAATAGTCGTCGCGAGGGCTGGCCAATGACGTTGCAGTTGTTGCCTCAGCGGCTTTATCCCAACGCTCGTCGAGTGGTCGTTCGTAATTTTCAACTTGCGTCCGAGCCTCGGGGTTTGAATCCAGCCTCGCAGGCGCGAGTTCGGCGGGTCATAGAAACCGTCCAGGCGATGGACAACCGCACCGTACAATCAGAGCTTTCGCTCGTTCTGGGTGACTTCGAAAATCGTCATCGCGAAGTCCGCCGCTTCTTTGAAGAGCGCTATGCGGGTATCGCCGCCGACATGGGCCTCGTCGAACCGTTGCGGGACGCCGAGCGTTTGCTGATTGGCGCCTATTTCTGCCATGAATACTCGTTCCAGGCGGCGGCGCTGATGAACCCCAGCGTCGTCCCTCATCCGGACCAATCTGGTCTCGAGCCCGGTGAAATCCGTTTTCTGCTTTCGCTCAGAGCTGTCGGCGAGGGCCATATCTCTTCAATCACCTTCCGCGAAGGTGTGCTGTCCGACCAGGGCGAACTACGGCTAGCCGAGGAGAGCCATTTGACCGTCGCTTCCCGGCCAGAGATCGGCGAAGAGGGCCATGTCTGGCTTGTTCGTGACGGTGAAGGGCCACTCGACGAGACGGTGTTGCTGCCAGCCACGTCGGCGCAGCGTAACGGTCTTGAAGATCTGCGACTCGTCTATTTCGACGACCCTGACGAGGGACGTCTTTGGTACGGCACCTACACGGCGTTCAGCGGCACATCGATCGCGTCGGAAATGTTGATGACCCGAGACTTCCGCCGCTTCGAACTACGGCCCTTGTCGGGGCCGGCGGCCCGCAACAAGGGCATGGCCCTGTTTCCGCGCAAGATCGGCGGCAGCTATGCCATGCTGGGCAGGCAGGATAACGAAAACCTGTTCCTGATCCGCTCCGATGATCTCTTCCATTGGGAAGAAGGCGAGCGTATCGCCGGACCAGTTTACCCCTGGGAGCTCATTCAGATTGGCAATTGCGGATCACCGATCGAACTCGACGAGGGCTGGCTCGTGCTGACCCATGGTGTTGGTCCGATGCGCAAATATGCCATCGGCGCCTTCCTCCTCGACAGGGAAGAGCCAACCCGCGTCATTGGGCGTTCGCGCGTGCCGCTCCTGTCGCCATCGGATGCCGAACGCGAAGGCTACGTGCCCAACGTCGTTTATACCTGCGGCGCGTTGGCCCATGCCGGGCGGCTCTTCATACCCTACGGTATCGCCGATAGCGCAGTGGGCTTTGCAAGCATCGAAATCGAGGAATTGTTGTCCTCGCTTAGCTGATCGCCTCAATTCCCGCTAAAACCTGACATGATATGAAATGCGCCGTTTCGGCGCATTTCGTTTATGGGCCGAGTGCTTCGGTCGATGATGCTCGTCAGACAGAGCTAATTCTTCTCGGGATGGCGCCGTGATTTTCAACAACTGCGCGAAGACCTTAGTAACCGCGTGATTAAGTTGTATTTACTCACCATTGCGGTTGCCGCCGTTCCGATTAAAAGAACATTGGCGACTATTCGCGCCATGGCGGGTCTCACATGCGAATGATAGACGTTGGAATCAGAAATCGGCCCTCGATCGCGGATGCTGATAGGGAGTCCATGAATGGAGCCTAACGCCGTTAAAAAGAAAATACCGAACCCCGCGGACGTTCATGTCGGGACTCGAATCCGCATGCGGCGCATGATCTTGGGTATCTCCCAGGAAAAGCTCGGGACGGTACTCGGCGTCACCTTCCAGCAGGTCCAGAAATACGAAAAAGGGGCTACACGCGTCGGGGCCGGGCGTCTGTTGGAAATTGCCAACTACCTTGGCGTACCGGTAAGCTACTTTTTCGAAACCGCCGTGTTCGAAGCTCTTGAGGCACGCGGGCCGAACGGCGAGATGATCGCGGTGACCAACGAATTCGATCAGTTTGTGAGAAGCTCGGAAGGCATTAAACTCAATAGCGCTTTCCTCGGTATCAACGATCCGGCCGTGCGTCGGCATTTGCTCGACCTGGTCGTCTCCATGTCACGCACCGGTCAGGACAGCTGAACGGTGCGCGACGGACTGCTTAATGACGGCGTCGGCGCTCTTCGAGATTGACGACGTCTGAATCCATCTGAAGCGCCAGTAGCCCGGACAGCTCGGCGCTGGCCAAGCCGAGCAGAAGCGCCGCGGAAACGCTGACCTCCCTCGCCTGTGGCATCAGATAGTCGATCATTGTCATCATCGCACGGATGTCCATTGGACGATGAACATCGCCAGCGTAAGTCTGTTCCCCCATCATGGGGTCGTCGATATCAGCGCTCATTGATCACCCGATACTCTTTCCAGGATGCCGGGCCGGTCCCACTGTCCCTCCGGGCGGACGAGCACAACCGCACCGGAATCCGGTGAAAGCGCATCCTCAGCCGGCGGCACGACAAGATCGGCCTCGTAATAGGTTTCGTTCGTCAGATAGTTGATGCCGTCGCCTTGGCGCAGAACGAAGCCGAAGTGCCGCCAGATGGGAGCAACACTCGCCGCGGTCTGGCCGTAGAATCGGGTGTAGCCCTTGGTGCGGCAGAGTTCGATGCCGGCTTTCACCAGCTTCAGAGCCATCCGGCTCTTGCGAAAGCGCGGCAACACGGCCAGCCGTTCCAGTTTGACGAAGCCGGCGAAGTAGCGAATGCGCAGGCAACCGGCGGGCTCGTCGCCCACGAAGCCGAGCAAGTGCGTCGCCGTGAGATCATTGCCGTCGACGTCTTCAGCGAACGGAATGGACTGTTCGGCGAGGTAGGTCGCCGCCCGGATCGCGTGGACCATCAAGAGCTGGTTGACGTCGTGGACGACGGTGATGCCAATGGTATCCGACCGTCCGGATAATCCAGAGGTATTGGGACGCCAGGTATCATAGGGGGCGGGCGGGTGATCGAACTCGCTACGCCGCTCCTCATCCGTCAGACGTCGGCAAGTCATGATACCCTGTGCATAGATGCCGCCGTGTCGGGCACCCATCGTAAAGCCAATGCTCTCGAACAGACAGCGCGCCTTGTCATTGGCCGCCTTGCAGAACACCGGCAAGCCGCGGAACTTGTCCGATGTCAGACGCTCCATGATGAGCGAAATACCGCCGGCGATCGCTGGGGAGATATAGATGCCCCAGAAATAGATGGCGGCAGGCCTTTCCCACTGGCGTGCGATGAAGCGGTCCTCGGGGGCACCCGTGTCCATGCGACCATCGAACAGAGCATCAAGCCCGTCCTGGTTGAGGGGTAAGAGACACACGAAGCCGAGCGGCCCGTTACCGGCCTGTTCGCGCCAAGCCCCCCGGCCGATGGCCAGGATCGTGTCGGGATTGCGCCTATAAATGCGCATGACCGTATCAAGGCTGGCGACACCCTGAATTTCAGGGGTCGCTTTTCTCATCAGATCTGCAATAATTTCGCTGGAGGGACTGAAAACGGAAAGGTTGCGGCCATATTTGGAGTAATCGATACGATCAATATGGCGGGACGGATCGAATTTGGATGATTGTTCATAATTTCGAGTATGTGAATTCATCTTGCCCCTCGTCTTTGATGATCACGACCCGTTTCATTCGAAGTTAAACCTAACCAGTTCGGGAGCTGTTCCGTGCATCCGATTTTGACGCAGGGTGATGAGGTAGATGGAACACGGTGACGGAGCACCCGAGCTGGACATCAACTGGGATGACGTCCGCGTATTCCTGCTGGTTGCGCGCCTTTCCAGCTTCCGCGCGGCGTCCATCGAGAGCGGCGTGTCGGTCAACGCCCTGCGCCGGCGAATCGAAGCGCTCGAACACAAGATCAATGCCGTGCTGCTCACTCGGTCGGCCAAGGGAGTCGAACTCACCGAAGAGGGGCGTAAGGTAGAAGAGACGGCCCAGGCAATGCTGGAGCAAGCGCGTGCCCTGGCACGCCTATCCTCAAAGTCCAAGCGCGGCCTCAGAGCGACGGTGCGGGTAGGCGCGACGGAGGGACTCGGCGCGTTCTGGCTGGTTCCCCGGCTGGTTGATCTGTTTGAACGAGCTCCCGGCATACAGGTCGACTTCCGCAACGAGATGCGCGTACCCGACGTATCGGGTTTAGAGGTGGACATCGCAGTGCAGCTAGAGCGGCCGGCCGATGAGGGGCTGAAAGTCGTTCGCCTCGGTTGGCTTCACGTCGTCCTGTTCGCCTCGGCCGACTACATATCCCGCCACGGCATGATCGAAACGTCGCAGGACGTTCCCCGGCATCGCTTCATCGAGATCAATGCCCCGCAGATCCAGAGCGGGGCACTCAAGGAGGAATTGCCCGACGACGATAGCCGCAGCTTCGTCGCACTGCGGGTCAACACCGCTTCGGCGCAGGTGCTGGCGGCAACCCATGGGGCGGGGGTAACGGCGCTACCAACCTATGCCCAGCTGGTGACGCACAAGCTGCATCACGTCGCCCGGGAGTTTTCGCTGAAGCGGGACATCTGGCTCTGCTATCATCCAAGCGTTGTCGAGTTTCGACATATGCGCCAAGCCATCGACTGGATCAAATCGTCCTTCGACCAGGAAAAGTACCCTTGGTTCGGAGAGCAGTACCTTTCGCCCGACGAAATCCAGCATCTGGCAGTCAAGCGCGGGCTTGGTACCCTTTTTTCTGGCTTCCGGGACGAGCATAAGTTGTAGCAGAATACACCGACGGCAATTGACTGCCGCTTTCAGTAGCCTTGCGGGGACGGTGATGGAAGAAAAGGCTTTGACACTCCGCCACGAATTGCCACGCCTCATAGCGGCGGCGAAAGCGCTTGGTGCGTCGATGCTCGTCATGCTCCTCATGACTGTCGACGAAGAATTGCACAGACAGGAACTCGAACAGCACAAAGAGGCAGGGGCCGGGCAGGCCGACCGCCCATAACGTTACCAGCCAGATGCGCTCGTTTGGATCGCGCAGCTGTCGATATCTGACGTCTGTAATATAGAAATTTTCGAATATAAGACTGTTGGCTTACCCGTCGGCCTGAAGGCAGTGCCGACATTTCTTCGTTGTGCTACCAAGGCGTGAACGGACCCCCTTTCGAAAACCCTTTGTCACGAGTGTGAGGGCTGGTAATGGTGAGGTCTGATTACCACGTGTTTTCACTTACGCAACGAAACCGCGCCTCGTTTCGTTTCCTATGGCGAGTAAAGCATGTCTGACAGCGGACTCCCGATGAAATCCATTGCCAAGTCTGCGACTGGTATCTCCGGCTTCGACGACCTCACACTCGGGGGGCTTCCGACGGGACGGCCGACTCTGGTCTGCGGTACCGCTGGCTGTGGCAAAACGCTTTTCGCAGCGACGTTCCTTGTTCATGGCGCGCGCGAGCTCGACGAGCCCGGCGTTTTCGTGAGCTTCGAGGAGCGGCCGAGCGACATCGTCGACAACGTCGCTTCGCTCGGCTTCGATCTCGATACCCTCATCAATGCGGGAAAGGTCGTCATCGAGCACATCGAAGTCGACCCGTCGGAAGTGGCGGAGATCGGCGACTACGACCTCGAAGGTTTATTCCTTCGCCTCGAACTCGCCATCGACTCGATCGGCGCAAAGCGTGTGGTGCTCGATACGATCGAGAGCCTTTTCTCGGCGTTCACCAACCAAGCGGTCTTGCGCGCGGAGATCCGCCGCCTGTTCGACTGGCTCAAGGATCGCGGCCTGACCACGGTCATCACCGGCGAGCGAGGCGATGGAGCGCTGACCCGCCAAGGACTGGAAGAATATGTCTCGGACTGCGTGCTGCTGCTGGACCATCGGGTTCACAATCAGATCTCGACGCGCCGCCTGAGGATCGTCAAGTATCGTGGCTCCAGCCACGGCACCAACGAATATCCCTTCCTGATCGATCAGGGAGGTTTTTCGGTCTTGCCGGTAACCTCGCTTGGTCTCACTCATCGCGTATTCAATGAGCGAGTGAGTTCGGGTGTTCCAGACCTCGACGGCATGCTCAGTGGTGGCGGATTTCATCGCGGGTCGAGCATACTCATCTCGGGTGTAGCCGGTTCGGGCAAGTCATCGCTTGCGGCGAGCTTTGTGGATGCTGCCTGTAAGGCAGGTCAAAGAGCTCTTTACTTCTCCTTTGAGGAATCTCAGGAGCAGATGGTCCGCAACATGCGTTCGCTGGGCATCGACCTCGGAACGCACTTCGCCGCTGGACAGCTGAAATACGTGGCCGCACGTCCAACGTTCTACAGTCTGGAGATGCATCTCGCGCTGATGCTTCGGGACGTAATAGCTTTCCGGCCGGACATTTTCGTCCTTGATCCACTTTCAGCCTTTGCGGAAACGGGCGACCGCTCGGAAGTGCACGCCATGTTGCTTCGCATCGTCGACTTCCTGAAGTCGGAAGGCGTAACCGGCGTCCTAACCCATCTCACCCAAAGCGGGAAAACAGTGATCGAAACCGACTCCGGGCTGTCCTCATTGATGGACGCCTGGATTCTGCTTCTCAACCGAGAGTCCAATGGAGAGTTCAACCGCGAACTCTATCTTCTTAAAGCGCGAGGCCTCAGCCATTCCAACCAAGTCCGCGAATTCGTAATGGACAATGATGGAATCCACCTTCTCTTGCCATACACGGGCCAGGGCAGTGCATTAACCGGGGCGGCGCGGCGCGTGGCCGAGGCTGAGGAAAGCCGTCTTGAGCGGCAGCGCGAGATGGAAGCAGAAAAGGCGCAGCAGATGATCGAACAGCGGCGGCGTCGGACAATGGCACAGATCGAAATCCTCCGTTCGGAGCTCGAAGCGGACGAAGCGGAACTGCGAGGAGCCATTTTGATGGAAGCCGACCGCCGCGCACAGATTGAAACGCAAGAAGACGAGATGCGCAAATCTCGCGGCAGCATATAAGGAACGCCAATGTCGACGGAAAACGCCACCTTGCGCAAGCTGACCCTTTACGTCGCTGGCGAAACCCCGAAGTCCCTGTCGGCTATCTCGAACCTCGAGCGCATTTGTCGCGAACATCTGCCAGGCAAGTATCAGATCGAAGTCATCGATCTTAAGAAGAACCCGCAGCTTGCTCGCGAGCACAAGATCGTAGCTATCCCCACTCTGGTTCGAGAGTTACCCGTTCCAATTCGCAAGATCATTGGCGACCTTTCCGATGAGCAAAAAGTCCTCATCAACCTCAAGATCGAATGATGCAGACGTCCAACGAGAAGACCCTGCAGCGCCTCATCGATGACCTTCGGCAACGCGTGACCGAGGCCGAGGAGACGCTGGCGGCCATCCGTGACGGGAGCGTCGACGCCGTTGTGGTCGGAGGCGAAGGCAAGGACGAAGTCCTTGTCATCGGCGATGACGTATCGGCATTCCGCAACTTCATGGAGGTCATGGAACCAGGCGCCGTTGCCGTCGATTCCGCCGGTCGGCTTCTCTACGCCAACGCTCGTTTCCGCCAGATCTTCAATGAAGACTGGGATAGCCTGAAAGGTAAGCCCCTTTCAGGGATACTCCCCGGATCGGCCGCGCAGATAGTCGACAAACTGATCGGCTATGACGATCATGATGCAGCGCCGGTGTCTGTCTCGTTCCTCGAACGGGGCGTGGAACGTAATTATCTCGTTTCGGCGCGCCCGGTTCATCTTGGAACCGTGCGAGGCTTCGCCGTCACCTTTTCCGACCTGACCGAGCGCGTCCGCGCCGAGGCCGCCGAAAGAGCCCAGCGAGTGGCGAATGCGATCATCGCATCGGCGAGCGAAGCGGTCATCGTCTGCGACCGTACACTGACCATCACCCACGCCAATTTCGCCGCTGAGGCGCTGTCGACGGAAAAGCTGATCGGCGCCCGGCTCGACACAGCCATTCCTCTCAAATTTCCCGACGCCACCGGCATCCTGGAGATCGGCGAGCTGGTCGAGTCATCTCTCAGCGGAACGCCGCTTCGCAGCATCGAAGCCTTCGCTCCCCTATCGCCGGGCGCGCGCGACGTTCTCGTCAGCGCCGCCGCGCTCAACATTTCCGACGACGAGCCCGAAGGGTGTGTTCTGACGCTAGTTGACCTTTCCCAGCGCAAAAAAGACGAACGGCAGATGCATCTGCTGATGCGCGAACTCGACCATCGCGTCAAGAACACCCTGGCGTTGGTGCTGTCGATCAGCAAGCGCACCGCCGCCAGCGAAGAGACGCTGGTGGGTTTTCAAGGCTCGTTCAGTGGGCGCATTGAAGCACTGGCCGCCACTCACAATCTGCTTGCCAGCGCCTCATGGGAAAGCCTTTCGTTGCGCCAGATCTTCGGGGCCGAGGTTTTGCCCTATGCGGAAACCAGCGGCGATCGCATCAACATCACCGGTCCCGATCTCAGCCTCTTTCCACGCGCGGCGATCGCAATCGGCCTGATATTCCATGAACTTGCGACCAATGCGACCAAGTATGGCGCACTATCCGGGGAGACAGGGTCGGTTAATCTCGTGATCCATCCCAAGACGGATTCACCCTTCATCGAAGTGACCTGGGTAGAAAAAGACGGGCCACCGGTGAAGTCATTCTCCCGGAAAGGCTTTGGCCATACGGTCATCGCACGCAGTCTCTCCTATTCGCCACATGGCGGCACGACGCTCGATTTCGAGCCGACCGGTGTGATCTGCCATATCCGGATTCCGATCTCGGACGTGGCCTGAAGCCGGCATTCCGCACGCATTCGCAGGTTAGCTGTTCACGGCGAGGCGAAGGCCTCGCCGTCCCATTTACTTCAGACCGCAGCCGTAAAACGTCCGCCGGTCAGCGCTTTAGGCGAGATAGTCGGCAAGCACGAAGGCATCGAGGCCGGCAATGACCGTGTCGGCCTCCGTCAGCACCAAGGGGCTGCCAATGCCGAGCGCCATCATGCCGGCGCCCTTGATCGAGGCAACGCCGGCCACTGCATCCTCGACGCCGAGGCAGTCAGCCGGTTCGACGCCGAGTTGAGCCGCCGCTTTCAGGAAGATTTCCGGGTCGGGCTTGCCACGCTTCAGCAAGCGCGCATCAACGACGGTGTCAAACATGTCGGCAATGCCGAGCCGCTCGAGAATGGCGGGAGCATTCTGACTGACCGAAGCAAGGCCAACCTTCAAGCCGGCTGCTCGCACCGCTTCCAGCGTATCGAGGGCACCCGGCAGGAGATCGTCCCGGGTCATGGTGCCGATCAACTCCTTGTACCAGACGTTCTTCATGTCGGCGAGGCGATCGAATTCAGCCGGCTCCAGTATGACACCGCCCTTGTCGAGGATCATCCGCAAGGACATGCGGCGGTCGATGCCCTTCAAGCTTTCCGCCAACTCGTCATCAAAGCCGATGCCCAGCGTGTCGGCGAGACGCTTCCAGGCGAGATGATGGAAGCGTGCCGTATCGGTAATGACGCCGTCGAGGTCGAATACCAAAGCCTTGAACGGCTTCCTGTCGAGAGTCCGGGCCAGCGGCACTGAGCGCACAGGCTCGGACGCCGAAAGATCAATCGGCTCGCCCCGATGGAACAGACGAATGGCATCGCCTTCAATGAGCCGGAACTCGGTGCCAGCCGCCGACACGGCAACCTCCAACGTGCGCCCATGATCGACCAGGCGGAAGCGATACCGGCTCCAGCTCTTCGGCAGTGACGGGGCAAAATGCGGTTCGCCTTTCAAAGCCCTGAGGCCGGCGAAGCCGTGCACGACGCTCATCCAAGTGCCACCCATCGCCGCCGTATGGACGCCGTGGAAGGTGTTGCCGTGGGTGTTGTCGATGTCCATGCGGGCGGTGTCCATGAAGAACTCATAAGCCCGCTCGTTGAGCCCGACCTCCGACGCGATAATCGAGTGAATGCAGGTGGACAGCGAGGAATCGTGGGTGGTGATAGCCTCATAGTAGTCGAAGTCGCGCCGCTTCACCGCCTTGGGGAACAGATCGCCACGCAGGAACAGGGCGAGCACTACGTCGGCCTGCTTGCAGACTTGATGGCGATAGATCACCAGCGGATGGTAGTGCAGGAGCAGCGGATAGTTCTCGGCTGGCGTGCCGGCGAAGTCCCAAACCTTGCGAGCAAGGAAGGCGTCGTCCTGGGCGTGGATACCGCGCGTTTCGTCATAGGGCAGTCGCAGGCGATCCGAGACTTCCGACCAATGTGCGGTCTCACCGACGGATAAGTCGAGCCTCTCTGAGAGCCTGGTGAAAGCCTCCGGCTTCTCCCGCCCCATCCACCCAGCCACCTCGGCGGCATAGGCAAGATGGGTCTTGGCCATCACGTTGGTGTAGAAGTTATTGTTGACCAGCGCGGTGTATTCGTCCGGGCCCGTCACCTCGTCGATGTGATAGCTGCCGTCGACGAGGTGAGCGAGGTCGGCCCAGACACGCGCCGTCTCGAACACCAGTTCGGCCGCACCATCGGTCAGCAGCGAGACGTCACCGGTGGCCTCGACATACTGCTTGATGGCGAAGGCGATGTCGGCGTTGATGTGATATTGCGCCGTACCGGCCGGGAAATAGGCCGAGCATTCCTCGCCGGTGATGGTCCGCCATGGATAGAGCGCACCGCGGGAATGGCCGAGATCGCGGGCGCGGGCCCTTGCCTTGTCGAGATAGCTGATGCGGTGGCAGAGCACGGCTCTTGCCAGATCCGGCAGCGTGCGCAGGAACACTGGCAGAACGTAAATCTCGGTGTCCCAGAAGGAATGCCCCTCGTAGCCCTCACCGGTCAGCCCCTTGGCGGCGATATTGGTCCGACCATCGCGGCCAATCGATTGGAAGAGATGATAAAGGTTGAAATGCAGGCCCTGCGACAGGGCATCGTCGCCCTCGATCTCGATATCGGCCTTTTCCCAGAAGGCGGCGAGCCGGGCTCGCTGCTCGCTGGCGAGCCCTTCGAAGCCGACGGCGCGCGCGCCTCGTAGCGCCTCATCGGCGCGAGCGGCGAGTTCGGAGGCTGGCGCATCGCGGCTGGTGACGATGGCCATCGTCTTCTCAAGCGTGACGGCCTCGCCGGCCTTGGCCGCAACGCGGAAGCCCTGAGCGAGCACGCCGTGCTCCTCAGACGCCGTGCTCTCCAGATTGCGACCGCCGGCGACGCTGGCCAGCGCCTCGATCCGGAGCGTCAGGCCGCTGTTGTGCGTGCGCGAGACCAAGACCGACCGGCCAGCGGTGGCGATGGTCTCAACGGTGGAAAGCGCGCGCGCGGAGGCGCCGGAGCCAAGGCGCGGATCGAAGCTCTCCTCCGTCCCACGCACCGAGCTATTGAGGGTGGCGACGAATTCGATGGTGGCATCGGCGTCGAGCGGCGTCACGGTAACCGTCTGGGCGAGGATGGCGCTGCGAGACAGGCTGACGAGACGCCTGGAGACGATGCGCACTCGCTGGCCAGCCGGCGATTTCCATTCCACGCTGCGAACAAGAACGCCCTCGCGAAAGTCGAGGCTGCGCTCGTAGGAAAGAACGACACCCCGAATGAGGTTGAAGCGTTCGCCGTCGATGGCGATCTCGATACCCTTGGCGTTGGGCAGGTTGAGCATGAACTCGTTGAGGCGCGCAAAGCCATAGGCGTTCTCGGGATAGCGGATCGCCTCGGTGTCGTAGAAACCGTTGACGTAGGTTCCCTCCATGCTGGCGTCAGCCTCGCCCAGCCAGGCTTCGTCATGGCTGCCACGGGTGCCGATATGACCATTGCCGAGCGCAAACAAAGTTTCGCGCAGCAGGTTGGCATCGGCATCCCAGCGGGTTTCGACCAGACGCCAGGGATCGGTGGGCAGCGAGGAAAGCAATTGGGAGGAGTTCGCGGACACTTCAGTCTCCTTGGAATGGTCGAGTCTCGGCTCCTGCGGTCCTGACCGAAACCGGAGCCGACGCTATGTCAAACTTAGGTCCTGCTAGCGATGAGCCAACGGCGGTGACACCAGGATGTCAATCGGTCGAGTGGACCTTGAAAGGCTTGGATCGGCGAGGATTGCAGCCGCGTCCGCCAAACGGTCGTCGCCGCCTTGAGCGGCAACCAGCATTCCGCCATCGGGCAAAGCAATGGCGGCAAGGCCACACGCGTTGAGGAAGCCAATAAGATTGGATTCGGGCGGAACAAACAGCAGATCGAAACCAGCAAAAGCTGCCTCGACCCGGCGGCGCAGGTCTGAAAGGCGCCTTTGTACCCGAAGCAAATCACCAGATGGACAGCCAAGAGCGCGGGACAATCGCCGGTGAAGATAGGGCGGAAATAGCTCGGGCATTTCGACGAGCGGAACCGCGATATCGTCGAGCCGCAAGACGAGCCAAGCGTCGTCGGCCATGAGCGCGGCGACCTCCACGAAGAGGGCATCATCGACAACCACTGTTGCCAAGTCGAGGCGCTTAGCCATCTCACGCGCGACAGCAAAGAACCCCTTGCCGAGTAAACCGAGGCGCGCAAACGTCGCCGTCCGCCGTTGGATTGTAGGGTCAATGCGCTCAACGACCCGGCGTACGGCTGTGCCGCCTGCGATATCGGTTGCGAGGATGACGATCTCGTCGAGCTCCGGAGCGATCGCGAACAAACCATCGAGATCGACCCGCCCCGGCGAAGGCTTGATGGCGACCACGCCATCCTCGGCAGCAGCGGCACAGGCAGCGCCCGTCCGGTCGCTGGCAATGCCGAATACGGCGAGACCGGCGGCAACCGTTGCGACGGCTCCATCTGCCGAGGCGTCGAGGCCTAGCGGATCGACCGGCACCTTGCCAACCAGAAGAGCACCGGCAGTTCGCAGTCGCTCTATGACAACGGCATCGAAATCAGGTTCGAAGTCGAGCGCCGGTAGACCAGCCGACGTAGGGAGGCCAGCAACGTCGACATTGGCGCCAACAACATAAGGAATGCCCCAGAGTGGCAGGATGGACGGATCCGGACAACGGGCAAGAAGATCACGGGCGGCAGCGTTCAGCGTGGCCGGGGCGGACAGGCTGCCGAAAGCCGCAAAGCGAGCTGCGATGTCGTCCATGACATCGATAAGGCTTTCCGGTTGCCGCGCGAAACGCGAGCGAAGGCTGTCCAGCGTCAACAAGGGAGCGCTCATCGGCACTCCTCCTCTATACTGCCCGATTACCGACCGGACCTTACCAAAAGCGCTTTTGCGCACCTAACACCGGCCTCACCGGACTGTCAATGCGGTTATGAGATGCACCATCAGACGCTCGAGCCAACGTATAGGCAAAAATATTCTCGGTTTTGTGAGGTTTTTTCGATCTTTATTTCGGTCAGAAACCGGTCGTATGAGTACGAAAGCGCTTTTGCGAACAAGGGTAAGCTGTACAAGCCGGCAACCGGGAGCTATACAAGCGCCTTGTTTCCACGCCATCGGCTCCCCCTCATGAACCTCAAGGAACTGGCGCGTCACCTCGGGCTTTCCCAGAGCACGGTCAGCCGTGCCCTGAATGGCTACCAGGATGTCAGCCCAGATACGCGGGAACGTGTGCTGGCGGCCGCACAACGGTTCGACTACTCGCCGAACGCCAGTGCTCACCGATTGGCGACCGGCCAGTCCGGGGCAATCGGCATCGTCTTCCCCTCTGACAGAGATCCGCTGCTTGATCCGCTGTTCACCGACTTCCTATCCGGCCTGACCAACAGTGCCGCCCGACGACAAATGGACATTCTGGTCAGCGCCAGTCTGGATACCGCCGAGGCGAGCTATCGACGCCTCGCTCAGCGGGGATCGGTCGATGCGGTCGTCCTCTCGAGTCCGCTCGCCGAGGATCCGCGCGTACCGCTGCTGGACAGGCTTGGCATCCCCTGCGTGGTGCATGGCCGCACGAAATCGCCGCGGCCGCATGCGTTCCTGGACATCGACAACGAAGGGGCTTTCCGGCAGGCCGCCGAGCTGTTGATCGGCCTCGGCCACCGCCGTATCGGTCTCGTAAATGGCGACGCACGGCAAGCATTCGCCGTCGACCGCGAAGCGGGCTGGCGTTCGGCTCTTCTCCGCGCCGGCCTTGAGGCACTGGAGGTGCTCAACGGCTCCGACATCATGACCGATGAGGCCGGCTATCGGCTAACCGCCGGCATGCTGGCGAGTGCAACCCCGCCCACCGCCGTGATCTGCTCCAGTATTTTTTCGGCCATCGGCGCCTGTCGGGCCATCCGCGACCGTGGGCTGGCGATTGGCTCCGACATTTCGGTGATCGCCCACGACGACGGCATTTCCTCGATCCGGCCGGAAGCGCACCATCCATCACTCACCACGACTTTTTCGTCGATCCATCGGGCCGGTGAGCGCATCGCCGAGATCGCTGCCGATCTGATCGGGGGGAAGGATCCGGCCAGTTGCCAGGAAGTTTGGCCGGTCGACCTGATCTTCCGCGACAGCACCAGGCCGCCTGTCGGCACCTGAAGTCGCCTCGCGGTCCACGCACGAGGACGAGCCGTTCCGTTGCAGGCAGTCGCTTAAGCACCTGCCCTGCCCCTCCTGCTTAGCGCGTGCTTGGAACCTCACACTCACTCATCGCGTTCCTCCAGAGGCATGAAAGGAAATGACAATGGACGCCAATCGCGATGACAAGATCCGGGCTCGTGCCTACCAACTATGGGAAGAGGAAGGCCGCCCCGAAGGCCGTGCCGAACTACACTGGTATACCGCCCGGGAAAGCCTGGCAGTTGAGGAAAGCCAGGAAAGCACCTATCTCCCCATCGAAACGGGGACAGGCGCCGAGCCGATCGAGGCGCTCGAAAATACCGGAGAGTTCCCGACGCTTACCGATCAGGGCGAACAGCAGATCCCTCATCATCTAGAGCGTGGTGAGAAGCCTTTGACACCCCCCGCGAACAATTGACACGCTTTAGGTCGCCCGGCTTATGCCGCAACGGCCAAAAATCAGTGTTTCGTGATGGTGCCCTGATAGTCGAGGCGAATGAGAGCAGGCACGCCCTTGAGCCGGGCGCTTGCGCGCCAAACCCCGTCCGAACCGAGACTGAGGCCGGCTACATTCGTGTAGCCGGCATCTTCAAACCACGTTTTTGCTTGGCTCTTGGTAAAACTGTTCTCTCCTGTGACGAGCACTGTCGCCATCGTCAGTTCTCGCGCAGGGGAAAAGCCAGCCAGCATAAGTAAGGCGGCGACTGACGAGCCTCCCAGTACCATTCCTATTTTCATCAAAACTATCCTTGCGAGAACGATCCCTCTGACATTTTCATGGGCTTCTTCCAACGCCCCGAAACCGAGATTGTTCCGTTTGGAAATGCCTCATATTTGCGCGCAGATATTTAGGCTGCGGGAAATCGGGCCGGACAACGCACACGCGGCGTTTTGCTCGCAAGCTCGACTCGGACGTGGTGTCGGCGTAACGGCCTCAGCCTTGGCTGAAAACTCGGTTTTTGCCTTGTAATATCTCGCTGCGGGTTCTGCCGCCTTGCCCCCTCTGAAGGCTCCTCCACCGGAATCTAGAGAGCAACAGCTTGACGGGTTATGAGCCTCAGGTTATTCGTATCAGTAATACGTATAATAAGACAGCGGGTGGAAACTAACCCATGAAGCGTCCTACGCAGAAAGATGTCGCCAAGCTGGCAGGCGTCTCGCAGGCAGCGGTTTCAATGGTGCTAAGCGGAACGGGCGCCCCGACGGTGTCTCCCGAAACTTGGGCTCGCATCACGGAAGCCGCGAAAGCCCTGGGCTACGCACCCAATCGCTTTGCGCAAGCACTCAAGACGCGGCGGACGATGACCATCGCCTGCATTGTCCCGGACATTACCAATCCCTTCTATCCGGTGCTGATCCGTGGCGTTCAGGCGGTGGCGCAGGAAGGCGCCTATGACGTCATCACCGTCAATACCGACGGCGACCCGGCCCGCGAGCGGCATTTTCTCGACTGGGCGCATCAAGGCCGGGTCGATGGCGTTATCGGCGTTTTCTTCACCTTGCGGGCAACGGACTTCCGCTCGCTGGTCGAGGCCGGGGTACCGGTGGTTCGGATCGAGTCGGCGCGCAAGAAAGGCGGCGACATCGCCATCGACGATATCTTCGTCGATAGCTACGAAGCCGCGCAGACCGTCGTCGGCTATCTCATCCATCGCGGTCATCGCCGGATTGCCATGCTGGCCGGCACCGGTGGTCCACAGTGCGTGCGGGTCGATGGTTATCGTCAGGCGATGGCAGCCGCCGGCATGGAGACGTCGGTCACCATTACCGATGCCTTCAGCGAGGAGGCGGGGTTCGCCGCCGCGCAGTCGATCCTCGAAAGCGGCTACGGGCCGACTGCCATCTTCGCAGCCAACGATCTGATGGCAATCGGTGTCATGCGGGCACTCCGCGACCGACATCTCAGAATTCCCGAAGACGTGGCCGTGGTCGGCTTCGACGACATTTCGCCAGCGAGTCTCGTCTCACCACCGCTGACCACCGTCAGTCAATTCCAGGCGCGAATGGGCGAGTTGGCGGCCGAGGCGTTGCTTCAAAGGGTACGCGGCCAACGGCCGCCGCATGGGACGACGGAGGAAGTCCGTTTTCAGCTTGTCGAGCGCGCGTCCGCCTGAGGACGGGAGTGGGCGCCCGGACAAGGAATTGCCGCCCGGCAGGTGCCGCGCGGGAAGGGGCCGGTTCTCGACCGGCCGGGAGAGGAGCCGGATCACGCGATCGACGAGATCGACGAGATCGAGGCAGCAAACGCGTCGAACCGGAAAAAACAACAAGGCGGAGGACACTATGGACAGACGGACATTTCTCGCGGGAAGCTTAGGCGCTTCCCTCGTTCCCCTCATGAGCCGCTTGGCGTTTGCCGCCGGCAAACCGGTGAGCTGGTGGTATGAAAGTGCCGCGCCGGCACAGCAGGACGCCATCGCCAAGGTACTGATTGGCGGCTTCAATGCCAGC
Source organism: Pleomorphomonas sp. PLEO (assembly GCF_041320595.1). Lineage (NCBI taxonomy): Bacteria > Pseudomonadati > Pseudomonadota > Alphaproteobacteria > Hyphomicrobiales > Pleomorphomonadaceae > Pleomorphomonas > Pleomorphomonas sp. PLEO. The sequence goes on from NZ_CP166625.1 coordinate 4,552,382, forward strand.
CATCCGGATTACAGCCTGTCGATCGATTACCGCGGCTCGGAGCTGGACAAGCAGATGCGCGTCGCGCTTCTGTCCGGCAACGGACCGGATGTCGTCTACACCGCCGGCCCGAGCTACGTGGCGCCGATGGCGCGCGCCGGCCAGTTGCTGGCGCTCGACGACTATGCCGAAAAGCTCGGCTGGAACAAGCGCATCCTGCCGGTGTTCCTGGAAATGGGCAAGTACGACGGCAAGCTGTTCGCCGTGCCCAAGACCTACGAGACGCTCGGCCTGTTCTACAATAAGGCGGTTCTGGAAAAGAACGGCTGGAAGGCGCCGACGACGATTGCCGAACTGGAAGCACTGGCCGAGGAAGCGCTCAAGGCCAAGCTCGTTCCCTTCGCATCCGGCAATGCCGGCTGGCGTGGCAATAACGAGCATTACGTCACCATCGCCCTCAATTCGATCGCCGGTCCTGAGAATGTCTACAAGGCGCTGAAGGGCGAGATTCCCTGGACAGCAGAGCCCTTCGTGGCGGCGATCAACAAGCTGAATGACTGGTGGCAGAAGGGCTATTTCGGCCCCGACTATTTCTCACTCGAAACCGAGCAGTTCTTTGCGCAGATGGCAGCCGGCAAGTCGCCCATGCTGCCGAGCGGCACCTGGCATTTCCAGTATATCCAGTCCTATTTCAAGGACAAAGCTGACCAGTGCGGCTTCGTCGGCTTCCCGAGCGCCGACGGCCTCGGCGGTCCGGTCTACGCGCTGGGGGTTGGCTCGACCCTGTCGATTGCTGCCGCCTCGCAGAACCCGGATGGCGCCGCCGCCGCCATCGACTACGTCTTCTCGCCGGAATTCTACAGCGCCATGAACTCGGTCTGGCAAGGTGAGTGGAACACCCCGCTGGTCGATCTCAGCATGGTCAAAATCAGCGATGAAGTGCCGGCGCTCTATGCCGAGACCATGAAGACACTGGGCGACGCCGTCGCCAAAGACCAGTACGGTTACACGTCCTGGACCTTCCTGCCGCCGGCCACCGACACACAGCTAATCAACGGCATTGAGGAAGTCTGGCTCGGGCGTTCGACCGTTGCCGACTATCTGGCCCAGATCGACGCTACGTTCCAGCAGGAAAAGGCCGACGGCAAAGTTCCGGCCGTGCCGGCTCGCTGACCCTGGAAAGGTATGCGTTCTGACGAACACATGCCGCTCCAGTTCTTGTTGTCGCATCGCTTCGGCGGAAAACCGGTTCCCACTTTTCCGCACGGTGCTCTAGCACGACGGATGGAAGCGGCCTCGGCCGCTTCCGCTCGCCGGAGATCATCCGCATGCATCGCCTCTATCTGATCCCGACGTTGCTGATCAACGTCGTCATCATCTTCATTCCGGCCGTGCTGACCATCGCTCTCGCCTTCTATCGGTGGGACGGCATCGGCATGCCGGTGTTCGTCGGGCTTGCCAATTTCCGGCAGCTCCTCGCCGATCGCGTCTTCTGGATGGCGCTTGGCAACAACGTGATCTGGACGGCCATCTTCCTGACCGTGCCGATTGCCATGGGCCTCTTGGCCGCCACCATGATGCTGGTCGCCCGACGTGGCAGCGCCTTCTTTCAGGTGGTCTATTTCCTGCCCATGGTGATCGCCACCGCCATCACCGCCCGCGTCTGGCAGGGCATGATCTATTCGCCGCTGACCGGCATCGCTGGCCTCGTTACCCGCGCTGGCTTCCCCGTTCCCAACCCGCTGACGCAACCTTCGACCGCCCTTTACGGCATCGCCGTCGTCGACCTTTGGCATTGGTGGGGCTTTCTCTGCGTCATCTTCTTCGCAGCGCTGCGTCAGGTGCCGCAAGAGCAGATCGAGGCGGCCCGCATCGAAGGGGCGAGCTTCTGGCAGATGCTGCGCTACGTGCTGCTGCCCGGCATCCGGCCAACCATCACGCTGATGATGATCATGACCATCATCTGGTCGTTCCTGGTATTCGACTTCGTCTACATCCTGACCCAGGGCGGCCCGGCCTTTTCCAGCGAGGTGCTGTCGACGTTCGCCTACCGCAGTGCCTTCTACGACCTCGCCGTCGGCAAGGCGGCCGCCGTCGCGGTAGTGATCAGCCTGTTCGGTCTTGCCACCACCGCCGTCTACATCCGCCTGCAGGCGAAGGAGTTCGACCAATGAGGCTCGTCGAAAGCCGGACGACCTTCGTCCTCACTTACACGGCGTTGGCGATCCTGCTGCTGATCACGCTGTTCCCGATCGCCCTCCTGGTCCTCAACTCGCTGAAGCCGGCAACGCAGATCGTCCAGAATCCGCTTGCCTGGCCTGAGGTCTATCGCTGGGACAACTTCGTGCGGGCCTGGAATGATGCCCGTTTCGGCACCACCATGCTCAATTCGGCGCTGCTTGCGGCGTTGACCATCGTGCTGGTCTGCTCCACCGGCTCGCTCACCGCCTACGTGCTGGCCCGCCGCAAGATCAAGAGCTGGAAGATCGTCACCTTCTACCTGCTCGCCACCACCACGGCGCCGATCCAGCTGTTCCTGTTCCCGCTCTACTTCGGCTTTGCCAAGCTCGGGCTCATCAACAACGTCTTCGCGGTATCGCTGATCTACACGGCAATCTATTCGCCCTTCGCGGTGATGCTGCTCAGGACCTATTTCCTTGCCGTGCCGAAGGAGCTCGAAGAGGCAGCGCTGATCGACGGCGCCACCCACTGGCAGGTTTTCTCCAAGGTGATGCTGCCGATCGTTTCGCCCGGCATTCTCACCGTGGCGCTGATCATCGGCCTGTACTCCTGGAACGAATTCCTGATCGCCACCACGTTCCTGCAGCGCACCGACCGGCTCACCGCCGTGGTCTCCTTCTTCCTCCTGTCCGGCCAATACACGTCCGACTGGGGTGAGATCATGGCCGCCGCGCTCATCATCGTGCTGCCGGTGATCGTCCTGTTCATCACCCTGCAGCGCCGTTTCATCGAAGGCATGGCCGGCGGATCGGTCAAAGGCTGAACCGCGCCAACCTGTAACCCTTACCGGAGAGTTCCGATGTCCCTTCCCTCCGACTATCTTGAGCGCGTCTATGCCGGCGTTCTCGGCAAGCTGATCGGTGTTTATCTCGGCCGCCCATTCGAAGGCTGAACCTACGCCAAGATCATGGAGAAGCTCGGCCCCATCGACTACTATGTCCACGAGCGGCTCGGCCAGCATCTCGTCGTCACCGACGACGACGTCGCCGGCACCTTCACCTTCCTGAGAGCCCTCGAGGATTACGGCGTCTCGCCCGATCTTTCTTCCGAGGATATCGGCAAGTCCTGGCTCAATTACCTGATCGAGCACCGCTCGATCCTATGGTGGGGTGGCAACGGCAATTCGACCGAGCACACCGCCTGGCTCAATCTGAAGCGTGGCATCGCGGCGCCGGCTTCCGGCTCGATCGCCGTCAACGGCTCGACGGTGGCCGAACAGATTGGCGCCCAGATCTTCATCGACGGTTGGGCGATGGTGGCGCCGGGCCAGCCGCGGCTCGCCGCCCGCCTCGCTCGCGCCGCCGGCGAGGTCAGCCACGACGGCGAGTCCGTCCATGCCGCCGCGCTGTGGGCGGCGATGGAGGCGGAAGCCTTCGTCTCCCGTGACATCGACCATCTGATCGACACCGGCCTCTCCGTCATTCCCAAGGATTGCCTGATCGCTCGGCTGATCGCCGACATCCGCCGCTGGCACGCCCAGAATCCCGACTGGCTGACGACACGCCAGCTGATCCAGGACACCTACGGCTACGACAAGTTCCCCGGCAATTGCCACGTCGTGCCCAACCACGCGCTGATGATCATGGCAATCCTCTACGCGCCGCATGATTTCCAGGCGGCGCAGCGCATCGTCAACACCGCCGGCTGGGACACCGACTGCAACGCCGGCAACGTCGGCTGCCTCAGCGGCCTGATGCTCGGCCTTGAGGGCATCGAAGCTGGTCCCGATTGGCGCGGCCCGGTCGCCGATCGCCTGTTGATTTCCTCGGCCGATGGCGGCAACGGCATCAACGATGCGGTGCGCATCGCCTATTACGTGGCAAATCTCGGCCGGCGGCTCGCCGGCGAGCAGCCCCTGCCCGCCCCCAAGGACGGCGCTCGCTTCCACTTCTCACTGCCCGGCAGTGTCCAGGGCTTTCGTCTCGATCCGCGACCGACGGCCAATCCGGCGCTGTGCGTCGATAATGCCTTCTTCGAGCGCGGCCGAGCTCTCGAGATTGCCTACAGAGCGCTGGCGCCGGGACAGGTTGCCGCCGCGACCACGCCGACCTTTGCGCCCCCCGCCGTCACCGAGATGCGCACCTACGAGCTGATGGCGACACCGACCATCTACCCCGGCCAGACTGTGCGTGCCCGCGTCGTTGCGCCGATGGACAACGCTAGTGCCGTTGATGTTCGCCTGACATTGAAGGTATTTGGCGACAAGGACCGGCTGTACGACGTCGACGGCAAGCCGACGACTTTGGCGCCCGGGGCCGAAGCGGTGCTTGAATGGCGTCTGCCGGAATTCGATGGCCAGCCGATCGGTGAGATCGGGGTTGCCATTACCACCGCGACGCAGCGGGCCGACGGCCGGATCCTCATCGACTGGCTGCGCTGGGACGGCGCGCCTGAAGTCACGCTACGTCGCCCCAAGGCTGAGAGCGATTTCTGGCGTATGGCATGGGTCAACGGCGTCAGCTTCTTTTCCAAGCTGTTCCCACCGAGCTTCCGCATCTCGCAGGCGGTCGGCGAAGGCATGGTGAGCCACGGTACGCGCGAGTGGACCGACTACACCGTGAAGGCCGACCTGACGGTTCATCTCGGCAACTACGGCGGTCTTGCCGTACGCGTCCAGGGCCTGCGCCGCTATTATGGCGTCCGCCTTGTTCGCGACGGACGGCTGCAAATCGTCAAGGTCCGCGACGAGACGGTGACCGTGTTGGCCGAGACGCCCTTCGACTTTGCCTTCGAGAGACCAGTGCCGACGCGCGTTCGCGTCAGCGGCGGCAAACTCTCCGTCCTCGCCAGCGGGATAAGCCTCGACGCCCAAGACGACAGCGACACCGCCTTTACCGATGGTGGCATTGGCCTCGTCGTCCACGAGGGCGCGCTGTCGACCGACAGCGTCACCATCTCGGCTGCCTGAGACCGAACAAGGAGAACAGGAAATGGCTTCGGTCGAGATCCGAGACGTGATCAAGAGCTTCGGCGCCGCCAAGGTGATCCATGGCGTTTCCGTCGACATCGCCGACGGCGAATTCGTGGTGCTGGTCGGCCCGTCGGGCTGCGGCAAATCGACGTTGCTCCGGATGATCGCCGGCCTTGAGGATATCTCGGGCGGCACCATCTCGATCGGTGGCCGAGTGGTCAACGACCTGCCGCCCAAGGCGCGCGACATCTCGATGGTGTTCCAGAACTACGCGCTTTATCCGCATATGACGGTCGCCCAGAACATGGCCTTCTCGATGACGTTGGCCGGGGCGCCGGCCGCCGAGAAGGAACAGAAGGTCAAGGCGGCCGCCGATATCCTCGGCCTGACTCCGCTTCTCGACCGCTATCCGCGCCAGCTCTCCGGCGGTCAGCGGCAACGCGTCGCCATGGGGCGGTCGATCGTCCGCAATCCGCAGGTCTTCCTGTTTGACGAGCCGCTTTCCAACCTCGACGCCAAACTGCGCGTTTCTATGCGCGCCGAGATCAAGGCGCTGCACCGACGCCTCAGCACCACCACCGTCTACGTGACGCGCGATCAGGTGGAGGCGATGACGCTCGCCGACCGCATCGTCGTCATGCAGGCCGGCCGCGTCGAGCAGGCAGGCGCCCCGATCGAGCTCTACGATCGGCCGGAGAATACGTTCGTCGCCCAGTTCATCGGCTCCCCCTCGATGAACATCCTCCCGGGGCGGCGTCAGGGAAGCGGCATCGCGCTCGACAACGGCGGCACGGTCGCCGCTTCCCTCCCCAACGACATCGAGGAGGGCCGACGCGTTCTGGTCGGCAAGCGACCGGAGAATATCCGCCTCATCGAAGCCGGCGGTCTCTCGGCTACCGTCAAGGTGGTCGAGCCAACGGGATCGGAAACCTATGCGGTGTTCGACGTCGGTGGCGAGGAAATCGTCGGGCTGTTCAGGGACCGCGTCGCCCTTCGCGAGCAACAGGCCGCATGCCTGTCGTTTGACGACGGCCCACTCCACTTGTTCGATGCCGACACGAAGCGCCGCCTTCCAGGCTGATGGGAATGCTGGCGGATAGCAACGATCCGCCAGCGAGGTACTAAAGCCGCCAGCCGGTTTCGACATCGAAGAAGGATGCCTTCTGAACGTCAATCGTGACGGGGAAGGTGTGATCCACCTCGCAGCCGTCATCCTGTCCCACCATGTGCGACAGGCTGATGCCGTTGAAGGTGGACCAGGCCAGGATGCTGCTCCCCATCGGTTCGATCAGCGACACCTTTCCTTCGATGACCGTCGGCGATCCCTTGGCGGGGAGGATGTGCTCCGGCCTGAGACCGAGCACAACTTTCCGGTCTCTCTCTGTTTTCTGCGCAAAGGGATAGAGACTGACGTCGAGCCGGAAGGCGCCTGCGGAGAACAACAGCCGACCGCCATCGGCGACCAGCGTGCCTTCCACCTTGTTCATGGCCGGCGAGCCGAGGAAGCTGCCGACGAATTCGTTGGCCGGCTTGTTATAGACGTTGAGCGGCGTATCGAGCTGCTGGATGATGCCATCCTTCATGACCGCGATGCGATCGGCGAGCGTCAGCGCCTCGATCTGGTCGTGGGTCACGTAGATCATGGTCGACTTCAGCGTCTTGTGCAGCTTCTTGATTTCGAGGCGCAGCTCGGCCCTGAGCTTGGCGTCGAGGTTGCTGAGCGGCTCGTCGAACAGGAAGATGTCGGCGTCGCGGACCAGCGCCCGACCGATGGCAACGCGCTGGCGCTGGCCGCCGGACAGCGCCGACGGCTTGCGGTCTAGAAGATGGGTGATCTGCAGCAATTCGGCCGCCCACTTCACCTTCTTCTCAATGGTGGCGCGGTCGAGACCGGCGATGCGCAGCCCGAACGACATGTTGCGCTCGACGGTCATGGTTGGATAGAGCGCGTAGGACTGGAAGACCATGCCGATGCCGCGATCTTTCGGGTCGACCCAGGTCACATCCTTGTCGTTGAATAAAATCTTGCCGGAACTGACGTCATTGAGGCCGCCGATGGCACTCAGCAGCGTCGACTTGCCGCAACCCGACGGCCCGAGCAGCACCAGGAATTCGCCATCCCGGATGTGGAGATCAAGGCTCCGGACGACATGCACCTTGCCATAATGAATGTCGATTTTTTCGAGAGAGACAGAACTCATGGCTTATCCTTTCACGGCACCGGAGGCGATGCCGCGCACGAACCAGCGGCCGGAAACCAGATAGACGACCAGCGGCACCAACGAGGTGAGCATGGTCGCTGCCATATTCACGTTGTAGGCGCGCTCGCCCGTCGTCGTGTTGACGATGTTGTTGAGCTGGACGGTCATGGGTAGGTTTTCGCGACCGGCAAAGACCAGACCAAGCAGGAAGTCGTTCCAGATCGCGGTCACCTGCATGATCACTGCGACGATGGTGATCGGCGCGGACATCGGCAGGATGATCGCAAAGAAGATCTTCCAGAAACCGGCGCCGTCGACCCGGGCCGCCTTGAACAACTCGACCGGCAGGCCGCTGTAATAGTTGCGGAACAGCAGCGTCATCACCGGCATGCCGAAGATGATATGGGTGAGCACGATGGCCGGCAGCGAACCGTAGATGCCGGCCTGAGCATAGACGCGCACCAACGGGTAGATGAACACCTGGTAGGGAATGAAGGAGCCGAGCAGCAGGCAGGCGAACAGCACGTTCGCACCCTTCACCTTCCAGAAGGACAGCGCATAGCCGTTGATGGCACCGAGCAGGATGGAAAGCGTCATGCTGGGGACGACAATCTTCACGGAATTCCAGAAACCGACCCTGAGGCCGGTGCAGTCCAGGCCCGTGCAGGCGCTGGTCCAGGCCTTCACCCAGGCGTCGAAGGAGAACTGCTGCGGCAATGTGAAGATATGACCGAGCCGGATCTCGTCCATCCCCTTGAAGGACGTGACCAGCATCACATAGGCCGGCAAGAAAAAGAACAGCGCCAGTCCGCCAAGGAAGGCATAGATGCCAATACGACCCCAGATCTGCTGAGCACTGAGTGGACGTTTGACGATAATCGTCGGCTTTGTCACGCGCGTCATGACGAACTCCCGCTCTTGCGGAAATATTGGAAATAGAGCACGGGCGCCATGATGAACATGACGGTGATCAGCATCACCGTCGAGGCAGCTGTTGCCAGACCGATGTTGGCCCGCTCGAACAGATTGTCCATGATGAACTTAGCCGGAACTTCGCTGGCCGTACCTGGACCGCCGTTGGTCATGGCGACCACCACGTCGTACATCTTGATGATGGAGATCGACAGGAGCACCAGCGACGTAATGATCATCGGCCGAAGCATCGGCAGAATGACCTGCAGATAGACGCGCCAAGTCGGAATGCCGTCGATCCTGGTCGCTTTCCATATCTCGCCGTCGATGCCACGTAAGCCAGCCAGGAGCAGTGCCATGACCAGGCCGGAGCCGTGCCAGACCGTAGCCATGATAATGGCGTAGAGCACCATCTTCGGATTGACCACCCAGTCGAGAACGAAGCCGGAGAAGCCGAAGCTGCGCATGGTCTGCTGAATGCCAAATTCCGGATTGAGGATCCATTGCCAGATCAGGCCGGCCACCACGAAGGACATGGCGTAAGGATAGAGGAACACCGTGCGGAACAGACTTTCGGCGCGGACGTTCTGGTCGATGAAGATCGCCAGCAAGGTGCCGAGGATGAAGCAGATCACCAGGAAGAAGAAGGCGATGATGACAAGATTGCCGAGCGAGGTCAGCCAACGCGGCGTATCGAAAAGCGTGAGATACTGGGCAATGCCGATGAAGTCGTTCCTGGGAAGCAGCTTCGAGCTCGAAAACGACAGCCGGACCGACCAGGCCAAGGTGCCGAGATAGGCGAAGATGACGACGGCGGCCATCGGTAACAGGGCGATGTAGGCAACCAGGTTGCGCTTCACATGCCGGGTAAATTCGGCTCCCACGTGCTCCTCCCATGTCCATTGACGGGAAGACGGAGGACCGTCTTCCCGCGCTTTTGAGGCAGGATCAGCCCTTCAGGGCCTTGTCGAACCGATCGATTGCCTGATCGACGGTCATCGGCGTGTTCCACAGCTCGGTGACGATGTCCTGCACGGAGCCGTACATGAACTCTTCCATCATCTGGGAAGCGTCCGGCACCTGGCGGGCGGGGTCGGACATGATCTTCATGCCGAGCTGGGCGCAGGCGTCGAGGCTGGATACGTCGACGTCGGAGCGGATCGGGATCGAGCCCTTGAGGTTGTTGAACTTCACCTGGACTTCAGGGCTGGTCATGATCTCGACCAGCAGGTGCTGAGCCTTCACCTGTTCGGCGTTGTCGGTCTTGGGGAAGACGAAAACATCGCCGCCGAGGACGTAGGGCGAGTCGGGACGCAGGCCCGGAATGCAGCCGTAGTCCTTGCCGATCTCCTTCTTCGCCTGCTTGAACTCACCCTTGGCCCAGTCGCCCATCACCTGGAAACCGGCTTCATTCTTGATCAGCAGAGCGGTTGTGTCGTTCCAGTTACGACCCGGCGAGCCCTGATCGACATAAGGCTTCAGGCTGACGAAGGTTTCGACGACCTTGCGGAATTCCGGCGAACGGATCGCCGCTTCATCCTTGTCGCCGTAGACAGACTTCCACAGCTTGGCACCGCCGACGTTGGTGAGCATCGCCGAGAACAGCGAGTTCTCCTGCCAGCGCTGGCCGCCGAGGGCGAGCGGGGTGATACCGGCCGCCTTGAGCTTGTCGAGATCGGCGACGAACTGCTCCATCGTTTCCGGTGGCTTGTCGATGCCGGCCTTGTTGAGGGCGGCGACCGAGTACCAGATCCACAGGGGCATGTGGATGTTCACCGGGGCCGCATAGTACTTGCCATCGACCTTGACCGCGTTGGCGATCGGCGCCGGCAGCACCTTGTCCCAGTTGTTCTTCGTAGCGACGGCGTCGATATCGTTGAGAAGCCCCTCGCCAATGATCTCGTGATATTGGCGCGACGTGTTGAACAGCGCGGCCGTCGACGGATCGCCGCCAATGATGCGGTTGATGGCGGCGCTGCGGGCAGCCGAACCACCGGCGACCGCGTTATCGACCCACTTGCCGCCGGCCGCATTGAAGGCGTCGGCAAAGACGGCGATGGCAGCGGATTCGCCACCAGACGTCCACCAGTGGATGACCTCGGCGTTCAGCGGCTCCTCCGCCTTGGCAAAGCCCGTCGCAGCCGCGAGGGCGATCGCCGACACGGCGACCATTTGTTTCATTCCCATCGTCGTTCCTCCCAAACAGGTAACGCAAGGCACTCCAACCAGTCAGCCTTGGATGAATAGCAGCTCCAGATCCAAAAGTGGGATCGGTTCCATTTTTGAACTAAGAGCCTTGATTTTGTCAATCCACCTTGCGAGAAAAGCAGGGGCGGAGAAACGCGCATTTGGGGAAAATCTGATTTCAGTCCTTTAAAAACAAAAGGATAATTGATATTGTGTTGCACACTACGGTGATCGGAGTTGCGAGATGGCGACGGTAAAAGATGTGGCAAAGCTGGCCGGCGTAGGATCCGGAACCGTCTCGCGGTACATTTCTGGAACCGGTTCCGTTTCGAAAAAGTCGGCTGAAAAGATTGCCCGGGCCATCGAACAGCTCAGCTACCGGCCAAACAGCATGGCCCGGTCGCTATCGTCGCGCCGTTCCGATCTCATCGGCGTCTGGGTGCCGTCGCTCGAAGGCCCCTACTACCACATGATGATCCGGACCATCGAAAGCGCGCTTCGCTTGCAGGGCAAGCACATGATCCTCGCCAACGCCGAGGATGCGCAATCGAACGAGGATCGCCTCGCCCATCTCGACTATCTGATCAACCGCGACTGTGACGGCATCCTGATTTCCAGCTCGCTGCAGAGCGAATTCGAGCTGGCACGGTATGCCGAGAAATTCCCAAACCTCGTGGTGATCAACCATCGCACCGACGAACTGGCCGGACGTTTCTTTTCGATCGATCACAATCTCGGAGGCAGGTTGGCGGCGCGACATCTCGTCGAGCTGGGACACACGCGGGTCGCAACGATCACCGGCCGGCTGTCGGCCCAGGATGCCCGGCAGCGCCATGTCGCGTTTCTGGATGAGATGGCAAAACTCGGTCACCCGGTAGCTCCGGAACGGATCATCGAGGGTGCCTTCTCCTACGCCGGAGGAGAGAAGGCCGTTGCGGCATTGCTTGCTTCGGGCGCCGATTATTCAGCGGTGTTCTGCGGCAACGACAAGGTTGCGCTTGTGCTGATCGCCGAACTGCACAAGCGCGGTATTTCGGTGCCTGGCGACGTATCCGTTCTCGGCTACGACGACGTCGACTTCACACCGTTCACCGCCCCTGCCCTCAGCACGATCCATGCTCCGATCGAAGAGATGAGCCAGTCGGCCTGCCACCAGCTCCTCAATCTCACCTACGGTCTCGACCTGCCCTACCAGGAGCATTTCGAACCGTCACTCTCCGTGCGGCAGTCGACGGGACCGTCCCACTCGTAGCCGAACAATTCACCTCCGAGAGACAACCATGCCCTGCTTCATCGACAACGGAACCCGGTTCCATCTGGACGATCCGACGCTGGCCCCCAACTCCGCCGGCTACCTTTGGAACCGGCGGATGATGATCCAGATGAATAGCCGCGGCTATGCGGTGAGCCAGTACATGGACCCGGAGCCGCGCAAATACGCCCATCCGCCGATCATCCCAGCCCAGACGTTCATGCTGCCGGAGCAGAGCTATTATCCCAATCATCCCGGCCGCTTCTTCTATCTGCGCGACAACGACACAGGCGTGTTGTTTTCGGCGCCTTACGAGCCGGTGCGCGCCAAACTCGATCGCTTCGCCTTCGAACCCGGCCTTTCCGACATTCGCTGGCTGGTGGAAAAAGATGGCGTCCGGGTTGAGCTATGCCTCGTTTTGCCGGTGGATGACGTCGCCGAGCTCTGGACGGTTAAGGTGACCAACACGACGGCTGGGACGAAGAACATAACCTTCGTACCATTCTTCCCGGTCGGCTTCATGTCATGGATGAATTTGGGCGGGCATTTCGATCCTGCCCTCAACGCGGTGGTTTGTACTTCGGTCACGCCCTACCAGAAGATCGAGCAGTATTTCAAAAATCAGCACCTCAAGGATATGACCTTCCTGGCTGCTGACCGACGCCCAGACCATTTCGAGGTGGCGCAGCAGGCCTTCGAAGGCGAAGGTGGGCTACATGATCCTTCGGCGCTCGCCGGCGGCGGCCATCTCCAGGATGGCGAGGCCTATTATGAGATCCCGGCCTGCATCATGCAGTGGGACCTCACCATCGCGGGCGGTGACAGCGAGGCGTTCCGCTTCGTGTTCGGTCCGGCGCGAGACAAGACAGAAATCGCCGAGCTTCGGGCGAAGTACATCGACGGCGATATCGAAAAGGTCCGGCAAGACTACCATCAGTACGTGACGGAAGGCGGCCGCAGCTGCCTGGAAATCCAGTCGCCCGACGAAACGTTCAACCATGTCGTCAATCACTGGCTGCCGCGCCAGGTATTTTACCATGGCGATACCAACCGCCTGACCACCGATCCGCAGACCCGCAACTATCTGCAGGACGCGCTCGGCATGCTGTTCATCCGGCCGGAGACGACGCGCGACGCCCTCCTGCACGCCGTGAGCCAGCAGCATGTCAGCGGCAAGATGCCGGACGGCATCCTACTGAGGCCCGATGCCGAGTTGAAATACATCAACCAGGTGCCGCACACCGACCACGGCGTCTGGCTGGCCATCACCACCAAGGCCTATCTCGACGAGACTGGCGACCGCTCCGTTCTCGATGAAATGGTGGTCTGGACCGATGACGCCACGCCAGCGAGCGTCCGCGAGCATGTGACGCGCGCGCTGCGCTTCCTGGCGGCGGCCGTCGACGAACGCGGCCTTCCCTACATCGAGCAGGGCGACTGGTGCGACCCGATGAACATGGTCGGCTACAAAGGCAAGGGCGTTTCCGGCTGGCTGGCTGAAGCGTCGAGCTATGCCATGTCGCTGTGGTCCGAGGTCTGCGCCGCCGAAGGCGACGCGGAGACCGCCGTCTGGCTGAAGGCGGAAGCGGACGCCCTGATCGAGAGCATCAATCGCCATCTCTGGGATGGCGACTGGTATGGGCGCGGCATCACCGACGATGGCGTCGTCTTCGGTGTTTCGACCGACAAGGAAGGCCGTATCTTCCTCAACGCCCAGAGCTGGGCGCTTCTCTGCGGTGCCACCGACGAAGACCGCAAGGCGCGCGTGCTCAAAGCGATCGACGAGCAGTTGGTCACGCCCTACGGCGTGGAGATCCACGCGCCGTCGTTCACTGCCATGCGCGAAGATATCGGCCGTGTCACCCAGAAGTGGCCCGGCGCCGCCGAAAACGGCGCGGTCTATAATCACGCTGCCGCCTTCTACGCCGCCTCCCTCTATCACGTGGGAGAAGCCGACCGAGGGTTCAGCGTGTTGCGCGCCATGCTGACCAACCCCGAACGGGAAGACATCGCGGCACGCGGGCAGCTGCCGGTCTATATCCCCAACTACTATCGCGGCGCCTACCGGCAGTTCCCGCGCACCGCCGGCCGCTCAAGTAACCTGTTCAACACCGGTACCGTCGCCTGGTTCTACCGGGCTGTCGTCGAGCAGTTGTGCGGTGTGCGCGGCGACGGCAATGGCGCGGTAATCGCACCGCAGGTTCCCTCGACCTGGCAAACGCTGAGCTTCACCCGCCGCTTGCGCGGCGCGACGTTCAACGTCGCCTTCACTCGCGAGGATGGCCTCACCGAACAGCGGGTCGAGATCGATGGTCGTCGCCTTGATGGTGGAAGGCTTGCCGCGATCGAGGCCGGCCGTATCTATGACATAAGGGTGAGAAGCCCCCGCTGATGCACCAGCAAGCGGCCGGGAGGAAACGATGATCATTATCGTCATGGGCGTGTCGGGGAGCGGCAAGACGACGGTCGGCGAATTGCTCGCCGATCGCATGGGCTGCGGCTTCTCCGATGCCGATGATTTCCATCCCACCGCCAATGTCGAGAAGATGCGGGCCGGCATTCCGCTGACCGACGACGATCGCCGGCCATGGCTCCTGGCTCTGAGACAAGCCATAGAAGGCTGGCAAACAGCCGGCGAGAGCCGTGTCATCGCCTGTTCGGCACTGAAAGCTGCCTATCGCGACCAACTGTCGCCGCATGACGATGCTGTTTTCGTCTTCCTCAAAGGTAGCGCCGAGACGATCGCCGCTCGCCTCAACGCCCGCAAGGGCCACTACATGAACCCCGATCTGCTGGCGAGCCAGTTCGCTACGCTGGAAGAGCCCGCCGGAGCCATTGTGGTCGACATCTCGCCGCCGCCGGCGGTCATCGTCGACGACATCATGGCACGGCTCGGCACGCTCGGGCTCGACACGGAAAAGAGACGCAAATGACCGTTCGCTCCATCATCGCAGACGTCACCGAGCGTATCGAACGACGCAGCCGAGTAAGCCGCGCCGCCTATCTCGACGGCATGGAAAGGGCGCGGGAGGCAATCCGCGCGGCCGGTCCGGCACGCCACCGCCTGGCCTGCTCCAACCTGGCCCATGGGTTTGCCGCCTGCACGACTGAGGACAAGCAGCGTCTTGTCGGTGGCGAAGCTGTCAACCTCGGGATCGTCACCACCTACAACGACATGCTGTCGGCGCATCGGCCCTACGAGCGCTATCCCGAACTCATCCGCGAGGAAGCGCGGCGGCTTGGCGCCGTCGCCGAAGTGGCCGGCGGCGCGCCCGCCATGTGCGACGGCATTACGCAGGGCCGTACCGGCATGGAGTTCAGCCTGTTCTCGCGCGATGTCATCGCCATGTCGACGGGCGTCGCGCTGTCGCATGACATGTTTGATGCGGTGGTGATGCTGGGCATCTGCGACAAGATCGTTCCCGGCCTCGTCATGGGCGCCTTGGCTTTCGGACATCTGCCGGCCCTGTTCATTCCGTCCGGTCCGATGCCGAGCGGTCTCAGCAATGCCGAGAAGAATGCCGTGCGCCAAGCCTATGCCGCCGGCACCGCAACCGACGCCGATCTTCTGGAAGCCGAAGCAAAGTCCTACCACTCGCCCGGCACCTGCACCTTCTTCGGCACCGCCAATACCAACCAGATGCTGATGGAGATCATGGGGCTGATGCTGCCGGGGTCGGCCTTCGTGGCGCCCGACACGCCGCTACGCGATGCACTCACTCGCGCCGCAGTAGCGCGCGCCATCGCCATTGCCGGCACCGGAGAGAACAGTCTGCCGATCGGCCGGTTGCTCGACGCCCGCGCTTTCGTCAATGGCATCGTCGGGCTTTGTGCCACCGGTGGCTCCACCAACCTGACCATCCATCTGATTGCCATGGCCCGCGCCGCCGGCCTGATCATCGACTGGGACGACTTCTCGGCGCTTTCGGCCGCGACACCGCTTCTGGTGCGCGCCTACCCAAATGGCAAGGCAGACGTCAACGGCTTCCGCGACGCGGGCGGTGTGCCCTTCCTGGTGAGGGAACTGCGGCGCGCCGGGCTGTTGCACGACGACGTTCTGACAATCCTCGGCGCGGGGCTTGCTCCTTATGAGCAAACTCCCCGGCTCGACGCCTCGGGCGCATTGGTTTTCGACAAAACGCCTGAAGCCAGCGCCGACGAGGCCGTGGTGCGATCCATCGACGCTCCGTTCCAGGAGACCGGTGGCCTCAACCTGTTGACCGGCAACCTTGGGCGAGCAGTGATCAAGTCGTCGGCCGTCGCGGCCGACCACCAGACGGTCGAGGCGCCAGCACGCGTTTTCGCCTCGCAGGAAGCGCTTCTCGCCGCCTTCAAGGCCGGGCTCGACGAAGACTTCGTCGCCGTCGTCCGCTTCCAGGGACCGCAGGCCAACGGCATGCCGGAGCTGCATAAGCTGACGCCAGCGCTCGGCCTGCTGCAGGACCGTGGCCGCAAGGTGGCGCTTGTCACCGACGGTCGCATGTCCGGCGCGTCCGGCAAAGTGCCGGCCGCCATCCACGTGACGCCAGAGGCAGCGCGAGGCGGGCCGATCGGCCGTGTCCGGGATGGCGATATGGTCAGGCTCGACGTGGCGACCGGCCGTCTGGAGGTGCTGGTTCCGCAGGAGGAATGGGAGGCGCGCGGCCAAGCCGTGGCGGAACCTTCGTCCTTCCCGGAAAGCAGCGACCGCCGCCTGTTCGCCGTGCTGCGGCGCGCGGTGGGAACCGCGGAGGAAGGGGCGACGGCTCTCGGCTGAGAGATCTATTGGTTTGCAAAGCTGGTCATTTGTCGCCCGTCTCCTGCTCGAGATAGGCTGACCGAGCAGTCTCTATGCGCGCGGCGTTATTGACGACCCACTCAGCAAGCGATCGCACCGGCACCAGGAAATCGCGGCCGAGATCAGTCAGCGCATATTCCACCTGAGGCGGCTTGGTGGGTGTCACTGTGCGAACAACGAAGCCGTTTCCTTCAAGATCTCGGAGTGTGGACGCCAAGACTTTCTGACTGATCTCTCCCACCTCTCGGCGCAGCGCGTTGAAGCGGCTCGGACCACGCCCCAATACACGAACGACCAGCATCGTCCATTTACCGGTAACCTGCGACAACATGCGACCAATCAAGATGCAATGGTCTGTTTCCGTTTGTTGATCCGGTGCCAGCAAGATTCCTCCTTATTGTACCAAACGCCTGGTTTCCTTGCGGCGAAGCCACGAACTATAGTTTGACGATGCCCAGGCGACCCAGGCCCTCGCCCTTCCCCATCCAGCACGCGGTTTCAGGCAAGTGACCTAGTGCCCCAAAAGTGCCTGCTTGTCAGGTCGCAAACTAATCGTAATGTGGTTACCTATCAACACCGGCATACAAGAGGTTACCATGACGCTTAAGCCTCGGATCGCTCTCATCATCGGTTCCACCCGGCCAACCCGCTTCGCCGACAAGCCGGCACAGTGGATGCTCAAGCAAGCTCAGGCGCGGGATGACATGGAAGTCGAAGTCGTCGACCTGCGCGACTTCTCGCTGCCGTTCTTTGCCGAGAAGGCATCGAATTTGTGGATGCCGAGCGAGGATCCCGCGGCGATCCGCTGGCAGCAGACCATCGCCCGTTTCGACGGCTATATTTTCGTCGTCGCCGAATACAATCGCTCGATTACGGGGGCCCTCAAGAACGCTCTCGACCAGGCTTACGTCGAGTGGAACCGGAAACCGTTCACGGCCATCGGCTACGGTGGTCTGGGTGCTGCGCGTGCCATCGAACATCTGCGGGGGATCGGCGTCGAGTTGCAGATGGTGTCGACCCGGACCGCGGTTCATATCGGCGGTGGAGACTTCATGGCCGTATTCCCAATGGGCGGCAACAAGCCGATCGAAACGATCGAGGCCAACCTCCTGCCATCTGCGAAGGCTGCGCTCGACGAATTGGTCTGGTGGGCCAAGGCAACGAAATCGGCAAAAGCCACAGCGGTTTGATCGCCAGCGGGAAATAGTCCCGATGTAATCCACCCATCGAATGTCACCGGCGCACTGAACAAGACAGCCGGTGACATCTGATTCTTTGGCGTGGGGAACATCTTTCAATAGCGGATGCGGGCCAATCGCGGATCGGCTCAGCTCGCCGTGCATGGGCGTGCCATGGAACCGCCGAGGACAGGCGGCATTCGATCAATAGCCGAGGTCGTGCGAAATGCCGGCACCGGTGACTTTCAGTTGCTCTATAAGCAACTTGAACTCGTCCATCGACACGTTCTCGACCACCGTCGAGATGGAAATGGCTGCAACGAGCTTGCGGTCGTGTCCCCAGACGGGCACCGCCGCACAACGGCAGCCCCGGACATTTTCCTGCTCATCGACGGCAAAACCGTCTGACCGCACCCTGGCGAGCGCCGCTTCATACACGTCGCGCCGGGTAATCGTGTTCTCGGTGGAGCTTGCAAAATCATAGCCATCGAGAGTCTTGCCGATGATGGCCGGCTGCTGGAAGGCGAGCAAGACTTTGCCGATCGCCGTTGTGTGGATCGGCATGCGCCGGCCAATCCTGGAATAGACGATGATGGAACGTGTCCCCTCGACCTTGTCGACGTAAACGCCTGATTTTCCATCGAGCACGCCCAGATGGACCGTCTGGCCCGTTTTCTCCGACAGCTCTTCCAGATAGGGCCGCGCGACGGCGATGAAATCGCGCGAGCGTTGCACGAGATAGCCGCGCTCCAGGAGTTTCACGCCGAGGCGATAGGGGGCATTGGATTCCGTCTGCTCGATATAACCTTGAGATTGCAAGGTCTTCAGAAGCGAATGCAGAGTGCTCTTGTGCAGCCCCGTCATCTGGCTGATCTCGGCCAGGTTGAGCTCCACCTTCTGTTCGCTGAAAAGCTCCAGGATATTGAGGGCGCGCTCCACGGCCTGAATTAGGGGCATCTCACGGCAACTCCGGCAGCAGGACCAGAGCCTGCGATTCTTGAACTTAGTTCGATTAGTGCGCCGGCGATCGCAATCCAAGAGCGGAAGGAAGGCGGCGGCGCTAATCCGGCGCGTGACGCCTGAATTCCAGTCGACACTCCATTCTGGAAATTATCCTTTTCCAGCAGAAACATAGCACCCTTCGAACCATTCGCCTTCCGACGCGGCGGCTGAATGATGCGGGTCTTTGCCTACACAGCATCCCGGATTTACCGAACCATCCGCCGCCGCTAACGTACGACATTATAAAACATCGTTCTATAATGTAGAACGCCTAGATATAAGGCTCAGGAGTTTCCGATGGTAGCAACGCGTTTCGAAGGCATCATTCCGCCAGTATCGACCATCTTTACCGAGGCAGGCGCCTTCGACCCGAAGGGGCAGGCGCTGGTGATCGAGAAGCTAGTCGCCGCCGGGGTGGATGGCCTGTTCATTTGCGGCACCGGCGGCGAGTTCTCCCAGATGACCACCGCCGAGCGGAAGATGGTCGCCGAATTCGCGGTCAAGCAGGCGGCCGGTCGTGCCAAGGTGCTGGTCGGCGTCGGCTCCAACAATCCGCGTGAGGCCATTGAACTTACCGTGCACGCGGAAGCCATCGGTGCCGACGGCATCGTCGTGGTCAATCCCTCCTACTGGAAGGTCACCGAGCCGCGTCTGCTCAAGTATTTCACCGATATCGCCGCCGCGACCAAGCTGCCGGTACTGCTCTACAACATCCCCTTCCTTACCGGCCAGGATCTGACGCCCGCCTTCGTGAAGTCGGTGGTCGAGGCGGCACCCAACGTGGTCGGCATCAAGGAGACAGTGGATTCCATCGGCCACATCCGCGAGATGATCAACGTCGTCAGCGCCGTTCGCCCCGGCTTCCAGGTGTTCGCCGGCTATGACGACCACCTGCTCACCACACTGATGCTAGGCGGCGCGGGGGCCATTTCGGCGAGCGGCAATTTCGCGCCGGAGCTGTCCATCGGCATCTTCAAAGCCTTCCGTGCCAGCGACTTCACCAAGGCCGTGGAGCTGCACAGCCGCCTGATCCGCCTTCCCTCGATGTACGGCCTCGACACGCCGTTCGTGAACGTGGTCAAGGAAGCGATGCGCCTCACCGGCCTCGACATCTCCACCTATTGCCTGCCGCCCGCCGGCCCGCTCGCCGCTGACAAGCTCGCCCGCCTCGCCGACCTGCTGAAGCGGGCCGGACTCGTCAAATAATCAAACAGCCCTTGGAGGGAGGATCCTCATGTCCATCAAGGAAATCTACGACGAGAGCAACGAGACGATCTACGCCTCGGCAACCAATGCTCCAGGCCCCGCTGGCAAATTGCCGCTGACGCCGGACATGCTGATCAACCGCCCGAGTGGCGATATCTTCGGCATGACGCTCAACGCCGGCATGGGCTGGGACCCGGCAAAGCTCAACGGCAAGGAAGTGCTGGTGATCGGCGTCACCGGCGGCATTCGCGGCGCCGACGGCAAGCCGGTGGCGCTCGGTCTGCATACCGGCCATTACGAGACGCCGCTTCAGTTCGAAGCGGCGGCCCGCGAGGTCGCCAAGGCCGGTGGCGTTCCCTACGCCGCCTATGTGAGCGACCCTTGCGATGGTCGCACGCAGGGCACCACTGGCATGTTCGACTCCCTGCCCTACCGCAATGACGCAGCCATCGTCTTCCGTCGGCTGATCCGTTCGACGCCGGTGCGCAAGGCCGTCATTGGCATCGCCGCCTGCGATAAGGGCTTGCCGGCGTTGATGATGGCGCTGGCCGCCCAGCACGACCTGCCGACCATTCTCGTGCCCGGTGGCGCCACGCTGATGCCGACCAAGGGCGAGGATGCCGGCAAGGTGCAGACCATCGGTGCCCGTTTCGCCAACGGCGAATTGACGCTGGAAGAGGCCAGTGAACTCGGCTGCCGGGCCTGCGCTTCGGCCGGTGGCGGTTGCCAATTCCTCGGCACCGCCGGCACGTCGCAGGTGGTTTCCGAGGGGCTCGGCATCGCCCTGCCGCACTCGGCGCTGTCGCCGTCCGGCCAACCGGTCTGGCTGGAGATCGCCCGCCAGTCGGCTCGAGCGGTGCTTCAGCTCGAAGAGCGCGGTATCACCACCAAGGACATCCTCACGCCGAAGGCAATCGAGAACGCAATGGTGGTACACGCCGCCTTCGGCGGATCGACCAACCTGCTGCTGCACATTCCGGCTATCGCCCATGCGGCCGGACTGCCCATGCCATCAGTCGACGACTGGACGGCGGTGAACCGGCGGGTGCCGCGCCTCGTCAGCGTCATTCCCAACGGCCCCATCTACCACCCCACCGTCCGCGCCTTCATGGCGGGCGGCGTGCCGGAAGTGATGCTGCACCTCCGGGCGCTCGGCCTTCTCAACCTCGACGTTCTCACCGTGACCGGCGAGACGCTCGGCGCCAATCTCGACTGGTGGGAGACGTCCGAACGCCGCCGCCGCTTCCGCGAGTTGCTGCAAAAGCAGGACGGCGTCAGCCCTGACGACGTGATCATGCCGCCAGCCAAGGCGGCGGCTCGCGGCCTGACGTCCACCATCACCTTCCCCGTCGGCAACATCGCGCCGGAGGGTTCGGTCATCAAGTCGACGGCCATCGACCCCTCGGTGATCGGCGAAGACGGCGTCTACCGCCACAAGGCCAAGGCCAAGATCTTCGTTTCCGAGGTCGACGCCATCCACGCCATCAAGTCCGGCAAGATCGTCGCCGGCGACCTGATGGTGTTGATCGGTGCCGGACCGTCAGGTACCGGCATGGAGGAAACCTACCAGGTCACCTCCGCCCTGAAGCACCTGTCCTACGGCAAGCACGTGGCATTGGTCACCGACGCTCGCTTCTCGGGTGTGTCCACCGGCGCTTGCGTCGGTCATGTCGGACCGGAAGCGTTGGCCGGCGGCCCTATTGGCAAGCTGTGCGATGGCGACGTCGTCGAGATGGTTGTCGACTGCCGCAAGCTGACCGGATCGCTGAACTTCCTGGGCACTGAGGACAAGCCTGTTACGGCCGAGGAAGGTGCCGCCATCCTGGCCGCTCGTCCGCGGCATCCGGACCTGGCGCCGCAGGCCGAATTGCCCGACGACACCCGTCTCTGGGCGGCGTTGCAGGCGGCGAGCGGCGGCACGTGGCGAGGCTGCGTCTATGACGCTGACAGGATTATCGAAGTGCTCGAAGCCGGCCGCGCCGCGCTAGCTGCCAAAGCGAACTAAGGAACGCGGGGGAGAGGCAACGTCTCTCTCCCGAGAGTCCGCCGGCACTCCGAGCCGGTGCAAGTGGAGGGCACGGCGGCCGAGGGGGCCGGCCGTCCATCCGAACAACGCGACAGGCCAGAGGCACCGGAGCGGCGACACCGCCGATCCGGCGTGGGTGGCCTGTTGTCTCGCCGGCCGGACCGGCACCGCAAACCAAACCAAGGGAAGAGGAAATGCCTTTAGTCATCGTTGTCGCCGGCATCGTGCTGCTGCTGGTTCTGATCATGAAGCTGAAACTGAATACGTTCGTTTCGCTGATCATCGTCTCCTTCTGCGTCGCGCTGGCTCTCGGCCTGCCGCTCGACAAGGTGGTGAAATCCATCGAGAGCGGCCTCGGCGGCACGCTCGGCCACATCGCGCTGATCTTCGGCCTCGGCGCCATGCTGGGTCGGCTGATCTCCGACGCCGGTGGCGCCCAACGCATCGCCGTGACACTGATCGAGAAGTTCGGCGAGCGAAACGTGCAGTGGGCGGTGGTCGTCGCCTCGTTCATCATCGGCATTGCGCTGTTCTTCGAAGTCGGTCTGGTGCTGCTGGTGCCGATCGTGCTGACCATGGCCAAGCAGATGAAGCTGTCGCCGCTGCATCTTGGCGTGCCGATGTGCGCCGCGCTGCTGGCCACCCACGCCTTCCTGCCGCCGCACCCCGGCCCGACGGTGATTGCCGGCGAATACGGCGCCGACATTGGGCAGGTTCTGGTCTATGGCATCCTTATCGCCATTCCGGCGGTGATCATCGCCGGCCCGATCTATAACGCCATCGCCAAGCGGATCGTGCCGTCGGGCTTCGCCAAGCGCGCCGATCTTGAAGCGATCGGCTCCTTCAAGACCCTCGACCTCGACAAGACTCCGGCCTTCGGCATCTCCGTGCTCACCGCCATGCTGCCGGTGATCATGATGTCGGTGGCTGCCATCATCGCGGTGATCCGCAGCGAGGCCGGCATTGCCGACAATACAGGCTTCGCCGTCATCCGCCTGGTGGGCGACGCCTCGGTGTCGATGGTGGTGTCGCTACTGTTCGCCATGTGGACCATGGGCGTCAAACGCAACATCCCCGTCAAGGACGTCATGGCCTCCTGCGCCTCGGCGGCAAGCCATATCGGCATGATGCTGCTGATCATCGGTGGCGGCGGCGCCTTCAAGCAGGTGCTGATCGACGGCGGCGTCGGCAAGTATGTGGCCGACCTGTTCGCCGGTTCGAACGCTTCGCCGCTGATCTTCGCCTGGGGTGTCGCAGCGCTGCTGCGCATCTCGCTCGGCTCGGCGACGGTTGCCGCCATCTCGACGGCTGGCCTCGTCATCCCAATGCTGGCGACGCACAACGTCAACCTTGCCTTGGTGACGCTGGCCACCGGCGCGGGCTCGGCCATCTGCAGCCACGTCAACGACGCCGGCTTCTGGATGTTCAAGGAGTATTTCGGCCTGACGATGAAGGAGACCTTCGGCACGTGGACGGTTCTCTCCACGCTCGTCTCGGTGATCGGCCTTATCGGCGTCCTGGTGCTGGAAGGCTTCGTCGGCTAACGGCAGGCCAAGGTTTGAGAGTGTTGGCGGTCGCGACAATGTCGCGACCGCTTTCTATTCCGAGGTGTCCTCGCTCAGCCGGACTTGTTCGCCTCGCTGGGATAGATCACGCCGATCTGCTTTCTGATGGCGTCGAGTGTTTCCATGATGGCGACGCTTTGCTCGAGCGGCAGAATGGGGCTGGTCCGCTCGCCCGCGGCGACCAACCGCTCAAGTTCGACGGCCTGGAAGTGCATGCCGCGCCCCTTCATTTCGGCCGGCTTGAACTCCTCGAGCAGGTTCTTCTGGCTATCGTAGATGCGGAAACTGGTCGGCGTGTACCAGACCCCGTCGATCTCGACGTGGCCTTCCGTGCCGTTGATTTCGGCGCGATTGCTGCCCGGCGCATCGCTGGCGGACACTGTCAAAGCGCTGGCGCCGTTCGCATAGCGGAACAGGGTAGACACCTCAGCATCGGCGCCGGTCGACTTCAGGCGGCCCGAAGCAAGAACCTCACTCGGTTGCCCCAGAATGTCGAAAGCAAAGGAGATCGGATAGATGCCCAGATCCAACAAAGCGCCGCCGCCGAGTTCCAGCGCGTTGAGGCGGTGGTTCGGGTCGTCGGGCAAGTCCTGAGTGTGAGTTGCCAAGAGAGTGCGGATCTCGCCGATCATCCCGCTGGCCAATGCCTCGCGCAGCCGGACCATATGTGGCAGAAAGCGTGTCCACATGGCCTCAAGAACGACGACGTCGTGCTTGCGTGAAAGTTGGAGGAGATGGCGAGCCTCCGCGCCGGTCAGCGTGAAGGACTTTTCGATGAGGACGTGCTTGCCTTCGGCAATGCAGAGCTCCGCTGCGCTGGCATGGAAGGGGTGCGGTGTCGCAATGTAGACGACATCGACCTCTGGATCGGCGGCAAGCGCCTCGTAACTGCCATGCGACCTGGGGATGCCGTGTTTGGTGGCGAAGGCGACCGCCTTTTCGATGGACCGCGAGCCAACCGCCGTCACCTCGATTTCGTTGTCGAGGAGATCCTGGACAAAGAGATCGGCGATCCACCCGGTCGCCAGAATGCCCCAACGTAACTTGGCCATGGATTGCCTCTCCCTTCGTCCCCTCGGAGCGTATCGATCGGGTCGGTCAATGGACCCACCGAATGTCATCGGGAAGAGCCTCGCATTTATCTGACAAAAGGTCGAGGCTGACGACGGGGGACTACTCCCCGATATCGATCTCCACCGAAGTCACGGAACGAGGGGCGGCACCATGGAAGACCGCCTCAATGTTGTTGCCGTCCGGATCGAGCAGGAAGGCCGCGTAATAGCCGGGCTGGTAGGATCGCTCTCCCGGTCCGCCGTTATCGCGGCCGCCAGCGGCCAGCCCAGCCTGATGGAACAGCCTGACAACCTCCTGGTCGTTCGCCTGGAACGCCAGATGCACGTGCGTCGCCGCGCTTTCATCCTCTCCCAATGCGTCGATCCAGAGTTCATCGCAGGCAAGATGCCAGTCGTCGTCGGCCAGAAGCGGAATATCGAGCGCGCCGAGCGCTGCGCGATAGAATTTCGCCGTGGCGGGAAGGTCCCTGGCCCTGAGTTGGATATGGTCGATCAGGCGGCCTCGGTGCAGTATCATGCTGAACTCCCTGGGCCGAGCTTTGCTTGTCGGACAGACTCGGCAGCATTCATGACGGCGAATGCTACCGCGGCCTGCTGTCAGCATGCGTCACCAGAGGGCCGGTTGCGATGCGCCATTGCCTCATCCAGCTATCGGCGGGTTGAGGCGGGCGAAGCCTTCCTGCCGTCTATACGGAAAGTGCGGATAGGGAGCGGCGACAGCACTGGCCTCATCCAGCCTGGCGATTTGCTCGACGGTAAGCGCCCAGCCGATGGCGCCGAGGTTCTGGCGTAGCTGATCTTCGTTGCGGGCGCCGATGATGACGGACGACACGGTCGGCCGCCGGATCAGCCAGTTGAGCGCGACTTGCGGCACGGTCTTGCCCACCTCGGCGGCAACCTCCTCCAGCGCCTCGACGACACGATAGAGGTGTTCGTCTTCCACCGGCGGCCCGTAGCTTGCCGTGTCATGCAGGCGGCTTCCCTCGGGCAAGGGCATACCGCGTTTGATCTTTCCGGTCAGTCGACCCCAGCCCAGCGGGCTCCATACCAACGCCCCGAGCCCCTGATCGGCGCCAAGCGGCATCAAATCCCATTCGTAATCGCGGCCGATCAGCGAGTAATAGACCTGATTGGCGACATAGCGCGGCCAGCCATGGCGATCGGCAACGGCCAGAGCTTTCATGATCTGCCAGCCGGAGAAATTCGATACACCGACGTAACGGACCTTACCGGATCGCACGAGCGTATCGAGCGTGGACAGCACCTCCTCCACCGGCGTCGCCGCGTCGAAGGCATGCAGTTGCAGGAGATCGATATAGTCGGTGCCGAGCCGCTTCAGCGCGTTCTCGACGGCACGGATCAGGCGGAAGCGCGACGAACCCGCATCATTCGGGCCATCGCCCATCGGCAGGCTGGTCTTGGTCGAGATGAGCGCGCTGTCGCGTCGTCCTTTGAGGGCGGCACCAAGCACCTCCTCGGACGCGCCGGAGGAATAGACGTCGGCCGTATCGAACAGGTTGACGCCGGCCTCCAGGCAAATGTCGAGGAGACGGCGCGCCTCTTCGACGTCGGTATTGCCCCAGGCGCCGAACAACGGCCCTGTACCGCCAAATGTGCCGGTACCCAAACTCAAGACCGGCACCTTGAGGCCGGAGCGTCCGAGAAAACGATAGTCCATGGAATGGTCCTTTCTGAGGATCGACGGGAAAAGTTCGGCGGCCAGCCACTCCTTGGCAACTCGCAAGGGCTTCTGCCGGCATGGGGCATTTTCTGTGTCAGGTTGATGGATAAACCTGGGTCGAGCGACGGCTGACCGTGACTGCCATCAGAGCGACGACGACCGCCGCCACCGGGAACAACGCCGCGACCAGCGGCACGAAGGCGAGGCCGGGGCCATGGTCGATCACCTCACCACCTGCCCAGGCACCAATGGCGTTGCCGAGATTGAAAGCAGCGATATTCAAAGATGAAGCGAGGTTCTGGCCGGCGCCCTCCGCCTTTGATAGCACCCACATCTGGAGTGGCGCGACGGTGGCAAAACCGGCGGCACCGAGCAACCCGGTGAGTAGGACCGCCGCGATGGGCGAGCCGAGACCTAGCGTCATCGCCGCCAGAACCAGAGCCAGCGCGATCAGCGTGCCGAACACCGCGGCAAGAACGCCCCGATCCCCTAGTCTGCCGCCAACGAGATTGCCAACGACCAGCCCGCCACCGAAGACGAGCAGGATGGGCGACACGGCCGCCTCACTGAAGCCGCTGATGCGGGTCAGCATCGGAGCGATGTAGGTGAAGACCGCGAAGACTCCGGCATAGCCGAGAACCGTGGTGAGGAGACCAAGCAGCACGGGTACGCGGAGGATGGCTGCAAGGTCGGCTCGCCAATCTTCAGCGTCGGTTGGCCGGTCATCCCTGGGTACGAAGAGCGCGATGACCGCGAAAGCGGCAAGCCCGACCAGGGTTACGGCAGCGAAAGTCGCGCGCCATCCAAACTGCTGGCCGATCCATGTTCCGAGCGGTACCCCGAGAATGTTGGCAACCGTCAGTCCGGTGAACATCACAGCGATAGCCGATGCCTTGCGATCAGGAGAAACAAGGCCTGTCGCCACCACAGATCCAACCCCAAAGAAGGTGCCATGGGCGAGCGCGGTCAACACCCGCGCAGCCATGAGGAATCCATAGCCCGGCGCCAGGGCGCAGGCGGCGTTGCCGGCGATAAAGACGACCATCAGGGCGAGCAGCACGGTCTTGCGCGGCCAGCGCGCGGTCAAGACCGTCAGGACCGGCGCGCCAACGACGACACCGAGCGCATAACCCGAGATCAGTAGACCCGCCGTAGCGATCGAGACGCCGAAATCGGCGCCGACCTCCAGCAGCAATCCCATGATGACAAATTCCGTGACGCCGATGCCAAAAGCACCGGCTGTCAGGGCGTAAAGAGCTAACGGCATGATCTGACCCACTGGGTTGATATCGGTGGGCAGAAGATAGACGTCGCATCGTACGTGATATAGAATGCCTATTGGAACATCACCTATGAATTGAAGGAACAATGGCGCGTTCTGAAATCAATCGATCGGGCGAAATGGAGGTTTTCGTTTGCGTCGTCGAGCAGGGCGGCTTTTCCGCCGCCGCCCGCGTGTGTCGCATGACGCCGTCGGCCGTCAGCAAGCTGGTCGCACGCTTGGAAACGCGGCTTGGAACGCGTCTCGTCAATCGCTCGACCCGCGCTTTTCAGCTGACGCCGGAGGGGTGCGCCTTCTATGAGCGGGCGACGCGCATTCTGGCCGATATCGAGGACGCCGAGCGGAGTGCCGGCGCCGGCGAACAGCCGGTAGGCCGTATCCGGCTGAACACCAGTGCGTCGTACGCCACCCATGTGCTCGCGCCGATCCTGCCGGAGTTTCTGGAGCGCAACCCCGGCGTGACGCTAGATCTGATCCAGACCGACCTAGTCGTCGATCTCTTGTCGGAGCGCACCGATGTGGCGGTTCGCGCCGGACCGCTCAAGAGTTCCAGTCTGGTTGCTCGCAAGCTCGGCGATAGCGCAATGGTCGTCGTTGGGGCACCCGCATATCTGGCCCGCTTCGGCGAGCCAAAGACCATCGACGACCTCGATCACCACACTCGCCTTGGCTTCGGTTATGTCCGCGTGCTCGACGGATGGCCGATGAAGGCAAATGGCGAAACGGTGGTCATCCCTACCGTGGGACGCGTGACGGCGAGCGATGGCGAAGCGTTGCAGCGGTTGGCGCTCGGCGGTGCCGGCCTTGCACGCCTTGCCGGCTTCACGGTTCGTGGCGACATTGCCGCAGGTCGGCTTGTCCCGGTTCTCGAAGAGCTGAATCCCGGCGATCGCGAGACGTTCCACGCCATCCATACCGGCCAGGGCGGCCCCCTCCCCTCGCGGGTGCGGGCGCTGCTGGACTTCCTCGCCCTGCGAGGAAAGGTTTCATAGCCGATATTCCTGTTTGCAAACCGTCTGCCATGTCAGGCGTGCTGACGGCGTTTGTTGACCGGCTCGAGCGGTTGGCCGGCACCGACGCCGCCGCCGAGATCAGCAAGGATAGGGCAGTCGGGGCGATCGTCACCGTGGCAACAGACGACCAGGTTGGACAAGGTGTCGACCATACCCTGCATCTCGGCAATGCGAGTCCTTAGAGACTCGATGTGCTCGCTTGCCACGTGGTGAACGTCGCGGCTGGCGCGATTACCGTCGCGCCAAAGCGACAGCAGTTCGGCGATCTCGACCATCTCGAACCCCAACCCGCGCGCCCGTCGAATGAAGCGCAGCTCGTGAACGTCGACGGCACCATAGTCGCGGTAACCATTGTCACGCCGAGCCGCCGGCCGCAGCAGGCCCGTTGATTCATAGTAGCGGATCATTTTGGCCGTGACGCCCGACGCCTTGGCCGCTTCGCCGATGTTCATAGGACGATCCTTCATGGAGACGATCGGAACCTGGCGCCTTCGCCTTGGTTGTACGCTCAGCACCTTCGGTTCGACGACAATTATACGCTTGACCTTACCATGATGGGAAGGTCGATCGTCGGTGACATCACCACCGCCGTCCAATTTGGCGGCGCCGAACCGAAACGGAGCGCGACATGCCGCAAGATCATCACCACGGCTCTTCCCCGCAGGCTCACGACGGGGAGTCCTCGAAACGCGAAGCCCACGATCACGGGGAGCACGGCCGTTGCGATGGCGAGGGATGCCACGGCCACCATCATCACCCCGCATCAGAAAGTAATGCCCAGACGGTCAAGGATCCGGTCTGCGGCATGACGGTCGATCCCGCCACTGCCAAATACCGAACCGAACACGGTGGGGCGACCTACTATTTCTGCTCGGAAGGATGCCTCACGAAATTCAAGGCCGATCCGCAACGCTACCTCGCGCCCACCGCTGTCGAAGCGCACAGCGCCGCACCGAAGGGCACGATTTACACCTGCCCGATGCATCCGGAAATCCACCAGACGGGGCCAGGAACTTGCCCGATCTGCGGTATGGCGCTGGAACCCGAGGTGGCCTCCGCCACAGACGAGCCGAACCCGGAACTGATCGACATGACCCGCCGGTTCAAGGCTGGCCTCGTCGTGACCCTGCCCATCGTCGCGCTGGAGATGGGTGGACATTTCCTCGGCCTCGACCATTTCATTGGACCGCACCTTTCGGCCGTCTTGCAATTTCTGCTAGCGACGCCTGTGGTTCTCTGGACCGGTTGGCCGTTCCTCGTGCGCGGCTGGAGATCGGTGGTCAGCGGCGCTCTCAACATGTTCACCCTGATCGCCATGGGTACAGGCATCGCCTGGGTCTACAGCATCGTCGCCACCTTCGCACCGGGGCTGTTCCCGGCGGAGTTCCGGACTTCGGAGGGCGCCGTGGCCGTCTATTTCGAAGCCGCGGCGGTTATTACAGTGCTCGTATTGCTCGGGCAGGTTCTCGAACTCAGGGCGCGTGAGCGAACGTCGGGCGCAATCAAGGCGCTGCTCAACCTTGCGCCGGCGACGGCTCACCAGTTCGCCGCCGATGGCAGCGAGCTGGAAGTCGAACTCACTGCAATCGTAGTTGGCGATCGGCTGCGTGTCCGCCCCGGCGACAAGGTGCCGCTGGATGGCGAAGTGCTGGAGGGTCGCTCCAACGTCGATGAATCCATGATCACCGGCGAACCGCTTCCTGTGGCCAAGACGGCCGGCGCCAAGGTGATCGGAGGCACGCTCAACGGACAAGGCAGCTTCGTCATGCGCGCCGACCGGATCGGGGCCGACACGATGCTGGCCCAGATCGTTGAGACCGTGGCGAAGGCACAACGCTCTCGCGCTCCGATCCAGCGACTTGCCGATCAGGTTTCGGCTTGGTTCGTGCCAGCGGTTCTGGCAGCTGCCGCACTCGCCTTTATCGCCTGGGCGGTATTCGGCCCGTCGCCGTCCCTGTCTTATGGCCTGGTTGCCGCCGTCAGCGTGCTTATCATCGCCTGCCCGTGCGCACTCGGCCTCGCCACGCCGATGTCGATCATGGTGGGCGTGGGGCGTGGGGCAAGCCAGGGTGTGCTCATCCGCGATGCGGAGGCGCTGGAACGCATGGAAAAGGTCGACGTGCTCGTCGTCGACAAGACGGGAACGCTCACCGAAGGCAAGCCGAAGGTGACGGCGATCAAGACGCTGCCGGGCGTTGACGAAGCCGAATTGCTAACTTTGGCCGCCAGCTTGGAGCGTGCGAGCGAGCATCCGCTGGCCGCCGCTATCGTGGCAGCGGCCGAAGAACGCGGACTGCGACTAAAGCCGACTGCCGATTTCGACGCTCCCTCAGGTAAAGGCGTTGCCGGAACGGTGGAGGATCGGCGCATCCTGCTCGGCAATAGGCGACTTCTGCAAGAAGCGGGGATTGAGGCCGCCGAGCTCGAATCCATCGCCGCCTCGCTCCGGAATGAAGGTGCGACGGCCATTCTCGCCACCATCGATGGCCATCCCGCCGGGGTCATCGCCATCGCCGACCCAGTGAAGGTTTCGACACAAGAGGCGCTCCGCGCTTTGCAGGCTGATGGTATCCACATCGTCATGCTGACTGGCGACAATCGCGCTACCGCCGAGGCCGTCGCCCGTCGCCTGGGTATCGACGAGGTGAAAGCGGAAGTGTTGCCCGCCGAGAAGGGCGACGTGGTCGCGGCCTTGCGTAGGCAGGGCAAGATCGTCGCCATGGCAGGCGACGGTGTGAATGACGCACCGGCGCTCGCAGCGGCCGATGTCGGCATCGCCATGGGAACGGGGACCGATGTTGCTATCGAAAGCGCCGGTGTGACGTTGCTGCGCGGCGATCTCAGCGGCATCGTCAAGGCGCGTCAGCTGAGCCAGGCAACCATGCGCAATATCCGCCAGAACTTGGCTCTTGCCTTTGTCTATAACGTCGCCGGCATTCCGATTGCCGCCGGCGTGCTTTATCCCGCCTTCGGCGTGGTTCTGTCGCCGGTGGTCGCCGCCGCGGCCATGGCGCTCTCCTCGGTCAGCGTCATTGCCAATGCACTGCGGCTTCGCCAGGCTAAGTCTTGAAGACGTTCAAATAAAAAGGGGCGGGATAACGATCCCGCCCCATAGGTTATTGTATTATTGCGCCAATTACTTGATGGCGCCCGACTTCTTGTGGATCTCGATGAACGTGGCGACGTTGTCCTTGGTCACCAGCGGGCAATCGATGTCGGTGTCGATCTGGGTGATCTTGCCGGTCAGCAGGTCATGAGCAACGCTGACGTTCTTGGCGGCGAGGTCATAGGCATTCTGCAGCGCCGTGGACGTCATCTTGCCAGACTGGATCAGCAGCATCGCCTCAGCGGTACCGTCGACGCCGTAGGCGAGGATCTTGGCGAACTTCGGATCGTCCTTGACGACTTCCAGGGCGCCGGCGGCCATGTTGTCGTTCATGGATACGATGGCGTCGATCTTGTCGTTGGCCTGGACCCAGTCTTCCATGTAGCGCATGGCTTCTTCTTTGTTCCAATGCGCAATCTGCTCGCCGACGATCTTCACGTCGGTACGCTTGTCGAAGAATTCCTTCTGCCAGGCGTCACGACGCATATCGGCGTGCATGTTGCCTGACGGACCGTCCAGAACGACAACGTTGGCGCCCTGCGGGATCTGGGTGATAGCCAGACGGGCGTTCACGGCAGCCTGCTCATACGGATCGGCGTCGACCGATGATGAGCCGGGGATGTTCTTGATGCGCGCGTTGGTGGTAATGACCTTGACGCCATCCTTGACGGCCTGCTCGACATAGGGACGCTGAGCTTCGCCGTTGTTCGGCTGAACGATGATCAGGTCGTACTTGTTGGCGACGGAGTTCTCGATGAACGCGTTCTCCTTGGCATCGTCCGCCTGGGAGTCCATGACGTCGACCGTCATATCCGGGTACTTCTTGACTTCGTCCATGATGCCGTTGGCCAGCCAGGCGGCAAAGGAGTCGGCCTGGGCGCGGGCGATGAACGCGATCTTATAGTTCTGAGCCTGAGCAACCGTCGTCGCAGCCAAACACAGGGCAGCCACAGCCGTAACGGTACGGAGCGTTTTCATAAACTTCGTCATTTGTATCTCCTCCAAGATATCCTACCGAAGGGGCAACTATCGACAGATACGGCCCCACTAATCCTCCAAAGCGAATGCACTAACCTTTAGCCTCCTTTCGCTCAGTCGGTATTTTGGCCGCGCCAAGAGTCTTCCTGGTGCGATTGACTTTGGCCCACATGTCGTAGCCGACAGCCAGGGCGATGATCGCGCCCTTGATGACTTGCTGCAGATACGAATCCACGCCGGCCAAATTCATGATATTGTTAAGGAACCCAACGATGAACGCGCCGGCAAGCGTTCCTCCGGCCGTTCCAAGCCCGCCGGAAAAACTGG
Organism: Pleomorphomonas sp. PLEO; assembly: GCF_041320595.1. NCBI lineage: Bacteria > Pseudomonadati > Pseudomonadota > Alphaproteobacteria > Hyphomicrobiales > Pleomorphomonadaceae > Pleomorphomonas > Pleomorphomonas sp. PLEO. The sequence goes on from NZ_CP166625.1 coordinate 4,585,279, forward strand.
TACCGCCGATGATCGCGGCTGTCAGAGCTTCGAATTCGTAGCCCTGACCTGAGTTGGGGGCGCCGACGTTGGTGCGGGCCATCAATATGATGCCAGCAAGGCCCACGAAGACACCGTTGATCAGATAGGCGCCGACCTTGATCCGACCGATATTGATGCCGGAGGCCCGGGCCGCCTCTTCGTTGCCCCCCACCGCGTAGAGCGAGCGACCGAAGCTTGTATGGCCAAGAATGTACCAGGTCAGAATGCCGATAAGGATCATGAACAAGACTGGGATCGGAATAAATCCAATATTTCCCTGTCCGAACCAGATATAATCGCCAATCTGGTAGATGTTCTGGCCCTTCGTGAAGAGCAAAGCGATACCTCTGGCCATCGTCATCATCGCCAGCGTTGCGATGAACGCTGGAATATTGAAGCGCCGGACGAGGATGCCATTGACGAAGTTGCAGAGCACACCGACGATCAGACCGACGGCGAAGGCAAGGGACAGCGAGCCCGTTTCCTTGAAGACGTAGACCGAAAAGACGCCCGCCAGTGCCAGAACCGAGCCACAGGAAAGGTCCAGGAGGCCGCCGATGATGAGGATTGTTTCACCGAAGGCTAAGATCGTCGTGACGGAAATCTGAACCGAGATGTTCGATATATTTCGCGCGGATAGAAAATTCGGGCTCAGAAGATTGCAGACAATGATCATAGCGATAAGGACCAAATAAATGGAGTATCGCGACTTGATGGTCTGCCACTTCTCCCTCGTCATCAGGTTGTTCATTTTCCGCCCCTTTAGATCTCGTCAACTCGAGTTTTTCCGGTGAATTCGGGCTCACCCAAAAAGCTCTATCTCTTTGTTAAGGCGCAGTTCCGGACGCAAAACCGGTTCCCACTTTTGCTGGAACTGCTCTGGTCAGCGATCAGACCGCTTTTCTGGTCATATTCATCGCGTAACGCATGATTACTTCTTGAGAAAACTCGTCTCTCTCGAGTTCGCCCGTTATCCGTCCCCCGGCCATCACGTACATCCGGTCGCACATGCCGATCAGCTCCGGAAGTTCAGAAGAGACCATGATGATCGACTTTCCCTCTCTTACGAGGTTCGTCATCAGCTTGTAGATCTCGAACTTTGCACCGACGTCGATACCACGCGTCGGTTCATCGAGAATGAGAATATCCGGATTCTGAAGCATCCACTTAGACAGGACGACCTTTTGCTGGTTTCCGCCGCTCAACGTACTGATTTGCACATCAATGGATGCCATCTTCACATTGATCTTCTTGCATATCTCTTCGACCCGACTTCTCTCCTTGGCCTTGTGCAGGTACCCTTTCTGGAAAAACTGGTCCATCGAGGCCAAGGTGACGTTTTCCTTGACGTCGCGGATCGGAACGATGCCGTAACGCCGCCGATCTTCGGACAGCATCACAACGCCGTTCTTGATGCTGTCCTGAACATTGCGAACCTTAACCGGCGCGCCATGGACCTTCACGGTTCCACCGAAACGCTCGTCGAGGCCGAAGAGCGCACGCATCACCTCTGTCCGCCCGGCGCCGACCAGACCGGCAAAGCCGACGATCTCGCCCTTCTTGACGTTGAAGGAGATATCGGAAAAGCCCGTGGGCCCGCTGAAATTCTCGACTTCCAGGACAACTTCGCCGACAGCAACGTCTTCCTTGGGATATCCTTGCCCCAGGGCGCGGCCGACCATCAGAGCAATGACGGAGTCAATGTCGAACTTGTCCTTGGGCCGAGTCTCGATCACCTTACCGTCGCGCAGGATCGAGATCTCGTCGGCAATGCGGAAGATTTCGTCCATCTTGTGCGAGATGTAGACGATGCCCTTTCCACGAGCACGAAGATCGGCGATCTTCTCAAAGAGAATTTCGATTTCCTTGTTGGTAATGGACGAGGTCGGCTCATCCATGATGATGATGTCCGCATCTCTGGAAATGGCCTTCAGAATTTCCAACATCTGAAGGTTGGAGATCGACAGATCCTTCAGCTTGGTTTCCGGATCATAGGGCAGGTTTTCCTGCTTAAGCAGTTGAAGCGTCTTCTGCCGAATGGTCTTCCAATCGATCCGCCCGAACCTCTTCTTCGGCCAGCGGCCGGCGAAGAGGCTCTCCTCGATGGTCATTTCAGGCGTGTAGTTCAGTTCCTGAAAGATCATCGAAATACCCAGCTCACCCGCCCGGATCGGGGAGCTGACTTCGACCTTCTCGCCTCGGATCAACGTCTCGCCGCCATCAGGCTGGTAAATGCCGTTGATGATTTTCATCAACGTCGACTTGCCGGCGCCGTTTTCGCCGCACAGCACATGAACCGAACCTTCCTTTACAGAAAAACAGACGTCTTCCAGCGCTTTCACACCCGGAAACGACTTGCTTATATTTCTGACCTCAAGAAGATTTTTTTGCATCGAATGGGTCCTTGATCGGCCGGATGGCGAATGGGATCGACTTGGCGCGCGGGTCAATGCACGCCATGAACCTGGGCGAGCCGAGCCCGATAGAGACCGAAGGCGTCGTCGTAGGCAGACTTGCGGCCAACCGCCGGTGTTGTCGTCTTGTCGGCATCGAGGGTGACGCAACGATCGGCAATGGCGGCGATAGCCTCGCCCGCCCCGTTCGCCCGACCGTAGGCCCAGATCGCCTGGATCGCCGCGCCGAGACATCCGGCCTCATCGCCCGTGGGCACCACGATCTCGGCACCGGTCATGTCAGCGACCATCTGGCGCCAGGGCTTGCTGCGGGCGCCGCCACCGATCATGAACACACGCTCGGCGGGCTTGTCGCCACGGATGCGATGAAGGCCGGCGAGCACGCCGAAGGTCACGCCCTCCACCATGGCCCGCATCAGATTTTCCGGCGTCATGTTGACGGCGGACAGGCCGAGAATGCTGCCGCGGGCGGTCGGCAGATCGGGAGTTCGTTCGCCATTGAGGAACGGCAGCATGGTGATGCCACCGGCACCCGGCGCGGTCGCCTCCAGCGCTTCGGAGACAAAGCCGACATCGTGCCCGAAAAGATGGGCGCCGCCGGAGGTAACATTGGTAGCATTCATGGTGCAGACGAGCGGCAGCCAGCCGCCGGTCGACGAACAGAAAGGCGCGACGGCGCCGCTCGGGTCGAGAACCGGCGTATCGGAGTAGGAAAAGACCGTCGCCGAGGTACCGAGGCTGATGGTGACCACGCCCTCGCGCACGTTTCCGGTGCCGATGGCACCCATCATGTTGTCGCCACCGCCGGCCGCCACCAGACAGTTGGTGGTGAGGCCCAGCGCTTCGGCCGCTGCCTGCGTCAGCTTTCCGACGATGGCGTCGGGCGCAACGAGGTCCGGCAGAGCAGCCGCGAGATGGCCGATACCGCGATCAATGACCGACAAAACCTCGGGCGCCCAGGCCCGCTTGCGAACATCGAAGAACCCCGTTCCCGAAGCGTCGCCGTATTCGGCAACGAAACGACCGGTAAGCCAATGATTCAGATAGTCGTGTGGCAGAAGGATATGGGCGATACGAGCAAAATTGGCGGGCTCCCGATCAGCCAGGAAAGCAAGCTTGGAAATGGTGTAGCCGGTGAGAGGAATGATGCCGATCTTCTCGAACCAGGCCGACGGCCCGCCAAAAGCAGCGACGATCCGCTCATTGTCGGGAGCCGTCTCGGTGTCGTTCCAGAGTTTGGCAGGGCGGATCACCGCTCCTTTGTCGTCGAGCACGGCAAGACCATGTTGCTGGCCTGAAACGCCCAGACAACGGATCGCGTCGGCGGGTAAGGCCGCCTCATTGAGCGCCATCCGTACAGCCGCGACCATCGCGTCCACCCAGATCGACGGGTGCTGCTCGCGGGCGCCGGTGTCGCGTTCGGTCAGGCTATGGGTAGCGTGACCGCGGCCGCGCACTCGCCCGTTCTCGTCGATGACGAGCGCCTTGGTCCCCTGCGTTCCGCAGTCAACGCCGATAAACATTATCCTCTCCTCCCTCACCCACCTGCCGGTCGGCCAGCGAACACCCGATCGGCGGGCTCCTCCGCCCGACATGCCGATGGTGCTCTCGCTCAGCCTCATGAGATTCGGCCGAAGGTTCGTCAGCGACTGCCCAAACCCTCAGATCAGATCGATGTGATCTGACCCTCCATCTTCCTCTGAGACCAATTGACCTTCTAAACCCGCAAATAGGCCATGTATTCGATGCACCTAAGCTTGCCATGACCTTCGAAATTTCCTCGGGCGGTCGATCTTCCCTTCTTCCACCCGGGCCGCCTCACGGCGGGAACAATTCGAACGATTAAGGCTCCCCGTACCGAACGGCGACACCTTGGTCGTCAACCAGACGCGGAACACCCATTTGAGGAGCTTGGGAGCTGTCTGAGGTGACGGCTTGCATTCCTCATGCATGCCTGTCAGTCACCCCGAACGGCGCTCCGCGTCAGTCGTGCGATCAGAACGTGATTTGAACCTTGACGTCCGAGGGGTTCTGCTGGGAGGCCCGTTGGAAGGCCTCGATCGACTTGTCGAACGGATAGCTTGCCGAGATCAGCGGCTTCACATCGATCTTGCCCGAGCCCAGGAGCGCCAGCGTGCGATCCCAGACATTGGCGTAGCGGAAGATGCCGGTGAGACTGATTTCCTTGACTTCCAGCGCCACCACGTCGAGCGGTACCCGATCCTGAGGCATGCCGACCAGAACCACCCGGCCACCCTGGGTGACCACGTCCAGCATGTCGTCGAACGCCTTGGGGCTGCCGCTCGCCTCGAAGAACAGGTCAGCGCCCTTGCCGGCTGTCCGCGCCGCCACGACATCGGCGAGCTTCTCTTTGGTCAGATCGACCGCGATGACGCCGGGCACATTGGCGATGATGTCGAGCTTGGCCTTGGCGACGTCGCTGACGATCACTTCCGAGCAACCGGAGGCCAATGCTGCGAAGGCCACCATCATGCCGATGGTGCCGGCACCGGCCACCACGGCGATGTCGCCGGGGCGAATAGCGCCCTTGGCGGCGGCGTAGACGCCGATCGCCAGCGGCTCGACCATGGCGCCTTCGGCAAACGATACGCTGTCGGGCAGCTTGTAGGTCAGCGCTGCCGGATGCACCACCTCCGGCGTCAGGCAGCCGTGGATCGGCGGCGTCGCCCAGAAGCGCACGGCCGGATCGAGATTATAGTGGCCTTCCAGCGTCTGGCGCGAACCGAAATCGGGAATGCCGGGCTCCATGCAGACGCGATCGCCGACCTTGAGATGGGCGACCTTGGCGCCGACCGCCGTCACCACGCCCGATGCCTCATGGCCGAGCACCATTGGCTCGTTGACGATGAAGTCGCCGATGCGGCCGTGCTTGTAATAGTGGACATCGCTGCCGCAGATACCGACCGCCTTGATGGCGACCCGAACCTCACCGGCCGCCGGCGTTAAAGTGCCGGGAACCTCGATATCGCGAAGACGAATGTCTCCAATGCCCTCGAGAACGACGGCTCTTACCTTCATAGCTTTTCCTCCCGAGCCGCTGGCCTACATTCTCGGATGGGCTTGCACGGCTCTTGATGAGGGAGAGTATGGGCGCCGAACGCTATTCCCGCTAAGCCAATTCAACAAATCTATGTGCATTATTTTACATTTTGAAACCTGGAGACGTTCCAAACCCGCCCACTGATTGTAACTTTCCCAATCGACGACCTCAAACTGTGCGGGCTCCTTCCGCAAGCTTGGTTGATCGGCAACTCACCGAACCCGACCGCAGCTGGCCTTGCTTTCTTATTTCGGAGCGTACTTTTCCGGAAAAAAGGCCAAGAACCGAGCCACCACCAACTACCTCCCGCCTCCGAGCTTATCGACGGGACTTGCAACGCCAAGGGAACCGTTCCTCTCACGGCAGGTTTCACGAACAACCGATTGTGTCCCCCAAGCCGCATCCTGCCGAGCATCCTCTTCGAATGGTTTTCCAACTAGCAAGACGGCGACCAGGCGTCCGCGATGTTTGCTGCGGGAAGCCGCGCCATTCCAGCGCCGCCGGAACTATGCGGCACAGAACCAGATCGGCACTCGATCAATGATTGGCCGGTCACCACCAAAAGAGACGCCGCCCGCTTCCCACCATCGCCCGGAGATCGTTTGAATGCGTAAAGTGTTGCCTGGCTCTGCATTTCCCCTGGGTGTGACGGTCGATGACAAAGGTGCCAATTTCGCTCTATTTTCTGACAACGCTACCGGTGTAACGCTCTGTCTGTTCGACCGGTTCGGGGTCACCGAGAAGGAGCGCATTTCGCTGCGGGAATGCACCAATGGCGTCTGGCATTGTTACCTGCCGGGCGTCGGACGGGGGCAGGTCTACGGCTGGCGTGTCCATGGACCTTGGGCACCGGAAGCCGGTCACCGCTTCAATCCCAACAAGCTGTTGCTCGACCCTTATGCCCGCCAGCTGGTCGGCGACATCCGCTGGAACGACACGCTCTACGGCTATGAGATCGGCGCGGGCGATGATGCCGATTTGGTCATGGACGAACGCGACAGCGCCGCTTACATGCCGAAGGCGCGCGTGGTTGCCGGCACACCCATGGTCACGACCCAGCATCCGCACGTTTCCTGGGCGAAGACGGTGATCTATGAAGGCCATGTGCGTGGCCTCACCATGCTTCACCCACTGGTACCGCAGACAATCCGCGGAACCTTCTCCGCTCTCGGGCAGCCGGAATTTGTCGATTACCTAGTCCGGCTCGGCATTACCACGCTGGAGTTGCTGCCGGTCCAGTCGTTCCTGCAGGATCGCCATCTCGTCGATAGCGGGCTATCCAATTACTGGGGCTACAATAGCCTGGGCTTTTTCGCCCCCGAGCCCCGCTATCTCGGTGACAATGGTCTTGAATCGATCGGCGAAGCGGTTGACCTGCTGCACCAGGCCGGCATCGAAGTCATTTTAGACGTCGTCTACAATCATACCTGCGAAGGCAATCACCTCGGACCGACGCTATCCTTCAAGGGCATAGACAACGCGTCGTATTATCGCCTGCTGCCAGACGATAGCCGCTACTACGACAACTTGACCGGCTGCGGAAATGCACTGAATACCGATCATCCGCGCGTGCTGCAGATGGTGTTGGACAGCCTGCGCCTATGGGCCTCGGTCTATGGCATCGACGGTTTCCGTTTCGATCTTGCCACGACGCTCGGCCGACGCCCCAACGGTTTCGATCCGGGGCACGCCTTTTTCAACGCCATCCTCCAGGACCCCCTGTTGGGTGGCCTGAAGCTGATCGCCGAACCTTGGGATGTCGGACCGGGCGGCTACCAGCTCGGGTCCTTTCCTCCGGGTTTCTCGGAGTGGAATGGTGACTACCGCGACAAGGTGCGCGGTTTCTGGTGTGGCGAAGAAGGTCTGTTGCCGAGCTTTGCCACGCGCGTTGCCGCGTCGCAGGACATCTTCGCCGAAGGACGCCGCCGGCCGTGGTCGAGCGTCAACTTCATTACCGCCCATGACGGTTTCACCCTCCACGACCTCGTCAGCTACAACCACAAGCACAATGAGGCCAACGGTGAGGACAATCGCGACGGCCACGACGACAACAAGAGTTGGAATTGTGGCGCCGAGGGCGAAACCGACGATGAGGCCGTCAATGCGCTGAGGCGTCGACAGAAACGTAACCTGCTGGCCACGTTGTTCCTCAGCCAGGGCGTACCGATGGTGCTCGCTGGCGACGAGTGTTCGAACACACAAGGCGGCAACAACAACGCCTACTGCCAGGACAACGAGATCGGATGGGTGAACTGGTCGGATAACGACCCGGAATTGCCTCGCTTCGTCGCCCGGCTCGCCGACCTCAGGAAGAACCATTCCGCCCTGTCACGACCGGAGTTCCTGACGGGCGCGCGCAACGAGATGGGCCAGCCCGATGTCGTCTGGTTCAACAACCATGGCGAACGGATGACCGAGGAGGACTGGGGAAATCCGCACTCCAAATGCCTCACCCTGCGCCTTGCCCCGGTCCTCGAAAGCGAAACGCCGCTGCTGATCATGTTGAACGCCTCGCATGTCGCCGTCCGGTTCCAAATCCCACCGGGGCATCCGGGAGATTGGGAAGTGGTTCTCGCGACCGACACTGGTTTCGAAGATGTCCGGCTAGCCGATGGTGCTGGCTTCACCATGCCGGCTCGAACCGTTGTTCTCGCGGAATGGCGGGAACAAAGCGCGGTCAGCTTCGTTCCGGGAGGAGTTCTACCGACGGATGCGCCGGATCCGATCGATAAGTGACGGCGCACGTCCATCGAGGCCCCGCCTGATCTGACTGTCCACGGCGCCACTCGTTCCGCCAGTTCTTCTCAAGGAGTCTTGCCTTGACAATTCGCACCGTCCACCGCGAACAGGAAATGAAGTTCGGCACCCAGATAATACCGAACGGAGTGCGGTTTCGTCTCTGGGCGCCGCTGGTGCCATTCGTCGAGCTGGAGATCGACGGTTGGTCGTTGCCCATGCGACAAGACGTGCGCGGGTGGTACGAAGCTGAGGTTCCGGGCGCCAGCCCCGGCAGTCACTATGTATTCTGCCTGCCGGGCGGCAAGAGGGTACCGGACCCTGCCTCACGCTATCAGCCGGATGATGTCGATGGGCCGAGCGAGGTCGTCGATCCGCTTGCCTTCGAATGGACGGATCTTGGCTGGCGCGGCCGCCCTTGGGAGGAGTGCGTTTTCTACGAGGTGCATATCGGCACGTTTACGCCGGAGGGCACCTTCCGGGCTGCGGCCGGAAAACTAGAACTTCTCGCGGAACTCGGCGTCACCGCCTTGCAGATCATGCCGCTCGCCGATTTCGCAGGCCGCTGGAACTGGGGCTACGACGGTGTCTCGTTATTTGCCCCCGACTCTTCTTACGGCCGGCCCGAGGATCTGAAAGCCCTGGTCAACCGCGCCCACGAGCTCGGCATGATGGTCATGCTGGATGTGGTCTACAATCACTTCGGACCGAAGGGGAACTACCTCCCGCTTTATGCGCCCATCCTCAACGACAAGGACACCCCTTGGGGGCCAGGGCTGAACGTCGATGGCGAAAATGCCACCGTTGTACGCGACCTGGTGCTGGCCAATGCCCGGTTCTGGATCAACGAGTATCGGTTCGACGGCCTGCGGTTCGACGCGCTGCACGCTATCGAGGACAGCGGCCCCAAACATCTGATCCAGGACCTGGCCGAACAGACGAGGGCTGCGAGCGACGGCCGGCACATCCACCTCATTGCCGAGAATTCCCACAACCAGGCAAGCTGGCTGAGACGGCGCGACGATGGAACGCCCTGGCTCTATACGGCCCAATGGAACGACGACCTGCACCACGGCCTGCATGCCCTCGTGACCGGCGAAGACCAATGGTACTATCAGCCCTACGCAAGCCGCATCGACCTCGTCGCGAAGGCCCTTGCCGAGGGCTTTGCCTTTCAGGGCGAGTATCTGGCGCGTGAAAATCGCATGCACGGCGAGCCGAGCGCCTTCCTGCCCCCGACGGCCTTCGTTTCTTTCATCCAGAACCACGACCACACCGGCAACCGGCCGGCTGGTGAGCGCATCGGCCAGTTGGTGCCACGCCAAGCGGCGCGCATGTTGGCGACGCTTTATCTGCTGTCGCCGCAAATTCCGATGCTGTTCATGGGCGAGGAATGGAACGCCTCTACACCGTTCTGTTTCTTCACCGACATCAAGGAACTGGGCGATATCATTCGCAGGGGCCGGGCAGAGGTACTCAAGGACTTTCCGGAAGCTTCCAAGGCCAAGCACATCGACCCCATGAGCGAGGACGCCTTCCTGAGCTGCAAGCTCAACTGGGATGAACGCTGCTCGCCGGTATCCGCCGAAATGCTGGAACTCTACCAAGATCTTCTTCGGCTGCGAGCCTCTGTCCTGACGCCACGCCTCGTCGGCATGGCCGGTAACAGCGGATCTTCGGAAATTCTAGGGCCCCACGCCTTCCATGTTCAATGGACGCTGGGCGACGGCTCCACACTCAATCTTGCCGCCAATCTCGGCGCCTCCCCTCAAAACGGCGACTGGCGGGCCGTCATCCCTCTCCGGTGCGAAGGTACATTCACAGATGACACCCTCGGACCTTACACGGCAATGTTCTGGCTAACCTGACGGGCAGAGGATATGCGATCCTCAAACACCCGGAAGCGTCGCCTTGCTCGAGGAGCGGGAGATTTTGATGTCGGCCAGCATATTGATCGTCGAGGATGAGTGGCTGATCGCAGAAGACTACGCCTCAATTCTGCGCCAGGCCGGTTATCGGATTGTCGGACCCTGCCCTTCGGTGCAGGCTGCGTTCTCTGCAATGGAAACTGAACTCATTGATGCCGCCTTGCTGGATGTCCAGTTGCACGATGAAATGAGTTTCCCGATCGCCGAACGCCTGCAAGCGCGGAATATTCCCTTCGCTTTTCTCAGCGGCTATAGCCGACAACATCTGCCATCCGAAATTGGCTTATGCGACCTCCTGGCCAAGCCGGTGGCCAAAGCGACATTACTGGCGACCATCAAGAAAATATGCCTCCAGGTCTAGCTGGTCTGCCACAACGGCGGAAGGCAATCACGGCCCCTCTTTGGGAGGCCGTGACTGAATAGGTGGTCGGTCAATGCTGACCGCCCTTGCGGCCGGCTTCGGCAGCACGATCGGGATCTTTTTTGAAGTTGCCGCCGGACTCCTGGCCGCCCTTGCGGCCCGCTTTCGCGGCGCGTTCGGGGTCATTCTTGAAGTTGCCGCCGGATTCCTGCCCCCCCTTGCGGCCTGCTTCCGCGGCCCGCTCCGGATCGTTCTTGAAGTTACCGCCGGACTCTTCGCCGCCCCTGCGGCCCGCCTCCGCGGCCCGTCCCGGATCGTTCTTGAAGTTGCCGCCGGATTCACGACCACCCTTGGCGGCGATTTCGCGCTGCTTGTCCTGATCCATCGAGGCAAAACCGCGGCGGGAGGTGTCTCCAGTGTTGGATTGCTGGTTGGGCATTACGTTTCTCCTTGGATCTTGTCTCGCTGCGTTGCTACAGCGAGATATAAACTCGCCACCCCACCAATTGTTCCTCACTCCTGGAGTTTCCTGGCCATTCCAGCTCAACATATTCAGCCAACCGAGCCGAACAGTGCATATTATAAATTTCGATTATGCATCATATTACGAATATCAACAAAATATATACTTAAAATAATACACATAAATATCCCATATAAAATAGATATTACATATTTTAGAATTTTTTACTATCCTCAATACCTTCCAGGCGCCGATAACGTCTGCCATTCATTCGGCGGTTTTCCCAGAGTCGGCGCTCCGGTAGCTCGCCAATCCGGCAAGCTGTCACGCAAGCGATGGAACTTTGGAAGCATCGGGCGGTTTCGACAAGGGACCGGTTTATCCCAGCCGCGCTGCGAGATCCTGCCCGTAGAGATCAGACAGCAAGGAGGCCACGATGACGATCAGAATGAAGCAAGTAACGCCCTTGGATGGCGGAGAATATCGCGTCGACTTCAACTTGATCGACAATATCGTCGTTTCCATCATGTTGCCACCATATGAGAGCGGCTCCACTCAACAGGACCCCACGGGGCGCGCTGAAGAGGCGATCAAATTGCTCTGCGAGGCCGTTTCCGCGGGACCTCGGAACGAGATTCCCACGACAAACGATGCCCGCGAAAAGCAGGATCGCGAAGCGCTTGAGGAACAACTCGACGAAGGTCTTGAAGACAGTTTCCCAGCCAGCGACCCCGTGTCGATCAGTGTACCATCCACTCTGCCCAAAACGGTGGGAAAGAGCTAAAGGCGCATCCAGCCGGATATGCCGATGCGAATAATACCGGTTTGGGCGTGCATGCCTCCGCCAGTTTATCGCCAAAGAGAACACTAGGCTCAGGACCTATTAAATTGGTTGCGGTCGCAAAGATTGGTTGATTCAATAGCAGCGTGAGGAGGCGTTGCGATGAGTGATCTGATCTGGCTGTCGGAGGCGCAGATGCGCCGGATCGAGCCCTATTTTCCGTTGTCACACGGGGTTCCGCGCGTCGATGATCGGCGGATCATCAGCGGCATCATCTTCGTGATCCGCAACGGCCTGCGGTGGCGCGACGCACCTGCTGAGTACGGTCCGCACAAGACGATCTACAACCGCTTCATCCGCTGGAGCCGGCTCGGCGTGTTCAACAAGATCTTCGCCGGGCTCGCCGCAAAGGGCGGGAAACCCGACCAACTGATGATCGATGCAACCCACCTAAAGGCGCACCGGACCGCAGCCAGCTTGCTCAAAAAGGGGCTGTTCCCCGACGTATCGGACGCACCAAAGGCGGCCTGAACTCGAAGCTCCATGCCGTGTGTGACGCAAAGGGCAGGCCGCTGGTCATGCTCCTGAGCGAAGGCCAGATGAGCGATTACAAAGGGGCGGCGCTCATGATCGACGCCCTGCCCAGGGCCAAGGCCCTGCTCGGCGACCGAGGCTACGATGCCGACTGGTTCCGCGCGGCACTTGCACAGCGCAAGATTGCCGCCTGCATCCCTTCAAGGCGCAACCGTAAGATCCAGATCCCCCACGATGTCGCGCTTTATCGCCAGCGCCACAAGATCGAAATCATGTTCGGCAGGCTCAAGGATTGGCGGCGAATCCACACACGCTATGATCGCTGCGCCCACACCTTCATGTCAGCGATCTGCATCGCAGCCACCGTCATCTTCTGGATCAATCAATGAGTCCTGAGCCTAGGCTCAAAGACCGGTTCTTACGATCAGATAGTGCCGAGGTCCCAGGCGGGTATTCCTCGAAAGCTGTCGACTAGAAAGTCGACAAGCACCCGGACCTTGAGCGCAAGGTGACGCGCTGGCGGGTAGACGGCGTGGATCGTGTGCGGCCGGTTTTCCATTTCCGGCAGGATAGTCACCAGACGCCCGGCTCGTATGCTGGGACCGGCAATGAAGCTTGGTATACGAGCAATGCCCAAGCTAGATTCAGCTGCCACCAGACAGGCCTCGCCGTTCGAAAAGCGAATGCGGCCGCTCACGGCGACCGATGCGGCGCCATCACCCAGAGACCAATCGAAGGGGTCGCGGAAATTGGTGTCGATGATGCAGTCGTGGTTTGCGAGATCGGCCAACGTCTGGGGTCGCCCGTGAGCTGCGAGATAAGCGGGCGCGGCCACGAGCACGATACGCGCATCACAGAGCTTACGGCTGATGAGGCTGGAATCCGCCGGCTTGCCGACACGGACCGCCATATCGAAACCTTCCTCGACCAAGTTGACCAGCCGATCGGAGAAGTTGACGTCCAGCTGAATGTCTGGAAAGGCCCGGGCGAAATCAAGAAGCCGGGGCGTCAACTGGACGTTACCAAATGAGAGCGGCGCTGTAATGTGAAGGCGCCCAGCCGGAGCGCCTGACGCATTGCGCACCGACGCATCCAGGGCATCGAACTCTTCGATCAGCCCTTTCAACCGGCCATAGTAGGCCTGCCCAACTTCCGTGGGAGACAAGGCGCGCGTGGTGCGTTTGAGGAGTTGCACACCAAGATCGGCCTCCAGCTTCGAGACCAGTTTGGAGGCTTGTCCGGGGCTGGTACCAAGGCGTTTGGCTGCCTCGGCAAAACTGCCGAAATCAAGTACGGCGACGAACATGCGGTCGCAATCGAGACGATCCATGGAGACATTTCCGCCCTGACGAATGAGTCGGACGACTGTAGGCCGGTCGGGTCGACTGGAAAAGAATGGCGGGGGCGCCATTATGGAGCCCCCGCGATTATCGGATCCAGATCGCTGAACCAAAAGCCCGGCGTTCCGTTTATGCGCCGCGCCTTACTTCAGCGCGTAAGCGATCACGTAGTCGCCCCTGTCTGGGGATTGGCGTGCGCCCCCGGCCGTGATGACAACGTATTGCTTGCCAGTCTTCGGCGAACGGTAAGTCATCGGGCCGCCCTGGCTGCCGACCGGCAGTCTGGATTTCCAAATCTCCTTGCCAGTATGGCTATCGAAAGCGCGCAGATAATAGTCCTGCGTGCCTGCGAAAAAGACGAGGCCAGACTGGGTGGCGAGGGTTGGCCCGAGCGTCGGCATGCCAATTGGAATCGGCAGACCCATCTTGATACCGAGCGGGCCGGTGTCCTGGACCGTGCCGACCGGAACCTGCCAGACCAGCTTATGAGAGGTGATGCTGATCGCCGACAGCGTGCCGAACGGCGGCAGCTGGCAGGGGATGCCGAGCTGCGACAGGAAGCGCTGGCGCATGGCACCAAACGGTGTTCCCAATTGCGGCACAACGCCCATCTCGATGCCGTTGCCTCCCTTCACTTGGGGACGCGGAATGAGATAGTTGGCGAGCCCAAGGCGCAAGTCATTGACGAACATCAGGTTGGTGGTCGGATCGACGGAGACCGATCCCCAGTTCATGCCGCCGAGGGAACCCGGCATCTGCAGCGAGGGATCGAGGCCCGGTGGAGTGAAGACACCCTCATGGCGCATCTCCTTGAAGGATATGCGGCAGAGCAACTGATCGAACGGCGTTGCGCCCCACATGTCCGACTCGACCAGAGTGCCGTTGCCCAGCATCGGCATTCCGACCGAATAGGGCTGTGTCGGCGAATAACGCTCGCCTTCGACGTGCCCCTGGGGAACCGGCTTTTCGACCACCTCCGTCAACGGCTTGCCCGTTTCCCGGTTCAACGTAAAGATCATGCCGGTCTTGGATACCTGCAACAGCGCAGGCGTGGTGGTGCCGTCGGCATTGTGGATATCGTAAAGCACTGGCTGGGCCGGAACGTCGAAATCCCAAAGGTCGTGGTGGACGGTCTGAAAAGTCCACACTGGCCGGCCAGTGGCAACGTTCACCGCAACGATGGACGACGAATACTTGTCATCCTGCGCGGTACGCTCGCCGGCCCAGAAGTCGGGCGTGGCGTTCCCCGTAGGCAAATAGACGAGACCGAGCTTGGCGTCGAAGGACATCGCCGCCCAGACATTGGGAGTGCCACGCGTGTAGCCCTCGGGAGAGAGAGGTTCACGGGTAACGGCTTCGTTGCCCGGATCCCAGGCCCAGACAAGCTGTCCGCTGACGGCATCGAAGGCGCGAACGACGCCCGGCGGCTCTTGGGTCTCGTTGTTATCGGCAACACGACCGCCGACGATGACGAGGTTGGCGGCCACAAGCGGCGTCGAAGTCTGCTGATAATAGCCGGGCTTGACCTCGCCCATGCCATCCTTGAGATCGACAATGCCTTGCTTGCCGAAGGTGCTGATCGGCTTGCCCGTCTCAGCATCGAGCGCAATCAGTCTTGCATCGACGGTGGGAATGAATATGCGGCGCGGCGAGATCGAGGGATCAAAGACGCTGCCGTCCGGCTGCTGGGTAACTCGTTGCGCTACGGTCTCGTCGTAGTAGCCAAGGCCGCGACAGCGCTGCCAGGATGGCACCGTACCACCGGCGGCATAGCGCCACTTCTCCGTGCCCGTATCGACATCGAAAGAGATGACCGTGCCATAGGCGGTACAGACATAAAGACTGTCGCCGATCTGGATCGGCGTGTTCTGGTCCTCCGCGCCCGATCCGGTACTCTTGGGGAGTTCGCCGGTGTGCGCCGTCCAGGCCACCGTCAGCGACGAGATGTTGGCAGGGGTGATGTCATCGAGAGCGCCAAAGCGCGTGCCGGCTACATTGCCGCCCCAGGCCGACCAATCCGGTAGCGGAGCCGACTTGTCGACCGGGGTGGTGGTGGCAACACTTTCCGTGGGGGCAACAACATTCTTTGGAAAGAACGCGCTCACCGCCGTGGCGACGACGCCGACGCCAAGAATGGCCAGCGACAGGTAGCCAAGCCTGCGCCCACTGGACTTGCGGGTAAGGAGCGGGACTGACAAAGCCACCACGACCCCACCGACCGCCATGGCGAAAAGGCGCGACACCAGCGGCCAGAAGGCAAGGCCGGAGTCCCAAACCGCCCAAATGGCAGTACCGAGGAGGACCACGCCGAACAGAGCCGCGCCTGATAGTCGGGCACGCATGATCTGCACGCCGGACGCAATCAACACCAAACCCGCAACGACAAAGTAGAGACTGCCGCCGAGCCAGGCGAGGTAACCGCCTCCCACAACGAAAAACAGGCCAGCCGCGACAATGACCGCACCTACAAGATACAACCACCCTCGAGCCAACCAGCCTTGAGTATTTTCAGTGTCCGCCATGCGGCACCTTCCTTTCGTTGAATGCGCCTAAATCGGCGTGGAAGCAGACGCGACCGGCCATATCTGGCCGGTCGCGTCAGAAAATGGAGCCGTTCGTCCCTTCATTGAATGGCGAGCGCTTTCGCAAGAAAAGAAGTGGCGAGAGCGGCACCCTCCGACGAGATCGTGTGAACGACGCCGGGCAGCAGGTGCACCTCGGCAACCGCGCCCGCCGACTTCAGCCGCCGCTCGGCTTCAAGCGACTCCGTTGCCGGTATCATCGTATCGGCTTCACCGTGGATGAGCAGCGTCCGGGTCGACCTCGAAGGGACCAGCGGCTCGGGCGATGCCAGGCGACCGGAGAAGGCAACGATGGCGCCAAACGACCAGCGGCCGGAGGCGAGCGCGTCGAGCGCCATGATAGAGCCCTGAGAGAAGCCGACCAGAGCCACTCGATCAAGCTGTTCGGAAAGGCCGTGCTCACGGATGATTCCCGACAGCGTCGCATCGAAATCGCTTCTCGCTTCAACGATGCGCTGTGGTCGGTTAGCCTCGGTCACGCCTCGGATGGAAAACCATTGGCGCCCGGCTCCGCCTCCGTCGAATGGCAGGGGGCCATCCGGCGCGACAAAGACCGCCTCGGGCAGATGCGGCGCGAGGACACCGGCGAGCGGAGCAAGATCGGAGCCACGGCTGCCGACACCGTGCAGGAAGATGACGAGAGAAACTGACACGAAGAATTCCTTGTTTGGGAAATTGTAATTCAGGCGCCGAGGCCAAGATCGCTGAGATCGGGACCGAGTGGCACAATGCGCTGCGGGTTGAGTGCCTTCATCGAGTAGTATCCGCGCTTGATGTGATCGATGCTGACCGTTTCACGCACCCCCGGAACGGCCAGGACATGCTTCAGGTAACCGGTCAGGCCCGGGTAATCGGCGATGCGGCGAAGGTTACACTTGAAGAGACCATAATAGGCCGCATCGAAGCGGATCAGCGTGACGAACAAACGGATGTCGGTTTCGGTGAAGCGTTGGCCGTGAATGAAGTTTCGGCCATCGGAAAGCCGGCCCTCCAGCTCGTCGAGCATGGCGAACACCTCGGCGAACGCCTCCTCATAAGCGACCTGCGTCGTGGCAAAACCCGCCCGGTAGACGCCGTTGTTGAGGCGCGGATAGATGCGGTCGTTAAGCGCGTCAATCTCAGCCGCAAGATCAGCCGGATAGAGATCGAAGTCCGACTTGGCCAGATCGCCGAAGCCGGCATTGAGCATCCGAATGATGTCGGCCGATTCATTGTTGACGATGGTGCCGCGCTGTTTGTCCCAAAGAACCGGTACTGTGGCACGGCCGGTAAAATGTGGATCGGCCTTGGTGTAGATCTCGTGCAGGTATGTGGCGCCATTGACCGTGTCGGGCGTGGAGCCGGCATAATCGCCGAAACGCCAACCCTCGTCGGAAATCATCGGCTCGACGACTGACAGCGAGATGGCGTCTTCCAGCCCCTTGAGCTTGCGGGCGATCAGCGTGCGCGATGCCCAGGGGCAGATGAGCGCCACATAGAGATGATAGCGCCCGGCTTCGGCCGCAAAGCCGGCCTCACCGGTCGGGCCCGCGGCGCCATCGGGCGTCACCCAGCTGCGAAAGCTCGATGTCTGACGAACGAAACCGCCCTTCTCGTCCATCTTCTGCACCGGCTTCCAATCGGCGGTCCATTTGCCATCAACGAGCATGGGATCATTCTCCTGTCAGCTCCGGCGTAATCTAGCCGGCGGTTATCGAGGCGTCAGGCCACGAGGACGATTTTCGTTCCCCAGGGATCGGGGAGAACGAGATGGTCGGCGGAGGCCAACGGCATCTGGGCGCGCGTGTGGATTTCCTTGAGGCGATCCTGGCCGACGTGAATGTCGAGCGAGGCCAAACCCGTCGAGGGGTAATCGCGAACGTCGGCGCCTCGGCTGTTCCAAATATTGGTGGCGATGTGGTGATGGTAACCGTCGGCGGCAAAGAAGGTTCCGCCTGGATAGCGGCAGGTAATGCCGAGACCAAGAATGCCGGAATAGAACTGTTCGGCGGGCGCGATGGCCCCGACCTGAAGATGAACGTGGCCGACTTTCGAAGCATTTGGAAAACCTTGCCAACGGCCGGAACCCGTATCAGCGAGCAGATCCTCGATGTCGAGCGCGTCGGAGGGCATCTCGATCATATTGCCTTGCCGCTTCCAAGCAGGAGCCGGTCGATCACTATAGATCTCGACGCCGTTGCCCTCCGGATCCGTGAGATAGATCGCCTCGCTGACCCCATGGTCGGATGCGCCGACGACCGGCGTATGGCTCTCAGCGGCGAACCGCGTCCAACGGGCCAGATCCTGCCGCGATGGCAGCAGGAAGGCAACGTGAAAGAGGCCGGCCTCGCGGGGAGACCGCCGCCGAGCCGCCTTGTCCTGGCGAAGCTCGAGCAGAACCGAGCCGCCGGCGCCATAGAGAGAGGCGGTTCCATCCGAACTCAGGCGATGGAGGCCCACCGCCCTCTCATAGAAGGCACCGATCTTGTCGATGTCGTTGACGGTCAGGGTCACCCGGCCCATGGCCAGCTTTTCGATGCGATCAGACATGGCAGCGTCTCCGAGATCCGCTCCGGCGCTCAGAAGAGCGCCGGGGTATGAACGAGGGCCAGGGCACCGTCACCGGTGAGGGCGAGCGTCAGAAGGCCAACGATCCAGAAGGCGGGAAATTCCCAACCACCATTGGCATTGGTGAAGAAGAAGCCAGCCTTGCCGTGAACGGTGACGATGGTGCCGAGCATCAGCGGGACCAGTGCGAGTGCAACAAGGCGTGGCCAGACGCCGAGAAACAGGGCCGCTGCGCCCAACACTTCGGCGGCGATCGTCACGTAGGCGAGCCAGCCCGGCAGGCCGAGCGACTTGAAATAACCGGCGGTGCCGGCCGGCGTGAACACGAACAGCTTCAGGCCGGCATGGGCGAAGAATAGGCCGGCGAGCGAAAGGCGAAGCAAAAGAGCGGCATAGGGGCCAGTGGCAAGGTCGATCATGATGTCCTCCAATGAGGTTGGTGTCGTTTCGCCTTCCTATATGTCAGCATTCCATTGGGGCGATTAGCTGGACAAAATCGCTTTCATTGATTCCAATATGGAATCAATGAAAGCAAACTCAACAGGCGCGCAAAAATGCGCCTGGGCTCCACGCTCCAAGGGCGCGGCCACGGCCGTCTTTTGTCATCGGCCTGTAACGATCGCCGTCTATCGGAAGAACCCAAGACAGCATCTGTTGCGGGGACGTTTGCACAGCTGTGCAACGCATCGATTTATGAGTGACGACGCCTATCTCAGCCTTCGGGACCTCGACGCCGGCTATGGCCAGACGCGGGTGCTCAAAGGCATTGATCTTCAGATCGGCAAAGGCGAATTCGTGGCTCTGCTTGGGGCTTCGGGCTGCGGCAAGACGACGCTGCTCCGGACCATCGCCGGCTTCGCTCTGCCCAGCGCCGGCAGAATCCGCGTCGATGGCCGAGATGTCACCCGCCTGCCGCCGGACAAGCGCGGCATGGCAATGGTTTTCCAGTCCTATGCCCTTTGGCCTCACATGACGGCGGCGCGCAATATCGGCTATGGCCTGCGTCTCAAAGGCTGGCAGCGCGAAGCGATCGCTGCGCGGGTCGCCGAGATGGAAGCACTGCTCGGCCTTGATGGCCTTGGTGGACGCAAACCGTCGGAACTGTCGGGCGGCCAGCGCCAGCGTGTCGCGCTCGGCCGGGCGCTGGCCGTCGATCCCGACATCCTGCTGCTCGATGAGCCACTGTCCAACCTCGATGCCCGCATTCGGCTCACCGTGCGCCACGAGATCCGCGCTCTGCAGCAACGGCTTGGGATCACCACCATTCATGTCACTCACGACCGCGAGGAGGCCATGGTAATGGCCGACCGCATCGTCATCCTCGACAAGGGCCGCATCGCCCAGCTCGGCACGCCCGAGGCGATCTATACCCGGCCGGCATCGGCCTTTGTCGCTGCCTTCATGGGTGCCGAAAATGTCGTTCCTCTCGATGCCACCTGCTCCGGCAACTGCATCGACATCGCTGCTGGGCCGCTGAACAGGGCAACCAGCCTCGTGCTCGACCAACCGGCGCCGCCAAGCGGCAGGCTCGAAGCGCGCTTTCGTTCCGAGCGGCTGCACCTCCAGCGGCTAGAGGCCCCTTCTTTCGGAGACACCACCGCCATCGAACTGCTCGGTCGCGTCGAAGCCGTCGTCTACCCAGGCGGCGAGTGGCGTCACACCGTCCGCATTGGCGATGGCTCGGTGCTCGTCGATGGCCCGGAGGCGCTGCCGCCGGGTACCGAAGTGCTCGTCCGGGTACCGGCGAGTGGTCTCTTCTTGTTTGCCGCACCGGCCGATGCGTCGGCGCGCGGCGCACCATCCGCAGCCGACGAGGTTTCGCCGGTTCGGGACAGACTGACCGCCTGAGAACCAAAATCTGATGATCGAGATCGGAGACGCGTCATGAAAAAGCTGTTGCTCAATTCCGCGATGGTGCTGGCCATCGTCGCCTCGCCGGCAAGCGCCGCCGAGCTGACCGTGATCACCGCGGGCGACCAGAACATGGTCGACTACATCAACAACTACCTCGGCCCGCTGTTCGAACAGCAGAACCCAGGCAATACCGTTCGCGCCGTCGGCACCGGTCCGGGCGACGCCGGCTCGCAGAAGATCCTCGAGCGCTTCGATGCTCAGGCCAAGGCGGGCACGGCCACCTGGGATACCGACGTTGCCGTCGTCCACGAGAAGTTCGCCGGCCCGATGGTGACCGCCGGCTACCTCGAGGCCTACCGCGACAAGATCGCCACCGGCAAGCTGGTGACGCGCACCAACGCCGACAATGCCTTGGGCACCGAGGTCAGGGGCTACGTCATGCCCATGTTCAACAGCCAGACGGCCATCGCCTACAATCCGGCGCTCGTCCCGAACCCGCCCAAGAGCTACGCCGAGATCGCCGAGTGGGCGAAGGCGCATCCCGGTCAGTTCGGCTACAATGGCATCAAGGGTGGCGCCTCGGGCGTCAGCTTCGTGATGGGCTGGGTCTACGCTTTCTCTGGTAGCGATGCGCAAAAGCTGATGTACGGCCCGTTCGACAAGGCCGAGACGGCCAAGTGGGACGGCGCCCTTCAAAGCCTCAAGGAATTCACCAAGTCGGCCACGCTGACGCCGGGCAATGCCGGTACGCTCGACCTGTTGTCTCGCGGTGAAATCGCCTTGGGACCGGTGTGGGTCGACATGTTCTACTCCTGGCAGGCCGACGGCCGTCTGCCGCCCGAGCTGAAGCTGCTGCTTCCGGCCCCCGGCATGCCCGGCCAGCCGATGCACTACGTGGTTCCCGCCAAGGCGCCGAACAAAGAGCTTGCCGAGAAGTTCGTCGAACTGGCCACCTCGCCGAAGGTGCAGGCCGAGGGCATCGTCAAGAAGTTCAACTGGTATCCGGGCATCGATGCCGACAAGGTCAAGGCCGAGCTCGACGACGCCACTTGGAACAAGCTGTTCGTCGACATCACGCCGGCCGATCTTGCCGCGAAGGGCAAGCCCTTCCCGCTCGCCCCGTATAACACGGCCATCCTCGAAGCCTATGAGGCCAAGGTCGCCAACTGAGCGGACAACATGTGAGGGACCGCCCAGCCTTGCCGGGCGGTCCCATTTTCCTTGCAGAATCTGGATAAGCCGATGGCACGCCTTCTCGGCCCACTGCTGATCTCGCCGGCGCTGATCGTCATCCTTCTTCTCTTCATGGTGCCGCTCGCCGCCTCGGTGATCGGTGCCTTCGAAGTGGAAGGAGCCTATGGTCTCGGCAACTTCACCAAGGCCTATGATTTCTACACCCAGGACATCGTCTTCACGGCGGTGATCGTCGGCCTCTCGACCGTCCTGACCGGCCTGCTTGCCATCGCCATCGGCGGCTATCTGACGCTCGGCGAGAACCCGGCCGCCGTCGCCATCCTGCGCTGGCTTTACCGCTGGCCGATGTTCATCCCCTTCATCGTTGTCGGCCAGGTGCTGCGCACTTTTCTCGCCAAGAGCGGCCTGTTCAACTCGACGCTGGTCACGCTCGGCTTGCTCGATCCGCTCTCGGCCACCAGCTATCTCGACTGGCGCGGCGTCGTCGTCGCCTTCGTCTGGAAGCAGACGCCCTTCGTGGCGCTGATGGTGGCGGGCGCCATGGCGTCGCTCGATCGTGGCACCATCGAGGCGGCGCGCAACCTCGGCGCCTCGCGCCTCCGCATCCTCGTCGAGATCGTCGTGCCGCAAGTCGCGACCACACTCCTGGTTGGCCTCGTGCTGTCCTTTGTCACCATGATGGGCGTGCTCACGGTGCCGCTGATGATCAACGCCCAGGCGCCGACCATGATCACCGCCGACATCGCCTTCCGCCTCAGCACCTACCGTGACTATGGTGTCGCCAATGCGCTCGGCCTGATTTCGTTGGCCATCAGTTCCGTCGCCGCCTGGTTCTATCTCCGCATCAACATGAGGCAGGGCCGATGAGCGCATCCGCCGCCCTTATCGCGCCGCGCGGCCTCGACCGCGTTCAGAATCTGCTCTGGTGGCTGCCGCGCGCCGCCATTCTCGGCGCGCTTGCTTTCGTCATCTTTGGGCCACTCGCCAACCTGTTACTGTGGACGGTGGCCGAGCGCTGGTACTTCCCGCACGCGCTGCCGATCGACTACGGCTTCAGCTATTGGGGCCGGGTGTTCGCACCGCGCGGCAACGCTCTGCAGTCGCTCGTCGCCTCAATCAGCATCGCGTTCTTTACCGTCGCGGGGTCGCTGGCGCTCGCCATCCCTGCCGGCTATGCGCTTGCCCGGCTGAGACTGCCGTTCAGAGGCTTGGTGCTCCTCGCCTTCCTGCTGCCGCAGGCCTTCCCCAACCTGCCCGTTTACGTCAACATCGCCCGGCTGTTCTACGAAATCCGCCTCAACGGCACCGTCCTTGGCGTCGTGCTGGTGCACGTGACACACGGCCTCGTCTACGCCGTATGGATCGCCGCGGCCGCCTTTTCGGCCGTTGATCGCGATCTCGAGCTTGCCGCGCGCAACCTTGGTGCCTCCGGCCTCAAGGCTTTTGCCGACGTAACGCTGCCGCTCGCCGCCCCCGGCTTGATGGCCAGCGCCATCTTCGTGTTTCTTGAATCGCTCGACGAGTTTACCGGCAGCTATTTCGTCGGTGCCCCCGACGTGACGACGCTGCCACTCCTGCTCTATTCAGCGGGAGCTGGCGGCAACTATCAGATCGCCTCGATCACCGCGCTGCTTC
Organism: Pleomorphomonas sp. PLEO; assembly: GCF_041320595.1. Taxonomy (NCBI): domain Bacteria; kingdom Pseudomonadati; phylum Pseudomonadota; class Alphaproteobacteria; order Hyphomicrobiales; family Pleomorphomonadaceae; genus Pleomorphomonas; species Pleomorphomonas sp. PLEO. The sequence continues at coordinate 4,608,730 of NZ_CP166625.1, forward strand.
TGCTCGTTCCCTCGATCGCCTTCATGCTGGTGGTGGAAAAATTCCTGCGCACCGATGTGCTCGCCAAGGTCGGGCAGTAGGTTTCCGTCATGACCGACGATCTCAACGGCAAACCGCAGTCCGCCCCCCGCTTCGTGAGCGCCCGCGACGTAGCCGAGCTTGCCGGCGTGTCGCGATCAGCTGTGTCTCGCGCCTTCACGCCCGGCGCCTCCGTGGCGCCGGAAACGCGCGACAAGATCATGACCGCCGCGGCCCATCTCGGCTATCAGGTCAACGACCTTGCCCGTGGGTTGCTCGCCAACCGCAGTCGCATCGTCGGCTTGGTCGCCACCAAGCCGGAGGTGGGTTTTCGCGCCCACCTGACCGCCGCACTAGCCTCCGTGCTGATCCGTCGCGGTTCGGTCCCGGTGCTGATCAACGCCGGCGAGACGGCCGAGGAGACCGAGGCGGCCCAGCGCACGCTGTTCGGCCACCGGGCCGAGGCGGTGATCGTGCTGTCAGGATCGCCGCCGTCGTCCTTCATCGAGCTTGCCCGGTCGAGCGGCCTGCCGCTGGTTGCGATCGGTCGCCAAGCGCCGGAAATCGACCTCGTTCAGACTGACAACGCCGGTGCCGCGCGCAGCATTGCCTCCGCCTTCGTTACCGCCGGGCATCGCCGTATTGGCTTTGCCGGCTCGGAGAGCGGCACGCCGGCCATCGTCGAGCGCGAGCAGACTTTCGTCACCGAGGCAACCAGACTCGGAGTTGATGTCACCGTGGCGCGCGGCCCGGACACCGACTATGCCGGGGGGCTTCTGGCGGCGGAGCGCCTGTTCGAGACAGCCGAGCGGCCGACCGCCGTCTTCGCCGTCAACGACCTCGTCGCCTTCGCATTGATCGATCATCTCAAAAGCCGGCTCGGCCTCCGCGTCCCCGAAGACGTTGCTGTGGTCGGCTTCGACGATCTGCCGGAAGCAGCCTGGCTCAGTTATCGCCTCACCACCTATCGGCAAGACCCGCTGGAAATGGCCGAACAAGCGGTCGCGCTCCTGGAGAACAGGGCCGCCAATCCGACGGCCGCCCCGGTGAACTTGCGGGTCTCCGCCCAGTGGACGGTGCGCGACACCTTCCGCCCGGTGGACGGCTTTCCCAACCATGGCTTGCTTGGCGAGGAACTTGCCGGCACCCGCCTGCCGAAGCCTTGAGGAGGTGGACATGAAACTGATCCAGATCACTGATCCGCACCTACGCGGAGCTGGCGAGTTGGTTTGCGGGCTCGACCCAGCGGCGAGCCTTAGGGCGGCAATCGCCGACATCAACAGCCATCACGCCGACGCCGATCTCGTCGTGTTCACCGGCGATCTCTCGGACGACGGTTCGCATGCGTCCTACCGTCTGCTCGCCGACATCATCGAGCCCCTGGTTCCGCCGTCTCGCCTGCTGCTCGGCAACCATGACGACCGCGCCGCCTTTCGCGCCGTTTTCCCCGATGCACCAGCCGAGGGCGGCTTCGTCCAATCGGTCCTGGATACCGACGGTGGTCGGCTCGTGTTCCTCGACACGCTCGACGAAGGGGCCGTTGCCGGTCGACTTTGCGCACATCGCCTGAGCTGGCTCGATAGCCGCCTGGCGGAAGCGCCCGCCCCGGCACTCATCTTCATGCACCACCCGCCGTTCAACATCGGCATGCCGCCGCTAGACGATGTGAAACTCGCCGATCCCCAAGTGTTTGCCGATCTCCTTCGCCTTCACGGCAACGTCCGCCACATCTTCGCTGGCCATGTGCATCGTCTATGCTCGGGCATCTGGAACGGCATTGCCTTCAACACCGGACGCGGAACCAACCACCAGACGGCACCTCTCTTCGGAGCGAAGGATTTCGCAGTCGGCTTCGACAAGCCGGCCTACAATGTGATCCTTGTCGATGGGCCGGACATCGTCGTTCATGCCCAAGAAATCGAGTGAGGGCAACGAGGCACCGCTACTCCTCAGGCGACCAGTCAGGTCCCGTGCTGCGCATCCAGGGATAGGCAAAACTTGCGAATTTCTCCGCCACTTCGGGGGCGCCCGGCCGCTGGCGCGCCACGGCGGCGATCAGCGCTTCGATCAGCGCCAAAATCGCTGTGTCCGACGGCGGGTGCATGGAATGAAAGGCCGTCACGAACAGCGTTTGGTCAGAAAGCGATGCCAGCGGCGAGTCGAGAAAATCGGTAATGGCCAAGATGGGGATGCCGGCCCGCTTCGCATAGCGCGTCATCACGATGGTGTCGCGCATGTAGAGCGAGAAGGCGATCGGTATCAGAAGGTCATTCGGTCCAAATTTGAACAGCTGGCGCGCCACGCCCACCATGCCGCCGCCGTTCTCGGGGCTGCGCGTCGGAATCCCCGTCATATCGAGCCCGCAGGCGAGCATTCCAGCTAGCTGGGCGGCATTTTCGAAGCCGAGGACAAACACCTTTTCGGCTCGGGCGATCATGTCGACGGCTCGCTCCGTCGCGGCCGGATCCAAGGATCTTAGCGTTGCCTCGATATTGGCGATGTCTTCTCGGAGCGAGGCCTCAAGTACCTCGAACGCACTGCCCGCGTCGGCCCGGCGCCGCTTCATCGCATCGACGGGCTCGAACAGCTTCTCGAAACCCCGGATAAGCTCGGCGCGAAATTCGGCATAGCCGGAAAAGCCGATCAGGTGGGCGAAGCGATTGGCCGTTGCGACCGAGACGTCAGCGCCGATTACGGCCTCATGAATGCTCGTGCGCGCAACCTTAAGCGGCTCGGCCTTCACCAGATCCGCAAACCGCCGCACGGCTCCCGTCATATCACCGTACTTCTCGGCGATGCGCTGGGCGACCATCGTGCTGTCCGGTAGACGCCCTAAGGGTTTTGACTGAAATTGCGGCATGGTTGCCTTTTCATCGTGCTTGGAAGTTTAGTAACATATGCTAGCCTTTGTTGTAACAAAAAATACAATTCCCATGCCGCCGCCAGTCTGCCAATCAAGGAAAGGACGCCCTCTCGATGCCAGCCGATCCCGTTTTTTCGCCGATGTTGAGCCGCCGCCAACTCCTAAGGGCCTCCGCGGCCGCCGGTTTGGCGACCATGCTGCCGGCATCGCTTGCATTCGCCGCGACGCCGCTCAAGCTTGCCATGGGATGGGTGCCCAACGTTGAGCATGCCGGCGTCTGGATCGCACTGGAGCAGGGGTATTACGCCGCCGAGGGGATCGACTTCAGCTACAGCCCGGGCGGGCCGAATGCGCCCGACCCCTTGGTCGTCCTGGAATCGGGCAAGGCGCAGTTGGCTGCCAGCGACTGGCTGCCGTTCATGGATGCCTATGACAAGAACAACGATCTCGTCATCCTCGCCTCGGCCTTCCCCACCAGCCCGGCCGCCCTGCTGTCGCTCGCCAAGAAACCAATACGCGAGCCCAAGGATCTGGTCGGCGCGCGCATCCTCGGCCAGGGCCCCGGCAACAAGACGGTGATCGAGATCATCCTGCGCAGCGCCGGACTGCCGCTCGAATACACCATGGTACCGACCGGCTTCTCACCGGAACCGCTGCTTGCCGGCGATGGTGACGCCTATTTTTGCTTTGCCACCAATCAGCCGATTACCTTGGAGAAGATGGGGCTCGTGGAGGGCAAGGACTTCTTCGTGACGCTGCAGGATACGCTCGGCTACAAGGCGCCAGGCGGCGTGCTGGTTGCCCATAAATCCTTCGTCAAAGAGAACCGAGCTGCCATCGTCAGCTACTTTAAGGCCTACATCAAGGGCTGGAAGGAAAACGCCAAGGACCCGAAGGTTGCTGCCGAACTGGCGGTCAACAAGTTCGGCGCCGACCTCGGGCTCGATATCGATCAGCAGATCCGCCAAAACGAGCTGCAGATCCCGCTGACCAAGGCGGCAGGCTCCGACAAGCTGTTCTGGTTCGACCCCGCTTTGGTCGATGGCCCAATGGCTGAGGTAGCCCGCCTTTCCGGCCACAAGAACGTGCCGCCAGCCAAAGACCTGATCGATCTCGGCCCGCTCGAAGAAGCGCTTGCCGCCAGCTGACAATGCTCCCCACCGACAGGACCGAGGCCAGCCCTCCGTTGGGGTTGGCGACGGCCGCTCGCAGATCACAGGCTTCCATGTCAGAAAAGCCCGCCATCCGCATAGATCGTGTCAGCAAGACCTTTCGCCTCGGCGACGGCCAACAGCTGACGGCGCTGTCCGACATCGACCTCTCCATCGCGTCTGGCGAATTCGTCGCCTTGCTCGGCCCTTCGGGTTGCGGCAAGAGCACGATCCTGCGCCTCGTGGCGGCGCTTGAAGAGGCGACAGCCGGCCGCGTCACCATCGAGGGCCGGGCGCCGGACGAACTTTGCCACAGTCATCGGCTCGGCGTCGCCTTCCAGGATCATGCCCTGCTCCCCTGGCTCGATATCGAGGCCAACGTCACCCTACCGTTTCACCTCGCCGGGCGGCCGGTGGATGGCGCGCGGGTCAAGGATCTGATCGCCCTGGTCGGCTTGACCGGGTTCGAAAAGGCTCGACCCAAGCAACTATCGGGCGGCATGCGCCAACGCGCTTCCATCGCCCGTGCCTTGGTGCTTGAGCCGGAAGTCCTCCTGCTCGACGAACCGTTCGGCGCCCTCGACGCGGTGACGCGCCGACAGATGAACGTGGAACTGCAACGTATCTGGAGCCGCCACCGCATCACCACGCTGCTGGTGACCCACTCCGTCGACGAAGCATTGTTCCTTGCCGACCGTGTCGTGGTGATGAGCGGGCGACCAGGCCGTGTCATTCTCGACATTCCAGCTCCCTTTGAACGGCCGCGCGCTCCGGCCGTGATGCGCGAACAAGCATTCCATGACCTTGTCGACAGGCTGACCGAAGCGCTGGAACCAGAGGGCGCCGCCGCATGACGTCTGCCCGCAGCCAGTCCTTGATGCTCGGCTTGATAGGCGTGCTTGTGTTTCTGGCCACCTGGGAGGTGATCGGCACCTACCGTCTCGCCGGGCTTACCTGGCCGCCACTATCCACAGTGCTTGCCTTCCTGTCGACGCCGGCCAAGCTGCCGTTGTTCGGCCGAGCCGCCGCGGCGACCTTCACGTCGGTCGGCATCGGATATCTATGCGGAGGCTTCGGCGGGCTGGTTCTGGCGCTCGTCAGTCATCTGATTGCTCCTGTTCGTCCGGGCCTTGACCGGCTGATTGCCGTGATCCACGCCGTCCCGTCGATCGCGCTGGCGCCACTGTTGATCGTGCTGGCGAGCGCCGACGTGACACCGCCAATCATCTCAGGCCTCGGCGTCGGCTACATCTTCTACGTCGCCGCGACCTCGGGTCTGGCAACGGCCGGCGCGTCCCATCGCGATCTCTTCGCCGTGCTGGGAGCCGGCCGGCTGTCCACCGCCCTCCGGCTCGACCTGCCATCGGCACTGCCGGCCATCGCGTCGGCGATGAAGCTCTCGGTGCCGATCGCGTTTATAGGCGCCATCATCGGAGAGTGGTTTGGCGCCTCGCGTGGGCTGGGGCTATTGATCGTGTCGGCCATGCAGAATTTCCAGATTCCTCTGCTGTGGAGCGCCGTGCTGATCACCGCCGTCGCGTCGCTATCCATGTTTGCTCTATTCAGCCTGCTGGAGCGTCTGGTGCAGGAGCGCATGCGATGACCTCCACCGCTCTCAACTCGGTCTCTCATGTGGCGCGGCGCTATTGGGCCGTAGCGCTGGTTGTCGCCGGCTGGCAGATCTGGGTCTCGGCCGCCGGTTTGTCGTCGATCGTGCTGCCGGGGCCGCTGGCCGTCCTGAGGGATTTCGTCGGCGATCCCCTGAGTTACGCGGCGCCGGCTGGCCGCACCTTCATCGTCGCCATCGTCGGCCTGTTGCTCGGCTTCACGCTGGGCGGCGCATTGGCGGTGCTGAGTTGGTCATCGCGCCTTCTGAATGGCCTGCTGACCCCGCTCGGCCTGATCTTCACCTCGATCCCCGTGGTGACGCTCATCCCGATCATCGCGCGATTGCTGGGATATGACGTCAGGACGGTCATCGCCATCGTCGCCCTGATCTGCTTCTTCCCGGCCTTCGTTTATGTTGGCGCCGGCCTCCGCGCGCTGCCGCCCGGCAGTGACGATCTGTTTCGCGTTTTTGGTGGCTCTCGGCGCCAGCGCTTCCTGCGCCTCGTGCTGCCGTCGTCGGTGCCCAACCTGATGCTGGCCTTTCGCCTGACGGCGCCCGAGGCGGTTCTCGCCGCCGTCGTCGCCGAGTTCCTGATGGGGACCGACGGCCTCGGTTACATGTTTCGCAAGGCAGCCGGCGAGTTCGATACCGAACGCGCCTTGGCCACCTCGCTGATCGCCACCATTACCTCGGTGGCCTGTTTCGGCCTGGCGCTCGCCGCCGAGCGTCGCGTTCTCCGCCGCTGGACCTGAGCCCAGCGCGACCCAAGATCATCCGGACACCGCTTTGACACAACGGGCGCTGGATCGAACCGCGGGCGGTTTCGACCACCCGCATCAAGACAGTGAAAGGACAACATCATGGTCAAGGTTCAACAGCCCCCCGATCCGTGGCAGCGCACCACCACCGAGCATGGCTTCTTCGCCGACGAGGTCATTTCCGCCCTGCAAAAATGTACCCGACGCGGCATGACCGACAACGTTCTGCTGCTCGGCTGGGAGATGTTTGTCACCAGCCCGGAAATGGAAGAGATGATGTGGTCCCGCCTGTGCGTGATGGCGGTTGAGGATATCGGCCTCGGCAATCCCAATGCCCCCATCCTCATCGAGACGCTCTACCAGCAGCACAAGCGCTATCCGCGCCCGGCCGGCGACCGCTTCCTGTTCGCCGCCCACGCCATTCGCGTTCTGACCAAGAGCGACAAGGACCGCACCTCCGACGACATGGTCAATTGGGCGAAGCGTTCGATCGAACTCGGGGACAACCTGCCTGAAATCCCTGACGTCGCGCTCGATATGCACACCCGACGTGGTCAGGAGATGGGTCGCGACTACCTGTTCTTCATGTCCGAGGCATCGAAGGTCATTCCCGAGGTCAAGGACAAGGATCAAAAATACAAGGAGTGGATCCTGAAGGCGCTCGCGGACGGGAGGCTGACATGAGCCGACCGCGCGCTTATCTCGCCGGGCCGGAGGTCTTCCTCTCGGATAGCGCGGCGGTCATCGCTTCCAAGAGAGAGCTCGCACTCTCCTATGGCTTCCAGCCCAACGGCATCGCCGAGGAGGAGCTCGACCCGACAGGGCTGTCGCTGTTCGAGTTCGGCCGCCGTATCAGTCTTGCCAACGAAAAGGCCATGCGAGGGTCGGACCTGATTATCGCCAACCTGACGCCCTTTCGGGGCATTTCGGCCGACATCGGTACGGCCTTTGAAGTCGGCTTCATGTGCGCGCTCGGCCGAGCGGCCTATGGCTACACCAACACGGCGCGCCCCTACTTCGAGCGGCTGAGGGACGATTATTACCATGGCGCCATCGCCAAGACGGCCGACGGCGCCACCCGCGGTCCGGACGGCATGATGGTGGAAGACCATGGAATGGTCGACAACCTGATGCTCGATGGCGGCATCGAGACGCTCGGCGGCATCCTGGTCCGCCGGCAGGTCGAGCCGGATAATCTGTGGTCAGATCTCTCCGCCTTCGAGGACTGCCTCAGGGCGGCGGCTGTGCGGTTTGGGCTAGCGAGGCCGACTTGAAGCTATCCGGGATGTGGCGGCGGCTCAGCCGCCACATCCTCCTTCAAGCACACTCTCAAACTCGTTCGAACGCCGCTCAGCGAGAAATCTGCGCCCCAAACGTCTTCTCAATCAATTGGATAGCCAACGGTCTTGGCTGCTGCCGGCGGCAGGCGCAGGGGCAAGTGACCAGCCGGCACATTCATCGCCGTCGCCTTGAAGTGCATGGCTTCAAGCGCCGGGCGAACGGTCGCAGCACCGGCGCTCATTTCCGGACAATAATCGCGCCTAAACCGCTCGGCGGCCTCGGAAATTTCCTCACGAAGAGCCGCTTCGTCCACTCGGGTGAGTTTGCGGTCGGCCATCACCACCCGGCCGTCGGTGATGACCATCCTGACCGCCTCGGAATTCACCGAGAAGGCGATCTGGTTGCGGATGTCATGCAACGGCAGGAAGCCCCAATCATAGCGGTCGAGCAGGATGATATCGGCCTTCTTGCCGACCTCGAGCGAGGCAACCTCTTTCTGCATCAAGCTGGACCGGGCAGCGGCGTGCGTCGCCATCTCATAGACCTCATGGGCGGACACCCAGGAATGGAAATCGTGGCTGCCGATCTTGTGCAGGCCCGAGGCGACCTTGATCGCCTGGAAGATATCAGCGCTGTCGGCCGAGGCGACACCGTCGCAGCCGAGCGCGACGTTGACACCCGCCTGCTTGAGCTTGCGGATCGGCGAAACACCCGAACCGAGCTTGAGGTTGGCGAGCGGATTGTGCGTGGTGGAGGCGCCCGCCGACCCCATCATCTCCATGTCGGCATCGGTCAGCCAGATGGCGTGGTTCATGGTGAGGCGGTGGGTCATGCAGCCAACCTTGTCGAGGAAGGCCGGCAACGTCATGCCATACTTGGTCTCACCGGTGACCGCCTGCGTCTTGGTTTCGAGGACGTGGCAGTGGATCGGCAGATCGAGCGTCCGTGACAGTTCGCCCACCTCCTCGAGCAACTCCGGCGAACAGCGCTGCGGGCCGCAGGGGCCCAGGATGATGCGCATGCCATCCTTGTCGTGCCAGCGGTCGCGCAGTTCGTGGAAAAGAGAGATCTGCTCGGCGCGCCCCGGCGTCTTCAGCGTTGCCAGTCGATCGCGCAGATCGGCATCCATCAGGCTGGCGGTGAAGGGCGGCAGGCTGTCGAGAAAGCCCTCATCCCACATGGACGCGGTGAGCCAGCCCTTTAGGCCAAGGTCGCGATAGGCGGTCGCGGTGGCGTCGACGGCGTCAGGCGTGAACGCCATATTGATGACGTCGTCTTGCAGCGCGGTGACGCCGGAGCGAATGGAGACGATGCCGACCAGCATGGCCCTGAGGTAATGCTCCCGCCAGGAAAGCGTCGGAGCGCCAAATGGCGGATAGACCTCCGACAGCCAGATCTCCAGCGGCAGGTTGTCATAGCGCCCCATCTCGAAACCCTCGTTCGAGTGCATATGGGCGTCGATAAAACCGGGCAGAACCAGAGAGCGCCTAGCGTCGATGACTTCGATATCCGGATGCCGCGCCGCCTCGGCCGACAGATCGGGACCGATCGCGGCGATGCGGTCGTCAACAACCAAGATGTCACCGCCGTCGATTTCAGTACCGGAACTGTCGTTTGCGAAAATACGTCCATTTCGGATCAAAAGGGCCATGACTTTTTCCTTACTAGAACGAGTGCGCGCCGACCGGCGGCATGAAATCTGCTTTGACGATATCGCCGGATTGTCCGGCGGATACATTGCAAACCTGAGGTGTAAAGGACCAATGCTTCGCCCGATCGAACATGGACTTGACGTGCGCCTGATGCGCATCTTCCTGATTTTGATCGAGGAATGCTCTGTTTCCCGAACAGCGGTTCGCCTCGGTCAGAGCCAGCCGGCGGTCAGTCTGGCATTGAAACGACTGAGGGAAATCCTGGGGGATCCCCTCCTGGTCCGCTCCGGCGCCCATCTGGTGCCAACCGAACGCGGTGCCGAGATCGGCCGGCGGATGGCTGCCATCCTTGCCGAAATTGATGGCATGGTGCTCAACGTGGAGACATTCGAGCCGTCTACCGACATGCGCAACCTGCGCATACAGGCGGCAAACTGTCTCGGTACCTTCTTCCTGCCTCGGATCGCCGCTGCCCTGCGACGAGAGGCGCCGGCCATGCAGGTCGACTTCAGTGCGATCCCCGACGAGCGCGACATTTTCGAGGAGATGGAGACGGGAACCATCGACCTGACCATCGGCAACTGGCCAGCTCCACGCGAAAACCTTCGAATCGCGCCGCTGCTTGACGCCGACATGGTGCTGGTCATGCGACGCGATCACCCGATGGCGGAACGGGCCGAGCTCACTCTCGAGGAATATCTGGCGCTGGAGCACCTGTCGCCCACCCCAACGGCGTCCGCGGCAATCAGTCCGGTTGACGGGCGCCTGGCCCAACTCGATCGCAAGCGGCGCATCTCGATGACCGTCCCGGAATTCACCCTCGTACCATCGGTGCTGGCCGCCTCGACCGGGCTGGTATTCACCTCCAGCCGACCGTTCGCGGAGGAAATGGCCACCAACATGCCGTTCGCGCTGGTGGATGCACCTCCGGAACTCGGGCTCATGAAGTTTTACCTGCTGTGGCATGAGCGCGCCCACCATTCCCCCTTCAACCGTTGGCTCAGATCGTTGGTGCGGCGCGTCTCTCAGGAGCCATCCGACCACGAGTCCATACAGTCGTCGAAAAAACAGGCAGTCTCCATATTGCCTAGCTGATAATCATTATTAGCTGCGAAGGTCTTCCTTAGAACGGGGATTCCGCTTCAATCGTTGTCCGTCCAAGCCAAAACATCGGGGAACAACCAACATGTCGGACAACAGACTTTCCAAGGCTGGCGTAGCCTGTCTCGCGGCCACCATGCTCGTGACGGCGGGTCTCCCCGCCTTCGCTCAGGACTTCAAGGGCAAGACCCTGGTGGTCGGCACCTGGGGTGGCGATATCGAACGTCTCCTTCGCCAGAACGCGGCCGAACCGCTGGAAAAGGAGACAGGCGCCAAGGTTGAGTTCGTCCTTGGCGGCTCAGGCGACCGCATGGCGCGCATCTATGCCGAAAAAGCCAACCCGACGATGGATGTCGCCTTCGTCAACATCTACGAAGCACCGCAGGCGTTGAAGGACGGCGTCGTTGACGCTCCCGATCCGAACGCCCCCTATTTCAAAGACGTCTGGGACGGCATGAACAATGGCTGCTACGCCATGTCTCTGGTCGGCCTCGGTATTGCCTACAACAAGAAGCTCGTATCGGCACCGCCGGAATGGGCCGACATGTGGAAGCCGGAGTTCAAGGGCAAGATCGCTCTTTCGAGCTACCCCGGTTCTGAAGGCGATGGCGTCCTTGGCGTTGCCGCCCGCCTCGCCGGCAAGGATGAGCACAATCCCGACGCCGCCTTCGGCAAGCTCAAGGAGCTGACGCCGATCGCCATGACCTACACCAACCTCGACGAAATCTTCGCCATGATGGACGCCGGTGAGGTGGCCATGGCGCCGATGATCTCTGGCTACGTGCTCGCCGCGCTCAAGACCCATCCCGATATCGGCTTCTCATTCCCGAAAAGCCCTGGCCCGGTGCTGGTGCGCGACATGCTCTGCCTGGTCAAGAACTCGCCCGAGCCGGAACTGGCCAAGAAGTTCGCGGCGCTGGCTCTCGGCGTCAAGAACCAAACGGACTATGCCGAGCAGCTCTACTTCGGCCCAACCAACAAGAACGTCAAACTGTCGCCTGAGGTATCGGCCGATGTCATCGATACCCCTGACGAGGTGAAGGGTCTCCTGCAGCTCGACTGGCCCTATGTCATCTCGCAGCGCGCCGACTGGACCCAACGCTGGAACAAGGAAATCCTCGGCCAATAAACCCTGGTGACGAGGTCCCGGCCGCGCGGCGCTCGCTCCCCTGCCCGATCCGCCGTCCGGGTGCCACCGGTCGAGGCACTTTCCGGCGCACGATGTCTCCCCCCGTGCGCCGGCTTTTTTCAACGAGGTTATCGTTGCCGATGCCGCCGTCGATCCTGCTCCTGCTACCTGCGCTCGCGCTTTCGGCCGTTGTGTTTCTCGCCCCCTTCCTCTGGCTGGCGAGCACATCCTTTCGCACCCAGGCCGAGGGATCGCTGCTGCTGGCCGATGGATTTTCCATTCACAATTATGCCCGCCTTTTGGCCGACCCGTTCTTTCTCGAAGTTCTCTTGCGGACACTGGCCTACAGCATCGTCACGACAGCCATTTCGCTTGTTGTCGCGCTACCGGTGGCCCGTTTCATTGTTACCCGTGCCGGCCGTCTCAAAGGTATCCTGCTGGCGCTGATGCTGGTGCCTCTGGTCTCCGGCGCACTGTTGCCCTCGCTCGGCATGCTTCACCTGATGGGACCGCTCGGCGTGGTCAACGGCGCCGCTCGCCTTCTTGGCCTGCCGACGGTGAAACTGCTCGGTACGCCGGCCGGTATCCTGATCGGACTGGTCCAATCCTTCCTGCCGCTGATGGTCTTGCCGCTGGTCAATACGTTGGCTCGCCTGCCTGGAGATCTCGAGCAGGCGGCCGCTTCGCTAGGCGCATCGGCAGCCGCCACCTGGCGTCGCGTGATACTGCCGCTGGCAACGCCTGGCATCGTCGCCGGCTCGGTGCTGGTGTTCTGCGCCACCTTCACCTCCTTTGTGACGCCGCAGGTTCTGGGACAAGGCCACATCGCAACCTTCGGCACAGTCGCCTACCAACAGGCGGGCCAAGTGCTCGACTGGCCGTTCGCCTCCGCGCTGGCCATGGTCGCGCTGGCCATGATCGGCCTACTTCAGGCAGCCATCGTCATTGGCAGCCGTCTCTCCCGTCGACAGGAGGCCCGCCAATGATCCCGCGTCTTTGGCGATGGCTCCACACGGTATGGACAGGGCTCGCCTATGTGGTTGTGCTGGCGCCGATCATCGTCCTGATCCTCGCCTCGTTCGACGACAGCAATTTCTTCCGCTTTCCGCCGCAACGGCTGTCATTTCGCTGGTTCGAAGCAGCGGCCATCAGCCGCGAATATCAAAGCGCGCTCGGCATCTCATCGTTGGTAGCTCTGCTTTCGGCCGCCATCGCGGTCGTCACCGGCTCACTCGCCGCCTACGTGCTCGTTCGCCATCGCCCCCGTGGTGCTCGGATCATTGAAGCCATTCTGCTGGCTCCGCTGGTGCTGCCGTTGATCGTCTGGGCGATCGCCCTGATGCAGATCTACTCGGCGTTAAGCCTCTCGGGCACGCTGACTGGTCTGGTCCTGGCGCATACCGTGATCACCCTGCCCTACGCGGTGCGTATCATGCATGCCACCTTCGAGCGCATCGACCCGCAGTTGGAGGCGGCCGCCGTGAGCCTGGGTGCCCGGCCATTCGATGTTGCGCGCCGTGTCGTCATACCGCTTGCTCTGCCAGGCCTGCTGACCTCGGCGGCCTTCTCGCTGCTTGTCTCGTTCAACGACGTGATCGTTTCGGCGCTGATCGCCGGCGGCCGTTGGATGACCTTTCCCGTCCGCCTCTACTCGCAGCTGCGCGGTCAGGGCGTCGACCCCACAACGCTCGCCATCGGCGCGGGCATCATCGCGATCATCCTCCTCGCGGCCGTCGTCGGGGAGCTGACCATGAAATGGTCGCGGCAAGTGTGAGAGAAACCATGACAGATTATCCTTATCTCGACCGCATGCCGAAGTTCGAACGCGACGGCATTCCCTCGCTCACCGGCTTCCGGCGCGAAAGCGTCGCCTCCAAGGTGGTGCTCGCCGTCCGCGATCCGCTGGTGGTCGGAGAGGGTGCCGCCGAAGACCAGATCGTCGCCGAACTTGAGGGTGCGGAGCAAGTGGCGCGCACCGGTCTTTTCACCACCTACACCGGGCGCTATCGCGGCGTGCCGATTTCGGTCGTGCTCGGCGGTTCCGGATCGCCGGAAGCCGAACTCGCGCTGATGGATCTCTTCAACTACACCGACTGCGATACGGTGATCCGTATCGGCGGCTGCGGCGCCTGGGGCGAAAAGGTGCGCGTCGGCGACATCGTCATTTCCTCCGGTGCCGTCCGCGACGAGGGGATGACCAAAGCGCATGTCCGCGTGGAATATCCGGCGGTCTCAGACTGGCGCGTCGTCGCCGCCATGGCTGCCGAGGCTGAAGCGATCGGCCATCCCTTCCACGTCGGCATCACCCGGTCCGGCGACAGTGAATATTGTGGCTGGGGCAAGCCCGGCCCTGGTGGTTATCTCCAGGACGACCACAAGCAGATCATCGATTACTGGCGGCGCGCCGGCATCCTCAACACCGATCGCGAGGCCGCGGCCATCCTGACGCTTTCTAGCCTTTATGGCCGTCGTGGCGGCGCCGTCTCGTCGGTTGGCGACAACGTCGTAACCGGCGAGCCGCACCGCTCCGGCTCCGGGCAGCGCAACGCCATTCTGGTCGGGCTCGGCGCACTGGCGCGCCTTGCCGAGGAGGCGCGATGAAGGACTATCTCCACATCGAGGAGATCACCAAGCGCTTCGGCGAGACCGATGTCCTGAAGGGAATTTCGCTCACCATACCCAAAGGCGATTTCGTGGCGCTGCTCGGCCCCTCGGGTTGCGGCAAGTCGACACTGCTCAAGATCATCTCCGGCCTCGAGACCGAAACGGCGGGTCGCATCCGCCTTTCCGGTGAGTGGCTGGCCGGGGTGCCTGCCTTCCGGCGTGACATCGGCGTGGTCTTTCAAAGCTACGCCCTTTTCCCACACCTGAGCGTCGCCGAAAACGTCCGCTTCGGTCTCGACATGCGGCAGATGGGCCGCGCCGAAGCCAACGAACGAGTGCGCGAGGCGCTCGATCTCGTCAAACTCGACGGCCTCAGCGAGCGTATGCCCCGCCAGTTGTCCGGCGGCCAGCAGCAACGCGTTGCGATTGCGCGCGCACTGGCCATACGCCCCAGACTTCTGTTGCTCGACGAGCCACTCAGCAACCTCGACGCCATCCTGCGCAAGAGCGTGCGCGTCGACCTGCGTGAGCTGCACGACCGCGTCGGCGCGACCACCGTCATGGTGACGCACGACCAAGAGGAAGCGATGAGCATGGCCGACAAGGTGGCGGTGATGCATGATGGCGCCATTGAGCAATGGGGCAGCCCCGAAGATATTTATGAGCGTCCCGCCACCGCCTTTATCGGCACCTTTGTCGGCAATCCGCCCGCCAGCCTCGTGAAGGCTCGCCGACATCTTTCCGGAGGCTGGAGTATTGGTGGCACAACCTGGACACCCGATCCCGCGCTGACTGACAAGCTGGACAAGGTGCGGAATCTTGAAATCACGCTCGGACTTCGAGCCGAGCGGATCGACATCGTCGACCGCGATACGCCGGGTGCTTTTGTCGCGGAGCTCACATCGTCGGAATATCTTGGCGGCGAGCGCTTGCTGCATTTCCTCGTAGACGATCATCGCGTTTCGGTCGCCCATGCCGGCGCTGCCCTGGAAGCCGGGCAGTTCGTCGGTCTCCGCCCGAGAACCGCCGACGTGATGCTGTTCGACATCAATACCGGCCTCAGGATCGATGCCCGATGAGACGCCCAGAGTTCCATTGTGTCGGACCGGTCGTACTCGACCGGATCATCAGGGTCGATCGCATTCCCGGCCCGGACGACAAGGCCTTCGTCAGTTCCAAGCAGGACTCGGCTGGCGGGCCTGCCCGCAACGTGGCCTTCGCGCTAGCCGGTTGGGGAGAGCGGGTAACAGCTGCGTCCGTCGTCGGCGATGATGGCGTGGGCCAACGGCTGCTCGAACGGCTCAGCGAAGCCGGGGTTGGCACTGACGCCATCGAGCGGGTGCCCGACCTCGAAACGGCGAGCTGTACGATCATCCTCGATAAATCCGGCGAGCGCGCCATCCTCATCGAACCCATCGACGAAGTGGTGCTCGCACGCATCGGATCTGGCTTGCGGCCGGCAGCGGGCGACGCCGTCTTGATGAACCTTTTCCATGATCATGCCGCCTTTGACCTCCTCGCAGGGGCTCGTAGCGCCGGCGCTCTGGCCTTCATCGACCTGGAATGGCCCGAGATCGGGCGCTGGGGCTGGGCAGCAGCCAAGCGGGCCGCCGCCGTGGCAGACGTTGTTGTCACCAATCGGCAGGTTCTCAAGGCGTTTGCCGAAGAGCGTGGCATGGTCGTGGATGACGCGGCCGCGGCGGTGCTGGCGCAAGAGTTGAGGCCCGCAGGCGACCGGGTTTGCGTCACCCTTGGCGCCGATGGTGTGCTCGCCCGCGATGGCAATCGTCTCCTGCGCGTTTCTGCCATGCCGGTGACGCCCCAAAATACAACCGGCGCCGGCGATCGATTTCTGGCCGGGCTCGCCCGGGCGCTAACCGCCGGCATCCCGTTCGACCGATCCCTTGCGCATGGCGTCGCCGCGGCCGGACTTTATCTCTCCGGTTCCGGGGAGAACTGGGCCGACGTGGAGCGAGCCTCTGCCACCGTGAACGTCCGCAATCTTCTGGCTGGAGTCCTGTCTTGAAAGCTTCCCCTGAAGCCGTCCGTCGGGTGTTCGCCGCCGCCTGTCTCGGCGACGCCCTGGGTGCCGCCACGGAGGCCATGCACCCCGATGAGATCATTTCCGTCTTCGGCGGTCGAGTCGATCGTCTCATGCCACCGCCTCCGAAGGCACCGTTCGCGGCAGGGTTGACACCAGGCCGCCTCACCGACGACGCCACGCAAATGCTGGCGATGGCGAGGCGCATCATCGCCACGGGGGGACAGCCGACCGTCGATGACGCCGTCGCCGGCATGCTCGACTGGGCAGGCGACGGAGACGTCTTCACCCGGTTCGCCGGACCGACCACGCGCATCGCCGTCGAGCAGTTGAAAGCCGGAATGGATCCAGCCCGGGTCGCCAGCCCACCGGTCTATTCCTGCATGTTCGGCACCTCCAACGGAGGCGCGATGCGCGCGCCGGCCGCTGGCTGCGCGAAGTCCGGCCGTCCCGAGGAGGCCGCGAAACTGGCGGCTATTCTGTCAGCACCAACCCACAATACTCAGATTGCTTTCGGAGGCGCTGGCGCCGTCGCCGGAGCCATCGCGGCCGGGCTGGGTGGAGCTAAATTTGGCGACCTTGAACAAGCCGCCATAGCGGGCGCTGTCGCCGGAGAGAGAGGCTGTCGCCTGGGGTCGGGTTGTCGGGGGCGCCGGCGTGATTCGGCGCATTGCCATGGCAGTCGAGATCGGCAGCCATCATGCGGGTGACGTTCATGCCGCCGCTGCCGAGCTGAGGGATGTGGTCGGCAATGGCGTCGCCATGGCCGAAGCGGTGCCGCATGCTTTCGGGCTTGTTATCGCCGCCCAAGGCAGCGCCTGGCAGGCCATCCTCGGCGCCGTCAACGGCGGCAATGACAGCGACACGATCGCCATGATCGCTGGTGCCATCGCTGCCGCCTATGAGCCGGTCGACAGCTGGCCGCCCGGCATCCTCGATGAAATCGAGCGTCAGAATGGCCTGGACCTCACCGCCTTCGCCGCCGAATTCGTTGCCGCCATCGCATCGGAGCCCGTTTGAACATGCGCCGTTATTGGACAGATCTCACCACCCAGGACGCGGCGGCGCTGCCTGCCGATACCGTTGCCATCCTGCCGGTCGCCGCCGTCGAACAGCACGGGCCACATCTGCCGGTCGGAACCGATGCTTTCATCAACCGAGGCATGATCAGCCGCTTTCTCGAACTTCTTCCCGACAACGTGCCGGCGGTCGTGCTGCCTGAACAGACGGTGGGCGCCTCGGCCGAACATCTCGATTTCGCCGGCAGCCTTGCGCTTTCTCCGGCGCGGCTGATCGATAACTGGACGGATCTCATCGCCTGCGCCGCCCGCGCCGGTGTTCGCCGCTTCCTGATCTTCAACAGCCACGGCGGCCAGAGCGGCTTTCTGGCCCACGCCGCGCTCGACCTGCGTGTTCGGCTTGGCCTGTTCGTCGCTTATGCCGCGTGGTTCGACGCCGGCTATCCCGAGGGCATGTTTGCGCCCGGCGAAATCGCCTACGGCATGCATGGCGGCGCCATAGAGACCAGTCTGATGCTGCATCTGCGGCCCGACCTGGTCCGTCAGGACAAGATCGCCGACTTCCAGCCGATTACCAACGAACTAGAGGCAACGGCCCGCCAATTCTCGGCCAATCCGGGTAATGGTCGAATGGGCGGATTTGGATGGAAGGCTCAAGACCTCCAGCGCTCCGGCGTCACCGGCAACGCGACCGCCGCCACGGCGGAAAATGGGCGCGTTCTGCTCGACCATGTCGCGACACGACTCGTGGAACTGGTCAGTGATCTCGGCAAGGCCGACGATTTCGTGACGCGCTATACCACCAGCTAGTCGAGCCCAGGAAGCCGTCCGCTCGGAGCGATCGGCCTCCAGCAAGAGCCCGGATCGTCTTGTCCGTGAAGTCGACCGCCTGCCGGTCGATTTCTCGCATATGGACAGCGATCCCGATTTCTGAAGCAAAAACGCTACCGCGGGTAATCGGTCCGGCATTGGCGAAGAATGGCCACACCAAACGTGGCCTGATGGATCAAGCCGTCGACCGAGGCACCACCACGCTTGAGCGACGATGCGGTCGCTTCACCCCTCCTGCCAAAATCAACAAAAGATTGCCGCGTCGGCCACGTCCGGCAGAACCGGCTCCGCGGACTATTTTGCGGCGCCCCATCAGAGTGCGACCGTCTATCGGGATGCTCTCGGGGCGCCTTTCCTCCGTTCTGCCCGTTTCAAATCCAACCGATGCCTATTTGCCCGCCACGACCGGATTCAAATCGATCATTATATGATCAAATTTCTGATTGACATTGATCGTTATGTGGATCGTAATCCAGCTTACGATCACAAAGGATCAGACCATGAAGGACGACCGTCTGTCGGCCATCCGCCATTACCTGTTCGAAAAGACGTCCGCCTCGATCCATGAGATCGCCGAGGCGGTCAGTGCTTCGCTCCCGACCGTCAGGCGCGACCTGCTGACTCTCGAGACGGAGGGGGCCATCCACCGAACCCATGGTGGCGCCCGCATCGCCGATTCGGCCGGTATCGAGGCCGCCTTCGAGGTGCGAGAGCAAACCTGCATCGCCGCCAAGCGGGCCATCGGCCTTGCCGCCTATGACGACCTCAGTCCGGACATGTCGGTGTTCCTCGACGCCGGCACCACGGTGTTGCAGGTCGCCCGCCGCATCCGCATGAATCCTCTGCCGCTGTCGGTGTTCACCAACTGTTTGGCGGTAGCGCAGGTGCTGACCGACATCCGCGACGTTCAGGTGACGCTGCTCGGCGGTCGCCTTCGCTCGCGCAACGCCTCGGTGCTCGGGGCTCTGGCCGAGAGCATGTTGGAGCGACTGTGGTTCGACCAGCTGTTCCTTGGCGCCAGCACGGTGGGCGACGATGGCTGTACCTACACGATGGATGAAGACGAGGCGCGCCTCAACGAGAAGATGATCACCAGGGCGGCGCGCACCACCGTCCTCGCCGACGCCAGCAAGTTCGGGCCACGCGCCACCTACCAGGTGACACGGCTCGACGAGCGGCTCGATCTGATTACCGACGATAGCCTCACCGCCCCCTGGCTGGACAAGCTAGCCCAGGCCGGTTGCCAAACGCGGGTGGTCAGCCTTGAGATCGATGACACCGCCGAACAGGGCGAGGACGCAGCATGAGCGGCCTTGTCCTTGGCGTCGATAGCGGTGGGACCAAAACCATCGCAGCCCTGGTGGCGCCGGATGCCAGCATCGTCTCCTTGCAGCATCTACCGAGCCTCGACCCCACCGCCGATAGCGCCTGGCTCGCCGAGATCGCCGCTCTTGCCGCCAGCGTTGGCGATGCCGATCTCCAGGCATCGGCGTTCGGTCTGCCGTTTCATGGCGAGGTGGAGGAGTATAGCGAGGCGCAGATCGCCACCGTCCGCCTTCACTTTCCGCACAACGCCATTGTCGAGAACGACGTCCGCATTGCCTTCGACGGTGCCTTTGCCTGCGGTGCCGGCGCTCTCATTCTGGCCGGTACCGGTTCCATGGCCTGGGCGAGTCTCGGCGAGGCCGACAGTCCGCATATCCGGGTCGGCGGATGGGGCGATATCTTCGGCGACGAGGGCAGTGCCTATTGGCTTGGCCGCGAAGTGCTGACCCTGTTGTCGCGCCATATCGATGGTCGCGAACCGTCGCCGGCTTTCGCCGAGCAGATGTTTGCCGCCATGGGCATCCAGCCGGACCAGCTCATGGCCTGGTGCTACGGGCTCGAGAGCCGCCGCTCGGGCATCGCCGGCCTTGCCCGCCACGTGACGAGTCTCGCCATCGGCGGCGATAGCATCGCCAGCCGTCTGCTCGAACGCGCAGCCACTGAGCTTTCCGAACAACTGATCATCGCTTGGCGCCGTTGCGGAGGCACGACGCCTATTCGCTGGAGCTACGCAGGCGGCGTGTTCAACGCCGCCGCCGTGCCAGATCATATGGCGACGCGCCTCGATGCGCCGCCATCGACGCCGCGCCTGCCGCCTGTCGGCGGCGCCGCGCTCAGGGCAGCCCGGCTCGCCGGTTGGGCTGTCGATGATGCCTGGGTCGACCGCTTGGATGCCACGCTCCGGACGGCTCTCGCCTAGGGCCTTCCGTCGATCGGGCGGAACCGGCCCGATCGAAAGGCGGACGTTCAAGCAAATAATCCGGCGCGTTTGCCCATCGGCCGAAAGTTTCGATCGAGCCAGCCAACGCTCTGGAAAGGCACTCTGACCAAGAAGGGGAACGATAATGAAAAGACGTGATTTTCTTGCTTCAGCACTGACCTTGCCGCTACTCGCCTCCATCGTCGGCAATGCGCTTGCCGCCGACACACTCACGGTGTTGCTGCCGCCCTGGGGCACCTTGCCCAAGGAGATGACCGACCGCTTCGCCAAGGACGCCGGCGTGACGCTCGACGCGCAGACGCTCGGTTGGGACGATATCCGCACCAAGATCATCACCTCCATGGTGGCTGGCACGGCCCCCGCCGACGCCACCGAGGTGGACTGGTCTTGGGTCGGTCAGTTCGGTTCCGCCGGCTGGTATCAACCGCTCGACGACAAGATCGACAAGGCGGTGATCGACGATATTGCGATTGCCTCGATTTTCCGCTTTGACGGCAAGCTCCTGGCCGTTCCCTACAGCAACGACTTCCGTATTCTGATCTACAACAAGGCCCACCTCGACAAGGCTGGTATCAAGGCGGCACCGAAGACACCCGACGAGCTGCTGGCGGCGGCCAAGGCGGTGAAGGCTGCCGGCATTGCCGAGTTCCCGATCGGCCTGCCGCTTTCGGCAACCGAGGGGACCTCGACGGCTTGGTATCTTCTCACCAAGGTGTTCGGCGGCGACCTGTTCGACAAGGACTTCAAGCCGCTGTTCACGGCCAAGGACTCCGGCGGCTACAAGGCGCTGGCCTTCGAGATCGGCGCTCTGAAGGACGGGCTGATCGACCCGGCGGCGACCGGCCTCAAGGACGTCGAAGTGCAGGAAGTGTTCAAGGCCGGCAAGCTCACCTTTGATGTGGCGGGATGGGCGGGCAACCTCGCCGTCTACGCCGATCCGACCAAGTCGCAGGTGGCCAACGACGTCGCGGCGGCGCTGATGCCGTCGGCAACGGGCAAGTCGCGCACCTTCGGCCTGCCCGAGGCGGTCGGCATCCCGACTGGCGCCACCAACGCCAAGGCAGCGGAAGCCTTCATCGCCTGGCTGACCAGCCCAGAAAATGAGATCGCAGCCTACGAGACGCTCGGCAACCTGCCGCCGCGCCTCTCCGTCCTGAAGCAGCTCAACGAGCAAGGCAAGCTGAAGCAAGGCGATGTGCTGCTCGCTCAGGCAGCGGTCGTCGAGCCGCTGATCGCCCAGGGCACGCCCGGCTGGTATCCGCAGTTCTCGACCGCGGTGGCGAGCGCCATCAACCAGGCGGCCAAGGGGCAGCTTACTGTCGATGACGCGATCGCGGCCATCGCCAAGGCGGCCGAAGACGCCCAGACAAACTAACCGCCAGTCCCGACCGCTGTCCGGGAGCCAACCCGGACGGCGGAGCCGGCCTCGTCGCCTTATCGCTTCCTTTCCTGCCACGGCACCACCTGATGCCCGGGACATTGTCTCGCGCGCTTGACGGCCGCCTAGGGAACGCAGAGTTCTGATGTCCACCTCCAATCCCAGACGAAACCGCAAGCCGGGCGAACTCGCCCTCGCTGCCGCGCTCGTCGTTCCCATCGTCGCCATCATGGGCGGCTTGGTATTCTGGCCGCTCGCAACGTCGCTGGTCGACAGCGTCTACCGGGTCGATCCGATGCGGCCCGGCATGCCCTTCGTGGGCCTTGCCAATTACGGCGCGCTTCTCGCCGACAGCAACGTGCAGACAGCTTGGCTCAACACCTTCTGTTACGTCGCGATGGCGGTGGTGCTGGAGACGGTCGGTGGCATGGGCGCAGCGCTGCTGCTCAACCGGGTAAAGCATGGTCGGCAATGGCTCTTGGCCATCACCGTATTGCCCTGGTGCCTGCCACCGGTGGTCAACGCCATCGTCTGGATGTGGATCTTCAATCCAAGCTATGGCCTGCTCAACCACGCGCTGCTGTGGCTCGGCCTGATCGACTCCCGCAAGGTGTGGTTCAACGACCAGGCGACGGCGCTGTTTCTGGTGTCGCTGGTGCATGTCTGGCGCATGATGCCGCTGACGGCGGTGATCCTCCTGGCGGCTTTGCAGAGCATCCCGCGCGACCTCTACGAGGCGGCACGGCTCGACGGTGCCGGACCGATCAAGAGCTTCCGTCTGGTGACGCTGCCGCTGATCTCCAGCGGCGTCGCCATCGCGCTCAGCCAATCGACGGTATTCGCCTTCAACCTGTTCGATGAAGCCTGGATCCTGTCCGGCTCGAGCCTCGATACGCGCTCGGTGATCATCCAGGTCTACCTGACGGCCTTCCAGAACCTCCGCTTCTCAAGCGGCATGGCGCTCTCGATCCTGGCGATGCTCGCCTCGCTCATGGTGTCGCTGCTCTACGTGCTGAGGGTCTATCGCGAAACGAGGTACGACTGACATGCGCAGCCTCATATCAACGCTGCCCGGGCGGATCGGCACCGTCCTTGCCGTAACCTTGCTGGTGGCCTGGTCCCTTGGGCCGATCTACTGGTCGCTGGTCACCTCACTGACGCCGCCGCTGAACCTCCTGGGCGCGCCATCCCTCTGGCCGCAGCACATCACTTTCGAGCACTATGCCAAGCTGTTCGGCGCCACCAGCATGTCGCAGGGCAACGCCGTCCAGTCGGTGTGGCCGCAGTTCTCGGCGGCGCTCGCCAACAGCCTTATCACGTCGGTATTGGCGACCGTGGTGACGGTGGCGATTGCCGCCTTTGGTGCCTATGCCTTCGTGCGGCTCGAGTTTCCCGGCCGCGACCTTCTATTCGTAGCCGTGGTGGCGACGCTCGCCATCCCCGCCTACACAGTGATGATTCCGCTCTATCGGCTGATGATCTCCCTGAAGTTGATCGACACCTACACCGGCATCACGCTGATCTACGTGTCGGCCTTCCTGCCGCTGGCGCTGTGGCTGATGCGGTCAGTCTATCAGGCGATGCCGATTTCGCTTGAGGAAGCGGCCTGGCTGGACGGCGCCGGACGCGTCTACACGCTGGTGCACATCGTGTTGCCGCTGGCGGCGCCCGGATTGATCGCCAGCGCCATCCTGACCTTCCTCAATGCCTGGGGCCAATTCATGGTGCCGCTGGTGTTCTCGCCGACGCTCGCCACCAAACCATTGACGGTGCTGATCCCGGAGTTCGTGACGCGCAATTACATCGACTTCGGCCTGATGAACGCCGCCGGCATCCTCGCCATCATCCCGCCCGTTCTGCTCGTGCTGTTCCTCAACCGCTACCTGGTGAGTGGGCTGATGGCCGGCGCGACCAAGTGACCTCCTGAGAATAAACAGACAAAACAAGGACGTTTTTCCATGAACACCACCGAACGCGTCATCGTCGAGCAGTTCCCCTTCTGGGAGAAGGCGATCGACATCGCGCTGCCGTCGGTCGAGGCCGACACTTACGTCTTCGTCGGTTGCGGCACCTCCTATTATGTGGCCATGAGCCTCGCCATTGCCTTCAACGAGAACGGCAAGCGCGCGATCGCCGTGGCCGGTTCGGAGTGGGCGCTGCGCCATGGCTCCTATCTTCCCAATACCAACGGCGCCGTAGTGGTCGGCATCTCGCGCAGCGGTGAATCGACCGAGGTCGTGCAGGCCGTGCGGGAAAGCCACAAGCTCGGCATCCGCACGCTGGCGATCACCTGCGAAAAGGACAGCTCGATGGCCAAGGCGGCCGACATCGTCGCGTTCGCGCCGACCCATCCCGACGAGGGCATCGTCATGTCGTCGTCGGCCAGCCTGATGCTGTTAATGGGCCTGCGCATGGCCGGCGAAAAGGTTGAGCAGGCCGTGGTGGCCGGCGCGCGCGCCGCGGTGGCGGCGATGAGCGAGAAGGCACCGGTGGTGGCGGCCGGGCGGCATAAGTTCGTCGTGCTCGGCGGCGGCGTCTATTTCGGCATCGCCTCCGAAGGTGCCCTCAAGCTGCAGGAAATGAGCATTTCGGTGTCGCAGCCGTTCCACACCATGGAGTATCGGCATGGGCCGATGAGCCTTGCCGACGAGGACATGCTGATCGTGATGCTCTACAGCGAGGATCAGCCGGGCGAAGAGGCCAAGCTCGTCGCCGAGCTGAGGGCCAAGGGCGCCAAGGTGATTGGTCTCGGTGGACCGGGCGACCTGACGCTGCCGATCGCCACCCACGGCCTGCAGCGTTCGCTCGAAATGCTGGCGGCGCTGCAGATCCTCGGCGAACGGATCGCCAATTCCAAGAACATCGACAGCACCCAGCCGCGCCACCTGTCCAAGGTGGTGGTGCTCGGCTGAGCTCTCGTCGGGGTCGCCGGGCGACCGGCGACCCACCCGATCTATTGCAGGAGTTCCCCATGGCCACCGTCGATATCCGCCGCCTCGTCAAGCGCTACGGCGCCGAGGAGGTGATCCACGGCATAGACCTCTCGATCCGCGACGGCGAATTCATCTCGCTGATCGGCGCGTCCGGCTGCGGCAAGTCAACCCTTTTGCGAATGATCGCCGGCCTTGAGGACATTTCCGGCGGCACCATCTCGATCGATGGCCGCGAGGTCAACGACGTCGCGCCGAAGAACCGCGACATCGCCATGGTGTTTCAGAATTATGCGCTCTATCCGCACCTTTCGGTCGCCGACAACATGGGCTTCAGCCTGAAGCTGCGTGACGTGCCGAAGCCAGAGATTGTACGGGCGGTAGGGGAGGCGGCCGACCTCCTCGGCCTTACACCCTATCTCAAGCGCATGCCGAAGGCGCTGTCGGGCGGCCAGCGCCAGCGCGTTGCCATGGGGCGGGCGATCGTCCGCAAGCCGCGCGTCTTCCTGTTCGACGAACCGCTCAGCAATCTCGACGCAAAGCTCCGCGTGCAGATGCGCACCGAGATCAAGGCGCTGCAGCGGCGGCTCGGCACAACCTCCATTTACGTGACGCACGACCAGATCGAAGCCATGACCATGTCCGACCGCATCGTCATCCTGAACGGCGGCCGCGTCGAGCAGATCGGAGCGCCGCTCGATGTCTATGATCGGCCCGCCAACCTGTTCGTCGCCACCTTCATCGGTTCGCCTGCGATGAACCTGATCGAGGCGACAGCACGGCGCGACGGCGACCGGCTGTTCGCCGAGACCGACGACGGGCTGCGCTTGCCGCTTGATGGCTATGGTGTAGCGGAAGGGGCGACCGTAACTGTCGGCGTCCGGCCCGAACACCTCAATTTTGTCTCGAGCGACGCAGCCGGCGCCCTGCCGTTTGCCATCGATCTCATCGAGCCGACCGGCCACGAGACGCATGTCTTCGGCCGCCTTGGCCGTCATCAGGTCGTCGTTATCCATTCCGAGCGGGTCGCGGAGACATCGAGCGCTTCCCTCGCCATTGCCCCCGGCGGTATCCACCTGTTCGACCGGGCTACCGGTCAGCGTATCGAGAGGAGCTGAAGACATGGCCACGAACCCGCTCAGCGACATTTCCACCTGGCGCTTCCGCACATCCGGCTTGCGCGGCATTCCCTCGATCTGCTCGGCCCACCCGGTGGTGATCGAGGCGGCCATGCGCCGTGCCGCCGCCCTCGGCCTGCCGGTGCTGATCGAAGCGACCTGCAACCAGGTCAATCAGGACGGCGGCTACACCGGCATGACGCCGCGGGATTTCCGGGACTTCGTCGCGGCAATCGCCAAGCGCGTCGGCTTCCCGTTCGACAACGTCATTCTCGGCGGCGACCATCTCGGCCCCAACCCGTGGAAGAAGCTGCCGGCCACTGAGGCCATGAACAAGGCCAAGGTGATGATCGACGCCTTCGCCAAGGCCGGCTTCACCAAGCTCCACCTCGACACCTCGATGGGCTGCGCTGGGGAACCGGTGGCGCTCGCCGACGCGCTGACCGCCGAACGAGCCGCTTCGCTCGCTGCCGTCGCCAAGGCCGCAACCAAGAACGCTGTCGTCAAGCCGGTCTATATCGTCGGCACCGAAGTGCCGATCCCCGGCGGCGCCATGGAAGAGATCGAGGAGCTTGAAGTTACCAAGCCCGAGGCGGCGCGCGAGACCATCGCCGTCCACCGCGCGGCCTTCGCCAAGGCCGGCATCGCCGATGCCTTCGAGCGCGCCGTCGGCGCCGTGGTGCAGCCAGGCGTCGAGTTCGGCAATCACAACGTCGTCGCCTTCGATGCCGACAAGGCGGCATCGCTCAGCGCCGTGCTCGTCGATCTCAAGGGCTTCGTGTTCGAGGCGCACTCCACCGACTACCAGACACCGGAAGCACTGAAGGCGCTGGTCGACAACGGCTTCTCGATCCTGAAGGTTGGCCCGGCCCTGACGTTTGCGCTGCGCGAGGCGCTTTACGGTCTCGACCACATCGCCGAGGTACTCTACGCCGGTCGCCGCAAGGAGACGCTCGCCGCCACCTTCGAGCGGGTGATGCTCGCCCATCCAGACAACTGGGCCAAATACTATTTCGGCACGCCCGACGAGCAGCGCCTGCAGCGGCACTTCAGCTATTCCGATCGCATCCGCTACTACTGGCCGGAGCCGGAGATCGCCAAGGCGGCCGAGGAATTGCTCGCCCTGTTCGGTACCACCACAATACCCGAGACGCTGATCAGCCAGTATCTTCGCGGCGTCTACGAGGGCGTCCGGCGCGGCCGCGTCGAACCCACCGCCCATGGCCTGTCGCTCGCCATGGTCGACCTCGTCCTCGACGACTATTTCAAAGCCTGCCTCTGAAGGCAGGCAATAAACTGGCGGTCTGCGCCCCTGCCAATTCATCGCTTATCGAAGCCTGAGGGGATGTGTCGGGCCGGGATCAGGCCGTCAGTGCGCCAGAGCGAACAAGCGGGGCGTAGTCGCCCGAAAAACCGAGCCCTTGAGATGTCGCCCTTCCGGCCTTTCGCAGCTCTCGAACATAGTCGGTTCGATGGTTTTCGTCGAAACGAAACACCGGGAAAGACACGCTGATCGCCGCTACCACCTTGCCGATGTGATCGAAAACCGGCACGGCCATGCAGCGCACGCCGAGTTCACTTTCCTCGCACTCTTCGGCATAGCCCTGCTGACGAGCCTGCCTGAGCTGTTCGGCGAGCACTGCCGGATCGGTGATCGTATTCGGGGTCTGTTTGAGATAGCCGAGCTTCGGCAGCGTCGCCTGCAGGTCGTCGTCATCCCGCCAAGCCAGCAGCGCCTTGCCGAGCGAGGTACTGAACAGCGGGTTGCGCTTGCCGATCGGTGATTGCAGGAACAGATTGTACAGCGAGTCGAGCTTGTGGATGTAGACGACCGAATTGGTCTGCGGATCGAGAATCCCTAGATGAACCGCCTCGTGCGTCTGCTGGACCAGCTCCCCCATCGGCTTATCGGCCACCTTGATGAGGTCGGCCCGGCGATTCAGCACTTTGGCACCGAGGTCGTAAACCTTGAGCGTCAGGCCGTATTTGTCGGTATCGCCCTCCTGCTCCACATAGCCGAGTTCCTGCATCGTCTGCAGCAAGCGGTAGGCCGTACTCTTTGACGTCATGACCCGCTGCGCCAGTTCCGTCAGGCTGACCGTCCGGTCCTCAGCCAACGCTTCGAGCACGGCGAAGACCTTGAGAACGGCGGCAACGGAGTCCTGCTTCGGGGGCGTGGGCATGAATGAGCTCGTTTCGCAAAATTCGGAACACGATTTTGAAATGATGCTCCACGAAATGCAACAGCTCGTTCGGACTTTCCCGCGCCATCGCAATCATACTGATGGATAATGCTTTTTGCCGCATAGGGGAAATGACGGAACTTGCGGATCGGCGCAAGTCATGCAATTTTTCAATTATCAAAACACTGTTTCGGAATTTTGCGATCGCTAGTTCGAACAAGATCGGACCGGCGTTCCGCAAAGGTGGGGGAGCAACTGAGCGAACCGATGGACGGAAAGGCACCGCGGCCGGTAACGGCTATGCGGCGAGCGTTTCGTGCTGCCAGTCCGCGCACGGTTCTCCGCGCATGCGGCCGCCGGTTGGCGGAGAGCACAATTCCGAATTGGGCGAGGACCGTAAGAGGCCATGACCATGCATCCGTTGCTCCAGCAGAAAGAGCGCATCTACCCCCGCGACCATATGATCGGTCTCATCGACCGCCTGACCGAGAACCTGATTAACATCAAGGACGAGACCGGCCAATTCCTGCTGCGTCTCGAAGACGGCCGTGTCATTGACACCAAAGGCTGGGCCGGTTGGGAGTGGACGCACGGCATCGGCCTTTACGGAATGTACAAGATCTGGGAGCTCACCGGCGACCAGAAATTCGCCGACATCATCACCGACTGGTTCGCTGCTCGCTTCCGGGAAGGAACGCCGTCGCGCAATATCAATACCGTCGCCCCTTTCCTGACACTTGCCTATCTCTACGAGCGTACCGGCAACCGCGCCTATCTTCCCTACCTCGATGTCTGGGGCGAATGGGTGATGAACGGGCTGCCACGCACCGAGGAAGGCGGCTTCCAGCACATCGTCTACAACTCGGTCAATAATCAGCAGATGTGGGACGACACGCTGATGATGAGCGTGTTGCCACTGGCCAAAATCGGTCTGCTGCTCGGCCGGCCGGCCTATGTCGACGAGGCCAAGCGACAGTTTTTGCTGCACATCAAGTATCTCGTCGACCGCAAGACCGGCCTCTGGTTCCACGGTTGGACTTTCGAGGGGCGGCATAACTTCGCCAATGCATTGTGGGCGCGCGGCAACTCGTGGATCACCATTGCCATTCCCGAGTTTCTCGAACTGACCAACCTGCCCGAGACCGATCCAGTGCGGCGGATCTTGATTGATACGCTGGCGGCGCAGGTTGGCGCCCTGGCCCGCTGCCAGGCTCCGTCCGGACTTTGGCGAACCATCCTCGACGACGAGACCTCCTACGAGGAGGCATCCGCGTCGGCGGGCTTTGCCTATGGCATCTTGAAGGGCGTCCGGCGCGGCTACCTGCCAGCAGAATTCGAAACCGTGGGCCTACGCGCCGCTCGGGCGATCTGCGAACGCATCTCTCCCGCTGGGGAACTCACGCAGGTCTCCTTCGGCACGCCGGTCTTCATGTCGGTGGACGATTACAAGAAGATCCCGCTCACCTCAATGCCCTACGGCCAGGCCATGGCGCTGCTGACGCTCGGCGAGGCCCTCTACCAATACATTTGAGCCAATTCGGACGCCGGATCAGGCCTTTCGCCAAAGTGCGAAGCATAGAGGGTTCAGCCGGCATCAATCTGGCAGGCCGCGGAGGAGTCGCGACGCTGCAGTCTCAGGAGGATAACATGACAATGCATGCGGCGCCCCGCAAGACGGGGTGGATGAACTACTGGGCCTGGGGATCCGGCGATATGCTTGGTGCCGGCGCCATGGCGGTCATTTCCGGCTGGCTGTTCTATTTCTACACCACCTTCTGCAACCTTAGCGCCGGCGAGGCAGGCCTGATCCTCGGCATTCCACGGCTGGTGGATGCCGTCTCCTGCCCGCTGATCGGTTATTTCTCGGATAACCTACGCCATACCTGGATCGGGCGGCACATCGGACGGCGCAAGATCTTTCTGCTGATCGCCATTCCGCTGCTGCCTTGCTTCGCGCTCATGTTCGTCACCGGCCATGGCTTCGCTTACTATCTCACCACCTTCATTTTCTTCGAGGTGGTCTATGCGTCGGTGCTGATCCCTTGGGAGACGCTGGCTGCCGAGATGACGTCGGACTACAAAGCCAAGGCCCGTTTCGCCGGCGCTCGCATGCTCGTAGCCCAGGCTTCGGCCGTGCTCGCCTCCTATCTGCCGACGCTGATCATCAACTCGCTCGGCGGCAAGGACGCGCCCGACACTTTCCTGATCATGGCGGCGATCTTTGGCGGCATCTTCTCGGCTGTGGTGCTTCTCGTCGTCCTCTTCACCTGGGAGCGCCCCTACACGGACGCCGAACTCGGCGTCCGCCGTCCGCCGATGAGCCTTGCGAGCGTGACCATGATCCCGGTCAACATGTTCCGTGACATGTTCTCCACTCTCCAGCTCAGAGCCTTCCGCCAGCATCTCAGCATCTATCTTGGCGGCTACATCTCACAGGACGTCTTCAACACCGCCTTCCCGATCTTTGTGATCACGGTGATGATGGGTGCCACACTGGTCATCTCGCAACTGATGACCATCATGTATCTGTTTCAGTTCATATCGGTCATCGTTGCCATCAACATGGTCATGCGCCTCGGGCCTGTGGTGGCCTACCGCACGGCCATTTCGCTGGTCATCGCCGCCTGCGTGCTTTTCTTCGCCTTTTACATGACCCAGCCCGAAGGATTCACGCCGGCGCTCAAGGCCGTTGAGACCAACATGATCGGCGCCATCCTATCGGGATCTCTGTCCGGTTCGGTGGTCTTCTGGCTACTGGTTCCGCTGGCGCTCGCCGGTCTCGGCCGCGGCACGCTCAACTTCGTTCCCTGGAGCATCTACAATTACCTGCCGGACATCGACGAGGCCGTCACTGGCAAGCGTCGCGAAGGCATCTTCGCTGGCGTGATGACGCTGGTTCGCAAGCTAACCCAGTCGCTGGCACTCACTGTCACCGGCTTCGCCATGCAGGCCGGCGGCTATCAATCCGGTGCGGCGCCCCAAACCGAAGGGGCGATCCACACCGTGATCGTCATTCTGGTCGCCGCGCCGATCATTATCATGCTGCTCGGCGCCGTTGCCTCGTGGAAGTTCCGCCTCAACGGCGAGACCCATGCCGTGCTGATCCGCGAAGTCGAACGTCTGCGGGCCGGAGCCAGGCAACCCGAGACCGAAGAAAGCGGCCGCGTCGTGGAAGACCTCACTGGTTGGAAATACGATCAGCTTTGGGGCCGCGGCAAACAAAAGGCCCTCGAGTCGGCCGTCATGGCGCCGCGCGCCGTATGAGCAACCGCCGGAGCCCTCGTCGAAGGGCTCCGGCTTCCCGACGACGGCGACAGGCAGACAACAGCTATCGCGCCGTGTTGGAAATTGCCATGGTGGACGGAATCATAACGGCGGCGTGCCGCGCCCCAAGCGTATGCCGGCGGGGTGCAACACAACGCCCATCCGGCACCACATCTGGAACAGTGCAATGAATTTTTCGTCCTTCCCGTATCCGGTTATGCGCGCTCCGGAGATCACATTTCTGTCGGAAGGATCAGCCAACCGCTTCTCCGGCGAGTGGCCCGATCGCCTTTTGGGTACTGTGACGCGGGCTGAACTTCACAGCTTCACAATCGCCGCGCCGCGTGCTCGCGCGATTGTCTACGCAGGTGGCGGCTACACGCAGATCTTCTACGATAAGGAAGGGACCGAGGTGGCGCTGTGGCTGAACGGCCTTGGCATCGACGCACATGTCCTCGTCCATCGCCTCCCCGGAGCGCCGGACGGCAACAGCGACGTATTTCCCAAGAACATCGCTCTCCGTGACGGGCTGGCGGCACTTGATCATCTTGCTGGAGACGGATCGGCCCTGCCGCTCTTCCACGTCGGGCTTTCCTCCGGAGGTCATCTCGCCGCGGTCATGGCATGCCAGAGACATGCACTCTCCCCGCGAGGCGCCCTCATCGCCTACGCACCGATCAACGCCAATCATCGGCTGCACAAGATACCGCTCGGCAAGCCCGACTATCCACCAATCGAGAAGCAGGATTTCTATGACGACTGGCCGATCGGCCTTGCCAATCATCCGCATGGCCTGCCGAAGGCGCCACTCTTTCTCGCCTACGCGCTTCACGACCAGTCGGTGCCCGTCCAGCACGCGCTGCGCCTCGTTGAGACGGCAGCGGCCGCTGGCCTCGACGTGGATGCGCATATCTTCGGTACCGCGCCGCACGGCTTCGCCTTGCGCGATCGAGCTGGTAGCCACGCCCTTTGGCCCGAACTTGCCGCCGACTGGATCGATCGACATCTCTAGTTCAGCGACAGCGGCCAGATCCATTTCGACATCAGGGCCGGGGGCTTCTTCTGGCGCCTTGGCTCCTGCCCCCTGGAGAAACCCGAGATAACTAGCTCTCGCTAAAGGGAATAGCCGACGTCACCGCCGTCAACCCTGCCCTTTCTACCTCACCACGTCCCTAGCAATCAGAGCCAGGTCCGAAGCGTTGCGCGCAAGATGCGACTATCTCAAGATCTGATCAGGCTGCACGGTCTTGTTTGAGACCTAGACATGACGGCTGTCGGCGATGCAGGCGCTGCCTGCAGGCTCATCGCCGCGCCGCCTTGATGATATCGGCAAAGAGCGCAAGGTCCGCCATCGACTCCGCCGGAGGTGTCCGGTTCTCGCCGCCCTCGGTGATCGCGGCATGGAAAGCCCGCAGCTCGACCTCGAAGGGATCGCGATGATAGGGACCGAGGCGAGTGACGGTATTGTCGTCGTCGCCTGAGGCCTGCAGCTCCAAGGTCATCGGCAGATTGCGGATGTAGGGCGTCGGGTATTCGAAAGCGATCCGGTTCCAGCGCGTGTTGATCTCAAAGCCGGCCTCGAAGCGCACGACGTCGCCGATCATGCACTCGTAAATGGCGGTGAAATTGCCGTAGTCGAACAGCGCGGTGATCTGGGTGCCATCCTGCTTGATCTCGGCAGCGATCACCCGCTCGGGGCTACCGAGGAGATCGCGCATCGCCGAAAGCGAATGCGACGACAGGCCGGTCATCACCGCATAGGCGGTCCGGATATCGGCGGGAGCGTCGGCGCCAAGCACGGCATCGAGCATAGCCGTACGGAGCTCGCGTCCTTCGGTCAGCAGCGCTTCCGGGATGTCGCCCCGCGGCACGACGACGCCGTCGGTCTGGCGGAAATACCAGGGGCCCTCGCAGATCACGTCGCGTACACGGACATAGGTGATGTCGGACTTGGATGGCAGGCGCTTCTTCGCCTCAACAAAAGCCGGTGCGAAGCGCCGCATGTAGCCGACCATGGCAACGCGATCGGCATGGGCAAAGGCGACCTTGGCAAGTTCCGCGAGATCATCCGGCGCCAGGCAACACGGCTTTTCGATCAGCACGTGCTTGCCGGCCGAAATGGCAGCTCGGGCATGACGGCCGTGGTAAGCATCGGGGCTCATGACCAGAACGGCGTCGATGTCGGGCGAAGCGATCAGCGCCTCAGCGCTGTCGAAGGTTCGGGCGATATTCCAGCGAGCAGTAATAGCCGCCGCGACCGACGGCGACGGATCGAAGGCGCCGGCGAGCTGGTAGAGCCCGCCGAGCCTTTGCAGAATGGGCAGGTGGATAAGCTGGGCAACTTCGCCAAGTCCGATGAGGCCAAGCTTGAGCATTTTTGTTCCATTCCCCGCCCAGCGGTCTAGTGGTCCAACACGGCGCAAAGAATAAATACGTTATGTAGATTTATCAAGAGATCTCATCGCCGTTCCTCACCCCATGCAGGCATTTTACCGCGCACGCCGATGTCGACAAGGACTCCGTTCAAGCGACAGAGGCATGAAATGGTAGAAATAATCCGAGATTCAGCCTTTCCGGCTTTCACGAGTCGAAAAGCTGGAATAAGGTGTCATCACGGATTTAATTTCGCGATGGAGTGCACAATGAAACTGGCCACGGCTCCGGACGCCTGGGGTGTCTGGTATGCGAACGATCCCCGGCAGACCCCCTGGACTCGCTATCTGGATGAGGTGCGGGATGCCGGCTTCACCTCGACTGAGACCGGCCCCTGGGGCTATTTGCCGACCGACCCCGCCCACATGATGGACGAACTCGGCCAGCGTGGCATTGACGTCTGCGGCTCCGCGCTCGTGCATCTGCTGGCGCCTCGCGACGCCATGGAGACGCTGAAGCCGAGACTGAAGGACACGTGCAACCTCCTGAAAGCAGTCGGCGCCAAATGGGTGGTGGTGATGGATGATTCCGGCGTTCCGCCGCCCGGCCAGAGTCGCGAACTCTCGCCGGATGACTGGAAGTCGATGATCGCCACCGTCAAGGAGGCCGCCGCCTACGTCAGTGGCGAGCATGGACTATCCCTCGTGTTCCATCCTCATGTCGGCTCGGGCGTCGAGACCGAGGCGGAGATCGTGCGGCTGCTCGAGGAGACGCCAGCTGAAACCGTCGGCCTCTGCTTCGACTTCGGTCATCACGCCTACACGGGCGCCGACGCTATCGCCTTCATGAAACGCTACGCCGATCGCATCCCCTACTATCATTTCAAGAACGTCGACCCGGTCATTCTGGAGCGTATTCGTCGCGACAACATTGATTTCATCACCGGCTTCCAGTCCGGCGTGATGTGCGAACTCGACAAAGGACTGATCGATTTCGCCGAGGTCCGGGATTTCCTTGCGTCGCGCGGTTTTGATGGATATGCGGTCTATGAGCAGGACATGTATCCGTGCCCGCCCGACAAGCCGTTCCCAATCGCCAAGCGCAATCGCGAAGCCCTTCGCCGCCTCGGATTGTAAAGGCGACGGCCCAGGAGCCGACCACCGCATGACGAAGGACTGGCCGTGACCATTCTGGATCGCTTGGAGGGCGGCGCGAGCCGGGACGGCGACGAATTGATCGCGGGCAGCCGCATCGAGGATGCCCGCATCCACAATCGCCGCCTGGTGTTCGAGACCATCTTCCAACGCGGCCCGATCAGCCGCGTTGAGATATCCGGAATCATCGGCCTCAAACCGCAGACGATTTCCTCGATAACCCGCGAGCTTCTTGAGCAGGAACTGATCGTCGAGGCCGGGCGCTCGTCCGGCCTGCGCGGCCAGCCGCAGATTTATCTGGAAGCCAACGCCGAAGCTGGCTGGTCGATCGGCATCCACCTCGACCAGAACCACTGCTCGATCCTGGCCTTCGACCTCAAGCGTTGCGAACGCGGCCGCCGTTCGCTGCGGCTCGACACCAAGAACCCGGCCTCGGCGGTGCGTGTGCTCGCCGCTGCCATCCTCGGTCTGCTCGAAGAGAACAACCAGCCGGTGAGCAAGGTCTGGGGCATCGGCCTCGTCTTGCCGACCTTCGGCTCCAGGGTCTACGACTTCGACTTCTCGATCCAGCATTGGGACGCCTGGCGCGACGTTTCCTTTGCCGAGGAACTGCATCGGCTGACCGGCATGCCGGTTCTGGTCGAGAATGACGCCACCGCCGCCGCGATCGGCGAACGAATCCATCGGCCGGACGCCAGCGAAGCGAGCTTCGTCTATTACTATATCGGCCATGGGTCCGGTGCCGGCATCATCATCGATGGTTATCCGTTCAAAGGGGTCGGCGGCAATGCCGGCGAAGTCGGCCTGTTGCCCGTACCGGGTATTCCCGCCAATCCCGTCTGGTCGAACGGCGCGGCTGAGCCGAGCGAACCGAGCGCCAACTTGCTGTCGATCGAGGGATTGGCGGCCGCCTGCGGTGTAGATGAAGCGAACCTAGACGATGGCGTCATCGATCAGATGCTCGTTATGCGGGATCACCGACTGATGGACTGGCTGGCCAACGCGGCCCAGGTCCTGCGTGATGTCACCGCCATCATCGAGGTGATGTTCGATCCGGGTTTCATAGCCGTCGGCGGGCCGCTGCCGCGCGCCATCGTCGAGCGCCTCGTCGATCGTGCCTATCCGCTGCGCCCGACGCCCGCGGCACGCCACGACCGGTCGGTGCCACGCTTGCTGCCGGCCAAGCTGATCGAGGACGCGGCGGTCACCGGCGCGGCGATGCTGCCGATTTTCGTCAACATCAGCCACAACTTCCGCCACCTTTACTTTCGGCAGCTCCTGTCCGAAGACGGTCCCGGCGAGGCCTGATATCCCGACCCGAAACTCTACTGGGGCGGGCGCCGGTCCGCTCCGTCATCATCAGGCCGGATCGACCCGGTGCACGACGCGATCGTTGCGGAATACGATATGGCGCGACACCGTCGGGCGATAGAAAGAGCCCTCGGTGACGGGAACATCCTTGAGGGTCTGCACCTTCCAGACGGCGCCATCGGCGGCCTCCGCCTCGATCTTCAGAACGGCGCCGTAGTTGACGATGCGACGAACGCGCGCGCCCTCTCCGTCCGGAGACGGCACTAGCGTCACGTCCTCGGGCCGAACGGCGAGGAGAGCCTCTCCGTCTGCGATCGGGGCCTCCAGTCGAACACCGCCGGTCAGCGCCACACCCCCTTCAACGGTCACGGTCATCATGTTCATGTCGCCGATGAAGCCGGCGACAAAGGGCGTCAGGGGATGAGTATAGATTTCGGCCGGCGTCCCCACCTGCTCGATCCGCCCCATGCTCATCACCACGATGCGATCGGCGATCGACAGGGCCTCATCCTGGCCATGCGTCACGAATACGGTGGTGATGCCCAGCTTCTTCTGAATCTGCCTAACTTCCTCGCGCAGGCGATCGCGCAGATGCTGGTCAAGGCTGGCAAAAGGCTCATCCATCAACAGAATCTTCGGCTCAAGCACCAGGCAACGGGCGATGGCCACGCGCTGCCGCTGACCACCGGACAGTTGGGCCGGATGGCGCTTGCCATAATCGGCGAGGCCGACCAGCCTGAGCGCCGCCTCGACCTTGGCAGCGATGTCCGGCTTCTTCAGGCCGCGCAGCTTGAGACCGAAGCCGATATTGCCTTCCACGGTCATGTGCCCCCACAGCGCGTGGCTCTGGAACACCATGGCCGTCGGCCGCTTTTCCGGCGGCGTGCGAGCAACATCGGCACCGTCGATCAGCACTTTGCCGCCGGTCGGCATTTCGAACCCGCCGATGATCCGCAGCAAGGTGGACTTGCCGGAACCAGACGGCCCGAGCAGGCAGACCAGTTCGCCGTCGGCGATGCGGAGGGCGAGTGGCTCCAGCGCCGCCACGGCGCCGAACTGTTTGCTGACGTTTTCAAGCTCGAGCGTTGACATCAGTACCCTATCGTTTGAGCCGGTTAGAGGCGGACAGTCAGCCGCCGAGCCCCTTGGCAAAAGTATCGCCGCCGATGATGCGCCGCGCCATCAGGATGGCAGCCAGCGACGGCACCCAAAGCATGACCGACAGCACCGCGCCATACTGAACGACGAGCTGATTGTTGATCATCTGCATCATCAGGAGTGGCATGGTGCGGATGCGTGGCGCCCCGACCAGCCAGGCACCTTCCGTCTCGTAAAACGTCCAGACGAAGGTCATCAGCAACGCCGCCGCGATGGTCGGAAACGCCTGTGGCAGCGTCACATAGCGGAATACCTGCCAGGCCGAGGCGCCGACATCACGGGCCGCTTCCTCCATCTCGCGGCTTACCGCCTTGAAGGCGGCGGTTGGCAGCCAGATCATGAGAAGGAGCGTATTGAGCAACTGGATGATCACCACACCGGTGAACGTGCCGACGAGATCGAGCGACAGGAACAGCACGGCAATGGAAATGATGAGGGCGAAACGCGGAAAGGCGTTGGCCATCAGGAAGGACAACATGAAGGTCGACTTGCCGGGGAAGTCCATGCGGGCAAAGGCATAGGCGGCCGGCAGGCAGATGACCGCCGACAGCGCCGTCACCGTCAGCGACAGTTCGATCGAGGTGACGAGCGCTGCCCAGACATCCGGTCGCGCCAGAACCAGCGACCAGAAACGGAACCCCCATTTGGTCGGCAGGACCGCCGGGTAGAACCACTGCTCGGCGAAGGCCCACAGAAATACCGTGAGCACCGGCAGCACGATGAAGAAAATCAGAAACAGCAGAATGCCGTAGCCGAAGAAGTCGAAACGCCGGGATGAGTGGAAGATCATTTCCGATCCTCCTTGGGGCGGCGGGCGATGGACCTGACATAGGCGATACCGGCGAGCGAGCAGATCAGGAAAGTGATGGTCGCCTGGGTCGATGCTTGCAACGGATCGCGGACGCTTGAGAAGGTGCGCAACATGAACGGGCCCATCATCTCAGGGTTGGTCGGACCGAGCATGAAGGGCATCAGCGCCTGGCCGAAGATACCGAGGAAATTCAACGCCGAAACGATCAGCAGCGAGTGAGTGATCTCCGGCGTGATGATGCTGACGAGGATGCGAATCCGACCGGCACCGACATCACGCGCCGCCTCGATGGAAGCATCGGAAATATTGGACAGACCCGAGATCAATATCAGCAGCGTCAGCGGCATACCGTCCCAGATCAGACCGATGACCGGTCCCCAGGGCGTCAGGTGCGGTGAGGCGTAGTGATGGAACCCGACAAGGGCCAGCAAGCTCTGGAGCCAACCGTTGGGGCCCATGTAGCGGATCAGCGCGTAGCAAATGATGATGCCCGGCACGAACATCGGAAACAGCGCCAGCGCCTGGATCACCGTGGCGAGTGGCCCTTTGGTGAAACGCATATAGAGGGCGATGGGCAGGTTGACGGCGACGAGCAGGATCAGCGTCACCACCGTCGTCCACAGCGTACGCCCTAGGTTCGTAAGGCTGTAGCTGTCGGTGAAAAAGAAGACATAGCTCTGGAGGCTGAACGTGTAACCGCCGCCGTCCTTGGGACGCACCAGCGTTCCGATGATCGAGAGCGCGGCCGGATAGAACAGGAAAATCGCAATGGCCGTGACGGGGATGGCAATGAATGCCAATCCCCTCCAGCCGTTGCGCAACGACGTCACGGCCGCGCTCATCGGGAACCTCAGCGCTTGATATCGGAGGCGACGTTACGATACCAGGCCTCGAACAGGCTAGGCTCCCAGTTGCTGGGGAAGATCGGGATGGACTTCGGCGCAACCTTGGCGAACTTTTCCTGCAGTTCCTTGGACATGAACTCCCACTTGATGCCGGGAAAACCGCCGAGATCGGTGACGACGTGGTTCTGGACTTCCGGCGAAATCAGGTAGTCGGCCAGCTTCAGCGCCATGTCCTTGTTGGCGGCGACGGACGGCACGATGATGCCCGAGAAACCGCCGGTGAAGGCGAGATCCTGGAGCTGGGCGACCGCCGTGGTGTCGGGAACAACGCCCTGGCTCATCGCCTGCAGCGCCATGTCCGACCAAGCCACCGTCATCGTCACGGCACCCGAGGCCAGAAGCTGGATGGACGCGGTGTTGCCAGACGTATATTCGCCGCCGTTGAACAGCGCCGGCTGGATGTCCTTCAGAAGCGGCCACAGCTTTTCGAACATCGGCTTGGCGTAATCTTCCGTGTAGTTTTCCGGCAAGAACAGTTCCGGCTTCTGACCGGTCACTTCCTGCAATGCGCGTTCAATGAAACAGGCGCCGCTATCGCCGAGATCCGGACGCGAATAGGCGAATTGATTGGGGTTTGCCTTGATCCACGCGACGAGCCCCGCGAAGGTGGTCGGCACATCCTTGACCTTCTCGGCGTTGTACATCAGCACGACCTGCGAGCCGCGATAAGGCAACAGCGCTGGCGACTGGACGACGACCGGGTTCACCTTCTCGTAATTGGCGAGACCCGCCTTGGCGAAGTCCACCCAAAGCCCCGCTGCCAGGGAGCCGGCCGGATAGAAGGGCGCGGCGGCTTCCAGCATGTCGACCTGCGGATCCTTCTTGGCCTGGAAGGCGGCATAGGCGCGATCGGCCAGAGTGTTGATGCCGGAACCGCCACCGCCGGGGACGAGGTTCAGAGTCACGCCAGGGTTGGCGGCCTCAAAGCCGGGCTTCACCACCTGGGTCCAGAAATCGATGACGTTGGTGTCGCTGTTGAAAAAGATATCGAGAACGCCCGGCGCCGCGAAAGCGACACGAGGACCAGCCAGGAGCAAACCGGCGCCCGCGGCGGAATACTTGAGAAAGTCGCGTCTCAGCATGTGAACCTCCACTTCAGGCGATCGCCATTGGCGCCCGCCGTTTGATGACGAGTCTCCGAAAAGACCTGTTCCCACTCCTCAAGCCGGGCTTTCTTTGAGCTTCTGGCGTGCCATGCTCGGCTGATCTTAAATTCTTAGCACGGACTATATCGAAGCTGTCAAGTGTGCTTTCCGAGGGATTGCCACTTTTGGACTCGGCCTTTCGTAGGCATTTCAACGGAAGCCGGCGACGGCTATTTTTCGCAGACCGGCGGATGATCGCACGCCGGAGTCCGGCCCCACATGGGCACTATTGCGTGGCATCACCGTTGATTTTCCAGCTTTGATGCGGCTTTCCCCTTTTTTCGCGAGAGGCGCCAACCTATTATCCTTTCATAGCAGGGTGACAGATCAGTTCGCTGGCAAGCATCAACCAATTTGATCCCTGCTATGGATTAAATTTCGGACACCCAGGAAAAATGCGCGCGAGCCACCGCGAGCGATGGTGCCGCCAACAACGGTCGTCGGCAGGCAAAAGTGATGACGACGACGATCATCTCGCCGGCGCCGCTGGTTATGGCATCGACAGACGGCGCAGCCGGCGGATTTGGCCAATGAAGCCCATGACGCCAATGGTGCGCGCGATGTCGACGAGCATGGCGGCGTCGGCGAGCAGCCCACGCCACAGGCCACGTTTGACGGATTTGGCGGGGCTCGCCACTTCGGGCCAGCGAACGATGGCTATCGGCCGGTCGCTGGCAACAAGCAGTTCATTGAGGAATACCTCGAAACCGAAATGGCGGAGATGACCCAGCGCCTCTAACTGGCCAGCGATCAATGCCATGGGAAAGGCCCGCTCCCCAGAAATGTAGTCGATGCCGATGCACCGCCAAACCCAGGGAGCGTTACCGCGTAGCGACACCGAGGCATAGGCGGCGCCGGCGGCGACGGGAGCGATCAACGAGGCGACGGCCGTCGGTGTCAGGCCAAGGAGATCGGCATCGATCAGGATGACATGGCTCGTACGCACGGTTTCGAGCCCGAGGCGAAGGGCCTCGGTCTTGCCGCGGTTTTCCGGCGCACGCAGCAGTTCAGCGCCATGTCGCAGGGCGACAGCGCCAGTATCGTCAGTCGAACCATCGTCGATGACCACCACTCGATCAAGGTTTGGATGACCGACGACCGCGGCGAGCACGCCGGGCAGACGGCTTGCCTCATTGAAGGCCGGGATCAGGCAGGTGAAGCTTTGGCCGGTCATCTGCTCGCTTTCCGGCGTTGAAGGTAGATGATGGCGACAGCACCAAGAGTGAGGAGGGCCAACAAAATCGCTGCCTCGCCAGAAAGCCAGCTGCCGATGGTTTCATAGGCGTTGCCGAACAGGTAGCCGAGCGCAACAAAGAACAGGCACTTGGGGATGCCGGCCAAGGTGTTGGCGATCAGGAAGGCGGCAAAGGGCATGCGGGCGGCGCCAGCCGCCGTCAGGGCAGCGAAGCCAGCGGCGTGGGTCAGCTTGGCCGCCACCAGGATACGGGTTCCGTGACGCCGGAAACCACGCATCAGGCTGAACATCCGACGTCGCGATAGGCCTAATCGGTCGCGCCAAGTCGGACTAAGGCTGCCAAGCGCCAGACGACCGACGAAATAGAGCATGCAGTCGCCCAGGATGTCGGCGACGATGACGCAAACGATGACCTGCCACAGGCTGAGGATCGACAGGCTGACGAGATAGCCGGCGATGACGGTGACGATCGGCCCCTCGATCACAGCAAGCGGTGTCAGCACCCACAAGCCATAGCTCGACATCATGGAGACCAGCGTGGTGTGGTCAATCATGCTCCACCAGAGCCGGCGTCATCCGCTCGTCGGCACTGAGCGGCGTAATGGCGTTGCCCCGCCATTCGATATCGCGCTTCAGGAAGGTCGCCAGCCACAGAACCGGCAACAACAGATCTCGAAGCGGAAGCGCCAGAATGTCGCGCCAAGCCGCCGGCCAACCGGCCCGCCGCATCAGCACAAGCTCCGCGCCATACCAAATGCCGACGACAGCCGGCAGCAGTGTGGCTGACATGTCGAGCCGCGCAGCGGCAATCGCCGTCAGGACGAACGGTATCAGCGGTCCATTCAGCGGCTCCACGGCAAACAAAAGCGGAAAACCGTCGCGACGCACCCTGCTCCAGCGAAGCTGGCGGCTCCAAACGTCGCGAAACGACCGCCGGCCGATCGGCTGAGCAAAAGGCAACGGCGTCAGGCGGACCTTGAGGCCGGCGCCGCGCACCAGCTTGGTGGCGTTGACGTCCTCGGCGAGATATCGCCCTAGAGCCTCAAGGCCACCGGCTTTCTCCAGCATCTGCCGGTTCCAAAACAGCGTTTTGCCTTGAGCAAAACCGTTGCCGAGACTGTCGGAGGCAAACTGCAGACGCGCTTGATTGCCATTGAGGAAGGCACACTCCAGAGAGCCGGCGAGGCCTTCGGGTCGCTCGCCAACAGGCGGCGAGGAGACGAGACCTGCCTCTTCGTCCCAGGATGTCACGACGGTGCGGAGGTAGTCAGCCGGCAGGCGGAGGTTGCTGTCGGCCATGCACACCCAGTCGGTCTCGGCCGCCTGCCAACCAGGCCAAAGATTGTTGAGCTTGGGATTGCGGGTTATCCGCTGTTCGCCGGTGAAAAGGCGAGCCGGACGGCCCGGATGTTCCGCAATCAACTCGCGAAGCATCGGCACAGCCGGATCGTGGTCTGAGGGAGCACAGAAGATCACTTCGTAATCTGGATAATCTTGCGCAAAGGAACTTGCGAGCGTTTCCCGATCAAAGGCTTCCCGGCCGCAGACCGGGCGCAGCAGCGTCACCCGCGGCAGGCCGAGCGTACCTATCGACGGCGGCCGTCGGCGCAGGCGAACAAGATAGAGACCAACAGACAGCAGATGGGCCGCGAACAAGGCT
Source organism: Pleomorphomonas sp. PLEO (assembly GCF_041320595.1). Classification (NCBI taxonomy): domain Bacteria; kingdom Pseudomonadati; phylum Pseudomonadota; class Alphaproteobacteria; order Hyphomicrobiales; family Pleomorphomonadaceae; genus Pleomorphomonas; species Pleomorphomonas sp. PLEO. The sequence goes on from NZ_CP166625.1 coordinate 4,651,638, forward strand.
GCAACGACGACGATCATGGCTTCGGTCATGCGTGGACCACCTGGGTTTCAGGACGTAGGCCGGAGGCGGCAATCTGTTCGGCCCGGCCGTCGACCAAATGCAGGTGACCGCTGTAGTCCTCGGACAGGCAGGTGATGCTTGTAACCCAGTCACCACAGTTGGCATAGACGAGACCATATCGGTTGTGCAGACCGGCCATATGGTAATGGCCGCAAATCACACCATCGGCTTTGCGCTGACGAGCCAGTTCGACCAAACGACGCTCGTGTCCTCGGCCAAGGTGGAGGACGACGTTAACGGCGGCGAACAAGCTGTCCAGCCGGCCGTCCTTTGCCGGACCGCGTCCTCCTGTACCCGGCGCGGCGGCGGCGCAGAGAAGGCGAGCGAGGCTTTCGATATAGGTGCCGATGCGCGTCAAAAGATGACTGCGGACGAACGCCCGATCCTGCTTGTCGCCGTGGACGACCAGATACCGGCGGCTGTCGGCGGCGACGTGCGTGATCTCCTCCACGGGATCGACAGGTAGGCGCCGTCGGAGCGGCGTGTCCGCAGGAGCTGGGTCGTGATTTCCGATGAGATAAATCAGCTTCGCGCCTTCAACCTGCCTCCGGCGCAGGTGAGCGATTACCCCGTCGCAGGCGGTGGCGCGACCGAGCGAGAATGGCACGCCAGCGTCGAGAATATCGCCAACAAGAACGTAGGTATCGGCCCTGTTTTGCTCGAGGAAGCGAAGAACCAGGTCGGCGCGCGCTCCGATGGCGCCGAGATGCAAGTCGGAAAGAAACAGGCTGCGATGGCGGCGGATTGGCTCTCTCCTGGGCGCGGGGTCGGACAAGGCGCTTTCCATCACATCGCTCCTATATCTTCCCATGGGCAGCAGATGGACTGATTACCCGCCAAAGAAACTTTGCAAAATGATGGCGGTTCCATTGGAATGCTCGTTCAGAACCGCCGACCTCCCCCAAAACGCAAGATTATTCTTTAAAATAGACGGAATACATCGATCCCTGTCATATGTTCGTTTCGTCCGCCGGATCGGCTTCGTATGCCGATAGATACTTTTAATGTGGGGCGAATGATGGCAGCTCTGCAATGCCTCCAGAGCGTCGGCAATCTTCCCCTCAAGGCAAACTCTCGCCCTTTGCATTCGAATCCGAGACTGGGAGTGGCGGCTTGGGACGTCCGGCCAACACATCCGGAAAAGTTATCCTCGGCGGGAGGCGATAGCTTGCCTCTTGGCCGGACATGATCTTTCCTGCGCCACGGCAAGATGAGGGTGGCGGCGTGGAAATCTGTGAGATCAGAAGGCGGCGTCTGCTCCGTCTCATTGAGGAGCGCGCCGAGCCAGTCATCCTGATCGAGGCGGTGGCCGGCATGGGCAAGTCAAGACTGCTGGCCGATCTCGCCGCCACAATAAACCGTCCAGTGCGGCGAGGTGGCAAGCCGCCAGAGTCGTCCGAAGGCGTGGGCCTTTGGGACGTACCGACCGATGTCAGCCCTGAGCGCGTGCCGCGTGTAGCCGAGGGCGACAAGTTGGTCCTCGTGAAGCGCCCGGCTACCCACTTGCCCGGCCTTGACCGGCTCATTGCCTTTGGCGTGGTTTATCGGCTGCCCGAAGCGTTCCTCCTCTATGAAATCGAGGAACTCATTGCCGCCTTTGGCGACAGGCGAGGAATGGAGATTGCCCAGGCAACCGGTGGCTGGCCTCTGCTGGTCGATGCGCATGCAACCCGGCCAATCGACCCGACCATCCTGACCCGGTTCATCGCCGAGGAGATCCTGGCCGAACTGCCGGCCGGAACGGTCATCCAACTTGCCATGATGCTTGCCGGCCGCAGGGTGACCGGCGATACGCCACCGCTGCCACTTGCCCGTCTTGATGCGTCCGGCGCCTGGATGATTGGTGGCCATGATATTGCCGGCCCGTTGGCCGATGCATTGGCCGCCGAGCAAAGCCGCCGTATCGGCGACCCTGACCTGCGCCCTGCCATAGCGGCGGCAAGCGCCGAGCTGGGGTTCGTCACAGAGACGATCCTGGACATGCAGAGGGCTGGCGAGTTCGAAGCTGCCGAGCGCCTGCTGGAGGCCGAACACGGCTGGTATTTCCTCTACTTCCACGGAGCCATTGCTTTCGACGCCGTTCTCGCCGGTTTTCCCGAGGAGGCCAGCCGTCAAAGCGATACCGTGGCGCTCTGCCGGGCGCTACAGGCCTTGAAACACGGTGAGGTCTCGCTTTCCCGTCGCCTGTTGACCGACCGTTTCGGTGCAGAGACAGTCGATCCAGCCCACGTGCTTGCCGGCCGTCGGCACTACTCGGTGGACTTTCGCAGCTTCCGTCTGGTGATGCTGATCTATGAGGACATCCCGCTCACCGACCAGCTTCTGCAGCACGCCTTCGCCATTCTTGCCGATCTGCCGATCGAGGCGCATTTGCTGAGGGGCAGCATCTACAACGCCATCCTGGAATTCTACCTCCGCTCACGCCGGTTCGCCGAGGCCGATGACGTCGCCGAAAGAGCGCTGCGCCATTACCGCGCCGCCGGCGCCAGCCTGCTTGCCTTCTATATCTCGCTGCATCTGGCCATCATGCGTCTGATGGCCGGCGATGCGGCTTCCGCCGGTGAACGGGCGAACGAGGCCGAACGCGACATTGCCAGCCTCGGTTTTGACAGTCCACAGGACGGGCTTCTCCTCAAGCTGCTGAAAGGCTGCGTCGCCTACGAGGAGGGCAACGACGAGGCGCTGATCCTGTTTCTCAACCGGGACCTCGAGCTGTTCTCACATGGCGAGATCTGGCCGACGCTCGTCGAGTTCGCACTGCAGTATGGCAGTCAGGCTCTGTCGCGGCGCTACTCGACCATTGCCGCCCGCTCTTTCCTGGACCGCTGGCGCGTCTACCAGGTTCAGAACCGGCAGTTCCAGATGATGATCGACAGCCGCGAAGTGACGGTGATGCAAAACGGCAACCGCTGGCGCGAAGCGGCCGATCGCCTCGCCCAGTTGCCGACCCAGGTAACGCAGGCGGTTGCCTCGAACGCCCGCCAACTCGCCCGCCTCAGCAACCGCGACGAAATTGCCATCGCACTTTGCTGGCTGCGGCACACGGTGTTCGAGACGCCGACCCGACCCGATCTCATCGAATGCCTCGCCGCCATAGAAGCCAATCTGGCGCTGACGGCGCGCCAGAGGATCGGCGTGCAGATCTGGAGCGCTTATGTTCTCAAGCGGCAGCGTGACCTCACTCGCGCCCGCGCCCAGTTGCAGGCCACCTTTGAAATGGCGGCGCGCAACGGCTGCGTCGGGTCATTATCGGAAGAACAGGTGTTCCTCGCCGATCTCCTGGCCAACCGGCGCATCGCCGATTTTCTGTCGGCGCTGAGCGAGGCGCGTCAGGTTCTGCGCCGCCTTCGAGACTTCGGTCTTGGCAACTCCGGTATCGGCTCGCGCAACGGGTTGTCGCGCCAGGAGGCCAAGGTGCTGATGATGGTCACCGAAGGGGCCTCAAATAAATTCGCCGCCAAGATGCTGCAGATCTCCGAGGCGACGGTGAAATTCCACCTCGGCAATGTCTACCGCAAGCTCGGGTGTCGCCGACGCAAGGAAGCCATCGCCGCCGCTCGGGCGCTCGGACTCGTCGGTTGAAAGAGCATTGCCGCTCAAGACCTATACCTTTTTACGCAAAACCTATCCGTTTGGTCGCTTGAGAACCATTCGCGGCTTCCGCAACATCGACCCCAAGTTCAAGAGACGGAAATCGTCCGAAACGACCGCGATCAAGAGCGGGCCAAGTTGCCCGATCCGGCAAAACAGCGGCGGCTTAAAATCAACAAGAGGGGTCCTAATCCATGAACCGCAAGTCACGCTTCCTTTTCACGGTCTTCGCCGCGGTCACGGCTTCGGGCCTGGCCGCGGCTGCCCAGGCCAAGACCGTCGTCACCATGAACACCGTACAGATCTTCGGCACCATCGATCCGGCCAAGATTTCCGACTACACCGATTACATGGCGGCGGTGAACCTCTACGACGGCCTCGTCAACGTCGACCCCGCCGGTAATCTCGTCCCTGAACTCGCTGAGAGCTGGACGGTGTCACCCGACACCAAGGAAGTCACCTTCAAGCTCCGCGCCGACGCCAAGTTTTCAGACGGCACATCGGTCACCGCCGCCGATGTCGTCTATTCCGTCGAGCGCCTGCTGAAAATCAATCAGGGTCCGGCCAATCTGTTTGCCGATGTTCTAAAGCCCGGCTCGGTGACCGCCATCGACGAGCATACGGTAAAGTTCACGCTGTCGAAGACCTTCGCGCCGTTCCTGTCGACGGTGCCGGCGATCATGGTGCTGAACTCCAAGGTGGTCGAGGCGAACGTCGGAAGCGATGACGGCCAGACCTATCTTGCCACCCATGTCGCCGGTGCCGGCGCCTACACGCTGACCAGCTGGGACCGCGGCTCGCAGATGACCATCGACCGTAACCCGGCCTACTATAAGGGTTTCGGGGCCGGCCCCATCGACGAGGTGCGCTGGATCGTCACCAATGACGAAGCCACCGTGCGCTCGCTTGCTGCGTCGGGCGAACTGACGATGAGTTCGCAATACCAGTCGCCTGAGACCTACAAGGCGCTCGAAGCCATGGGGCGCTTCAAAATCGTCGCCGAGGACACACCGACCGGATTCTACCTCAAGCTCAATACCAAGGTGGCGCCGACCGACGACATCCATATCCGCAAGGCCATCGCGCTTGCCACGGACTATGCCACCGTCCGCGAGGTGATCCTGCCGGGCGGCGAACTCAACGGCCCGCTGCCCAAGAACTTCGCAGATTTCTACGCCGCCGATCTGCCGGCTCCGAAATATGACATCGAAGCCGCCAAGGCGGAGATCGCCAAGTCGAAATACGCCGGCCAGAAGATCCCGATCGTCCTCGGCTATGTCGCCGGCACCAAGTTCGAGGAAGAGATCAGCCTGCTGATGCAGGCCAATCTCGAACAGCTCGGCTTCGTCGTCACCCAGCAGGCCGATCCTTGGAACCGCATTACCGAGATCGCCAGCAAGGTCGAGACCAGCCCGGCGGTCAACCAGATCTTCTTCTCGCCGACCTACCCCTCGCCGGACTCGATGTTCTTCACGCAGTATCATTCCAAGGCCGCCGGCACCTGGGCGTCCATGGAGTGGTTGCAGGATCCCGAGGTGGACAAGCTGATCGACGACGCGCGTGCCACCACCGACAAGGCGGAGCAGGCGACGCTCTACAAGACACTTCAGCACAAGATCGTCGATCTGCAGGCCGACGTTTTCCTGCAGACCCAGACCGTTCAGCACGCCATGGACAAATGCCTCGACGGCTTCAAGGCCGTGCCGATGCAGTCCTTCGATTATGACTTCACCAAGTATCACTGGACCTGCCAGTAGGCGGTCCCGAAAACGCAGGCGAGCGCTTTACGCCCGCCTCGTGAATTCACGGGAGACCCCCTGCTCCCGTGACTGCCGGACCGGCGCGCTGACCGAGTGACGCGCCGGTCCAATCTTCCCAAGGCCATGGAGATCGCTCCTTGGAATTCCTTCGCTTTCTCCTGCGGCGTGTCCTCTGGTCGTTGCTGGTTCTGGTCGGGCTATCGATGGTGATCTTCATCATCGCCCGTGCCGTTCCCGGTGACCCGGCCCGCATGGCGCTCGGACCGACGGCCACGCAGGAACAGGTCGCCGACCTCCAGAAGAAACTCGGCCTCGACCGGCCGATCGTTCAGCAATACGGCTTGTTCATCGCCGGCCTCGCTCACGGCGACCTCGGCCGCTCGCTGCTGACCGAGAGGCCGGTCAACGACGATATCCGGGACACCTTCGCGGCGACACTCGAACTGGTGTTGGCCACGATCTTCATCGCCGTGGTGTTCGGCGTGCCGCTCGGCGTGGTGGCCGCCTACTGGAAGGATCGCTGGCCGGACAACGTGGTGCGAATCGTCGCCATCTTCTCGGCGGTGACCCCAAGCTTCTTCCTGGCCCTCTTGCTGCAGATCCTCGCCGGCTACGTGCTGCACATCCTGCCGACGACCGGCCGCCTGCCGCCCAATTTCGATTTCGCTCCCACCCACACCGGGCTTGTGCTGATCGACTCGCTGATCGCCCTACGCCCCGACGCCTTTCTCGAAGGTCTGCGGTATCTGCTGCTACCGGCTATTGCGCTTGCCGCAGCCACCATGGGCCAGATGGCGCGCATCACCCGGTCCTCGATGATCGACGTCTCAAGTCAGGACTACATCGAGGCGAGCCGCGCTTTCGGCGTGCCCGAGTGGGTCCGCGTTTGCAAGTACATGCTGCGTCCGAGCTTCGTACCGCCACTCACCATCCTCGGCCTCGAGTTCGCGTCGCTGATCGGCAACGCCTTCGTCGTTGAGCTGGTGTTCGCCTGGCCGGGTATGGCTGCCTACGGTATCCGCACCATCCTTCAAAAGGACCTCAATGCCGTGATGGGCGTGGTGATGGTCTCCGGTGTGTTCTTCGTTCTGGTCAATCTCGTCATCGACCTTCTGGTCGGCCTCGTCGATCCGCGCGTGCGCATCCGGGGGAGCCGCCAATGAGCGACGAGCTTGCCCTTGCCGAAGATGCGCCGCGCCTCTCCAGCGCCTACCAGAGCTGGTATCGCTTCTCGCGCAATCCCACGGCGATGATCGGCCTCATCATCGTGGCCGTCTGCGTCCTCGCCGCCATTCTCGCGCCGTGGATCACGCCGCATCCCGATCACGTTGGCGCCGTCGTCAATTTCCGCGCCCGTCATCTGCCGCCATCGACGGACTACTGGTTCGGCACAGACAATGTCGGCCGCGACATCTTCACCCGCGTCATCTTCGGCTTCCGCATCTCGTTGATGCTGGCCGTGGTGGTTCTCGGAACCGCCATCCCGATCGGAACGATCCTCGGCTTGATGGCCGGCTACTTCGGTGGCTGGGTCGAGATCGTGATCATGCGCTTCACCGACATCGCCCTCGCCATCCCACCGCTGGTCATGGCGCTGGCGGTGGCAGCGGTGCTGTCGCCCGACCTCATCAACTCGATGCTGGCCATCGCCGCCCTGTGGTGGACCTGGCACACCCGCCTCATCTACTCGATCACCCGTCAGCTCAGGACGCGGGAATTCGTCGAGGCGGCGGAAACGCTTGGCGCCAGCAAGTTCCACATCCTCTTTCGAGAAATCCTGCCCAACTGCGTTTCGGCCCTCGCCGTGAAGACGTCGCTCGACTGCGGCTTCGTCATCCTGGTCGGTGCGTCGCTGTCCTTCCTGGGTCTCGGCATCCAGCCGCCGACGCCCGACCTCGGCACCATGGTGGCATCCGGTTCGGCCTTCCTGCCCGACTACTGGTGGGAATCGGTCCTGCCCGGATCAGCCATTCTGTTCATTGCCCTCGGCTTCAACCTGCTCGGCGACGGGCTGCGCGACCTCTACGACGTGGAGAACGTCCGATGAGCGAGGCCCTGCTCTCCGTCCGCAATCTCTCCGTCGAATTCACGACATACGGCCGCACGCAGCCAGTGCTACATGGGGTCAACCTCGACGTTCCCGCCAGAAGCCATGTCGCGCTGGTCGGCGAGAGCGGTTCCGGCAAGACGGTGACCATGAAGTCGATCATGGGCCTTCTGCACATGCCGCCGGCCGCCATAAGCTCCGGCGCCATCCTCTACGACGGCCGTGATCTCCTGACGATGCCTCGGCGCGAGCGCCTGAAGCTTACGGGCACCGACATGTCCATGGTGTTCCAGGATCCGATGAGTTCGCTCAATCCGGTTTTCACCATCGCCGATCAGATGACGACGATCCTGAAATATGCCGATCGTCGCCTTGGGCGTTCGCGATCGCGAAGCCAGCGCATGCAGCGCGTCCTCGAAGTGCTGGCCCAGGTCAGAATGCGCGAACCCGAGCGGGTGGCTCGTTCCTACCCGATCATGTTGTCGGGCGGCATGCGCCAGCGGGTGCTGATCGCCATGGCCCTCCTGTCGGAACCGCGCCTGCTGATCGCCGACGAGCCGGGTACGGCGCTGGACGTCACTACCCAGGCCCAGATCCTCAAGCTGCTCAAGGATCTCGTCGAGGAGCGGGGACTGGCGTTGCTGATGATCACTCACAATCTCGGCGTGGTGCGCGAGACTTCCGACTACGTCTACGTCATGCACAAGGGTGTGGTGGTGGAGGAAGCGCCGACGGCTCAATTGTTCGCAGCCCCCAAGGTCGCCTACACGCGGGCGCTGATCGACGCGGTGCCTCGCCTCACCGGTGTCCGGCCTGCCGAACGGACGGAGGCGACGCCATGAACACGCGGCAGAACTCGCTCCTCGAAGTCGTCGACCTCGTCAAGACTTTCCCGGTCACCAACGCCTTCGGCGGTCGCGCCGGCGAGGTGACGGCGGTCGATCATGTGTCCTTCACCATTCGGCGCGGCGGCGTCTACGGCCTTGCCGGCGAAAGTGGCTCCGGAAAATCGACCATTGCCCGCATGATCATGGGACTGCTGGAACCGACGGGCGGCGACATCCTGCTGTCTGGCGAAAACATCACTGGCAAGCTCGGCACCCGCGCCCATTCGCGCCAGGTGCAGATGGTGTTCCAGAATCCTGGTTCGTCGCTCAATCCCCGACGGACCATTGGCCAATCGATCGCCGTGCCGCTCGAAGCACACGGCCACCCACGCGCCGACCGGCGACGGCGAATCTCCGAACTCCTTGAGATGGTGCAACTGCCGGCCAGCTTCGCCGATCGCTATCCGCACGAGCTTTCCGGCGGCCAGAAGCAGCGCGTCGCCATCGCCCGGGCGCTTGCCGTAGCGCCACAGCTGGTCGTCCTCGACGAGCCGACGTCGGCGCTCGACGTATCGGTGCAGGCCAAGGTGATCGAGCTACTCACCGAACTCGGGCAACAACTCGACCTCACCTACCTCTTCATCTCCCACGACCTCAGCCTGATGCGCAATTTCGCCGACGAGGTCGGCGTGCTCTACCGCGGTCGCATCGTCGAGCGCGGGCGTACGGCAAAGGTGTTCGAACATCCCGAGCACGATTACACGCGCCTGCTGATCGCCTCGGTGCCAGTGATCTCGGCCGAAGAGGAGGCGATGAGGCCGGTCATTCCATTGATCGACGGAGAGATTCCGACGGCGGAAAAACTGCTCGCCCTCCGGGAGAGCCAAAAAGCAACCGAAGTTCCCAAGAGGACCTGACAGATGATCAGAATAGGCATCGACGTCGGCGGCACCAATACGGACGCCGTCGTGATGGATGGCGCGCGCGTGCTTGCCGGCGTCAAGGCAGCGACAACGGCCGACGTGATGACCGGCGTCGTCAATGCACTTGCCGACGTGTTGAAAGCATCCGGCAAGGCCGCCGCCGACATCGACGTGGTGATGATCGGTACCACCCACTTCACCAATGCCGTCGTGCAGCGGCGCGATCTTGCCAAGACAGCCGCCGTACGCCTTGGTCTGCCGGCGACCGCCTCGTTGCCACCGATGGTCGACTGGCCGGCAGATCTCCGCGAAGCCATCGGCAATCTCAGCTATCTCGCCCATGGCGGCAACGAGTTCGACGGCCGCAAGATCTCGCCGCTCGACGAAGCCGAGCTGATCGGCATTGCCGAGGACATCAAGGCCAAGGGCGTCAACACCATCGCCATTACCTCGGTGTTCTCTCCGGTCAGCGACGAATGCGAGAAGCAGGCGGCCGCCATCTTCGAGAAGGCGATCCCAGGCGCCCATATCACGCTGTCGTCCGAGATCGGCCGCATCGGCCTGCTCGAACGCGAGAACGCCGCGATCATGAATGCCTGCCTGCGCGACCTGTCGCAGCAAGTCATCGAGGCCTTCCGCGGAGCCATCACGTCGGCCGGCATCAAGGGCAAGTTCTTCCTGACGCAGAACGACGGTACGCTGATGGAGGCCGCCTTCGCCGAGAAATTCCCGGTGCTGACCTTCGCCTCCGGCCCGACCAACTCGATGCGCGGGGCGGCGTTCCTCTCCGGTGTCAAGGATGCGATCGTCGTCGACATCGGCGGCACCACTTCCGACGTCGGCTCGTTGCACAAGGGCTTCCCGCGCCAGGCGACGGTGGCCGTGGAAGTGGGCGGCGTCCGCACCAACTTCCGCATGCCCGACGTGTTCTCCATCGGCCTCGGTGGCGGTTCGCACGTGGTCGAGACGGACATGGGCGTCAAGGTCGGCCCGACCTCGGTCGGCTATCGCATCGTCACCGAAGCGCTGATTTTCGGCGGCAAGACGCTCACCACATCGGACGTGGTGGTTGCCGCCGGCAAATACGACCTTGGCGACCGCTCCAAGGTTGCTCACCTCCCACAGGCTCTGATCACCGCCACCGAGGCGCGCATCGCCGCCATGCTTGAGGATTGCGTCGAGCGCTCTCGCCTGTCGCCGGATCCGCTGCCGGTGATCGTCGTCGGCGGTGGCTCGATCCTGGTCGACAAGCCGATCGCCGGCCTCGAACTGATCAAGCCCGACCACTTCGCCGTGGCCAATGCCGTCGGTGCGGCCATCGCCCAGGTATCGGGCGAGGTCGACCGCGTCTACGCGCTGGCGGAAATCGGTCGCGATGCCGCGCTCGCCGATGCGAAAGCGCAGGCGATCGAGGCGGCCGTCAATGCCGGCGCCTCCCGCGACAGCATCGAGATCGTCGACGTCGAAGACGTGCCGCTCGCCTACCTGCCCGGCAATGCCACCCGCGTTCGCGTCAAGGCCGTTGGAGAGTTGCATGTCGCCTAAAGGCTATCTTCTGAGCGAGGCCGATCTACACCCGCTGTCGCTTGGCGCGGCACTGCTCGGTACCGGTGGCGGCGGCAATCCCTACATCGGCATGCTGCGGGCACGCGAGCTGATCCGGTCCGGACATGAGATCCGGATCATCGATCTCGATACCCTGCCGGACGACGCCTTCGTCGGCGAGGTCGGCGGCATTGGCGCGCCCGTCGTCGGGATCGAAAAATTCGAGGAAGGCCACGAGTGCTATTACGCCATGCGGGCCGTCGAGGAGGCCGCCGGCGTCAAGATGTCGGCGCTCATCTCGGCGGAAATCGGCGGTTCCAATAGCCTCGAGCCGATCATCGCCGCCGCATATGCCGGCCTGCCGGTACTCGATGGCGACGGCATGGGGCGCGCCTTTCCCGAAGTGCAGATGACCACCTTCTTCATCTATGGCGCGCCGACGGCACCGGCTGCCATCGCTGACGAGAAGGGCAATGTCGTCGTCTTCCGCCAGGTCATCGACATGTTCTGGCTGGAGCGCTTCGCCCGCGATGCCGCCGTTGCCATGGGCGCCACGGCTGGGCTTGCCTCTGCGCCGATGACCATGGAGTACGTTCGCCGGACGGCCGTTCCCGGCACGGTCAGCGAAGCGCTGAGGATCGGCCATACCGTGCTCGATGCCCGCAAGGCGCGGCGCAACGTCATCGAAGAGGTCCTCAAAGTGACCGGCGGCGGTCTCTACTTCACGGGCAAGATCACCGATGTCAGGCGCGAGCTGACCGGCGGCTTCGCGCGCGGCCACGCCATCCTGTCCGGGATCAACGACTTCGCCGGCTCGGAGGCGCGTATCGCCATCCAGAACGAAAATTTGGTGCTCTGGGTCGACGGCGAGCCAAAGGTGATGGTGCCCGACCTCATCGTCAATCTCGACCTCGACACCGGCGAGCCGATCACCACCGAGGTGCTGCGTTATGGCCAGCGCATTGCCGTGCTCGGCCTGCCGGTCCATCCGCTCATGAAAACGGAAAAGGCGCTCGACGTCGTCGGCCCCAAGGCCTTCGGCTATCCCGAGCTCACCTTCGTGCCCATCGCCGCCTCGCAAGCGTCTATCCAAGGATGAAAGCCATGAAGATCAAACGCATCGTCCAGGCCGAGGATATGGAAGACATAGCCACGGGTGGCGCCATTCTCGGCACCGGTGGCGGTGGCGACCCTTACGTCGGCAAGCTGATGGCCCAGGAGGCAATCCGCCGGCACGCGCCGGTCAAGATCATCGACGTCGACGAACTCGCCGACGACGCGCTGGTCGTGCCTGTGTGCATGATGGGCGCCCCGACGGTGATGACCGAGAAGATCCCGGCCGGCCGCGAACTGATCGTCGCCTTCCGCAAGCTCGAAGAACTGCTCGGCCGCAAGATCGATGCGGTGCTGTGCGGCGAAGCCGGCGGCGTCAACTCGACGACGCCGTTCGTCGTGGCCGCCGAAACCGGGCTGCCCCTGGTCGACGGCGACGGCATGGGCCGCGCCTTTCCCGAACTGCAGATGGAAACCTTCGGCATGTATGGCGTCAAGGCGACGCCGATGGTGCTCTGCGACGACAAGGGCAACTCGCTGGTGCTCGACACCGTGTCCAACGCCTGGACCGAGCGCCTCGCCCGCGCCGCCACCGTGGAGATGGGCGGCTCGGCTTTGCTCGCCTTCTACTCGATGGATGGCGCCACCGCCAAGAAATGCGTGGTGCGCGGCACCCTCAGCCTGACGGCCAAACTTGGCGCGACGCTGCGGGTGGCACGGGCCGGTCACCGCGATCCGGTCGCCGCCATCGTCGACGAGCTCGATGCCAGTGTGATTTTCCACGGCCGCATCAAGGATATCGAACGGCGCACCGTCGGCGGCTTCGCCCGTGGCAAGGCCCGCTTCGAGGGTGTCGAAGAGTGGAAGGGCCACGACTTCCGGCTCGACTTCCAGAACGAGTTCCTGGTGGCCGAACGTGACGGCGAGATCATCGTGACGACGCCCGACCTGATCACCGCGCTGGAGGCCGAAAGCGGCAATCCTGTCACCGCCGACGCGCTCCGCTACGGCCTGCGCCTCAAGGTGCTCGCCCTGCCCTGCAACCCGCTGTGGCGCACACCCCAAGGCATCGACCTCGTGGGGCCACGCTACTTCGGCTATGATGTGGATTACCGGCCGATGACCTGAATGCAGACGACGCGTCGGCAAGGCAGCGTCGCGTCCCGCTCGTTGCATCGCTCGCCTTGGCAACAGGGTCACGCCGGCGTCGTCCGAACAGCGGGACGATCCTCGGGCCGCGCTTCGGCCCCTCAGCCGGCTCGTTCCATACGACGTCTGGCACGCTCTGGACGATCGGAGGTCGCGACGATGCGATTGAGTAGGTCGGATGCTCCGGCGGGCGAGAAGACATTATCGACCACCAGTTGGCCGGTGCCAAATAGGGCGATATCGGCCTGCGGCGGGGCAAGGACGATGTTGAGTTCCCGCGTCGCCAGCGGCAGGCAGCGCTGATAGACCAACTCGCGGATGCCCGATAGCAGGAAGTCGCCGCCGCGTGCCAGCGTTCCGCCCACCACAACAAGGCCGGGATTGAGGATGCTGACGACATCGGCCGTCACCTCGCCGATGACACGGCCGGCCTTGCGCAGCAGCATGATCGCCTCGGGCACCTGTTGCTCGACGAGGGCTATGACGTCGCGGGCGTTGTCCGCCTGGAAGCCGAGCGCGCGCAGGTCGCGGGCGATGGCCCAACCGGCGGCACGCGCCTCGACGCAGCCGAGTTTGCCGCAGCGACACAGCGGCGCGTCCTCGGATTCGAATTGAATGTGGCCGATATCTCCGGAGGCGCCGTGGGCACCGCGGAACATCTTGCCATCGGCGATGAAGCCGGCACCGATGCCGGTTCCCACCTTGATGAACAGCATGTCGTCGGCGAGATCGAAATGCCGGCGATACTCATGCAAGGTCATCAGGTTGACGTCATTGTCCACGTAGACCGGCACGCCGAAATGCCCGACCATCGGGCCGATGATGTCAACGTCGTCCCAGCCGCGCATGATCGATGGCCCGACGACGCGGCCGCGCTTGTAGTCCACCGGTGCCGGCAGGCTCAAACCAATGCCCAGCAGTATTCCATTCCCGCCGTCCGCGTCCGACAGCAGGCTACGGAATCCATCGGCGATCCTGTCGAGCGTCGCCGCCGGTCCCTCGGTCACGTCGTAGCGCAGCGTGCTCTGGGCGATGAGCGCCGGTTCTGGCGACATCAGAGCCAGGTGGAGATGCGCCTCGCCGACATTGGCCACCAGCACATAGCCGATCTGTCGGTTGACGGCCAACACGCGGGTCGGGCGCCCCCCACTGGGCAAGGTTCTTGCCGCCTCTTCGACCAGATCGGCGGCAATCAACGCATTCAGCCTCTGGGTCACCGTCACCCGCGACAGCCCCGACCGCTCGAGCAGCGCCGAACGCGAGACGGCCGCGCCGGTGGCGATCAACGAAAAGATGCCGCTGGCATTGGTCAGCGCGGCGTTATCGCCAGCACCGTCTCTGGGAGGCATCCGAATATCTCCTGCTAGCCCTGATGTAGCCAATACTCGTGTTCGAATAAAGCGCCAAGGGCTACCCTGCACCATTACTTATGTATAAAAATATACAAAATGGTCTTGACTTTTGATCATGTGCGGGCTTTCTTGAGGCCAAACGGGAGGTTGCGCCCTAGCATGTGCGCAACGCCGCCGTAGGTTTTCGCGGCGCCGAGCAGAATGCAGGCGTCGATCGGGGGAGCGAGGAAATGATCGGGCGTTATCTCATCGGTCTCGATTTCGGGACGCTGTCGGTGCGCGGCGTGCTGATCGATGTCGAATCGGGCGTCGCAGTCGATCACCATGCCTCGTCCTATCACCATGGTGTCATGAGCGGATCGCTTGCCGACGGAACGCCGTTGCCGTCCGGCTTTGCCCTGCAAGACCCTCGCGACTATCTCATTGCCGCCGAAGAGGTATTGGCCCGCCTCGGAAAAGATCGCCATATTCTGGCGATCGGTGTCGATTTCACCGCCTCCTCGCCACTGCCGACGACGGCCGACGGCACGCCATTGTCGGAGTTGATGCCCGGTGAGCCGCACGCCTACGTGAAGCTCTGGAAGCATAGCGCCGCCCAGCGTTACGCCGATGCGATCAACGCCGCCGGCGGCGCATTCCTCGATGACTTCGGCGGCCGACTGTCGGGCGAATGGCTCCTTGCCAAAGCAGCGCAGGTGGCCAACGAGGCACCGGCGGTATGGGCGGCGACCGAACGTTTCATTGAGGCCGGCGACTGGATGGTGATGCGGCTCACCGGCTGTGAGGCGCGCAATCTCGGCTTCGCAGCCTACAAGGCACAGTATTCTTATCAAGAGGGATATCCCGCCGGCATCGTGCCCGATCTTGACGCCCGCCTTGCCCGGCCGTTGCCGGCCGGTAGCCCCGCCGGCGAACTCACCGGCGAATGGCGCCAGCGCACCGGCATCAGAGGGCCAGCGACGGTCGCGGTGGCGATTATCGACTCGCACGCCGTTCTGCCGGCGATTGGCGCCGTCGAGGACGGCACCATGGTCGGGGCGCTGGGCACGTCGGCGGCCTACCTCTTTCTCGCCGAACACCGCCTCGCGTTGCCGGCCGGTCTCGAAGGCGTCGCATACGATGGTTCATTGCCGGGCTTCTGGCTCTATGAGGCAGGGCAAGCGGCCTTTGGCGACCTCCTCGCCTGGTTCGTCCGGACCTTTCCGCGCGGTCCCGATCTCGCGGCGAGCTTTGCTGCCTACAACGCGGAGGCGGCGGCGATCGCACCCGGCGACAATCACCTCGTCGGGCTCGACTGGTGGAATGGCAATCGCGTTCCCTATGCGGATTCCCGTTTGTCCGGGCTGCTGATGGGCTTCGGTCTCGACACCACCGCCGCTGGCATCTATCGGGCGCTGATGGAGGCGATCTGTTATGGAACGCGTCAGGTTCTGGAGCTGGCCACCGCCGGCGGCCTTGGCACGCGGCGGGTGGTGATGACCTCCGGTCTTGCCGAAACCAATCCGTTGCTGGTGGCGATCATGGCCGACATCCTCGGCCGGGAGATCGAACTGCCAGTGATCGCCCACGCCACGGCGACGGGCGCCGCCATCCATGGCGCCGTCGCGGCGGGCGTCGTCGCCGATTTCGTCGAGGGCGCCGCGCGCTTCGGGGCGCGATCGCGGCGGCGTTTCCATCCCGACGCGGAGCGAGCAGCGCGCTATCAGCCGCTATTTTCCACCTATTGCGAACTGGCCGGGCTGGAACCGGTGCACGCGGCGATGCGCCGCATCGGTCCACTGGCCGGCGGGACTTCCGACACCCCGTGAAGGCCGCCGAGCCACAGCGCGATAACGGCATGCCCTCCATTGGAGCCCTCCCGCCCAGAGCTACTTTTGGATAGAAGTATACAAATATAGCTCGTTTACGTTTGACTTCATCCTTAATAGGTGTCAAATCGAATTGGCCTTGGAGGAAGGCCATGGAGCCGAAGAGGAATCGGCTCCGAACAAAAAACCGGGAGGAAACTATGCAGACTTATCGTCACGACGGGTCTCGTCGCGCACTGTCGCGGCTCACGGCGGGCTGTGCCGTCTTCGCTCTCGCTTTCGGCCTCGCCGGAGCAGTCAGCGTGTCCTACGCCAAGGCTGATGGCGTCATTGTTGGCCTTGTGACCAAGACCGAGGTCAATCCATTCTTCGTCAAGATGCGCCAAGCGGCCGAGGCGGAAGCCAAGACAAAGGGGCTGACGCTGATCGCCCGTGCCGGCAAGTTCGACGGCGACAATGAAGGCCAGGTGGCAGCCATTGAGGACCTGATTTCCGCTGGCGCCAAGGGCATCCTGGTGACACCGAACAACTCCTCGGGCATGCTCAACGTCATCAAGAAGGCCCGCGATGCCGGCGTGCTGGTGATCGCACTCGACACCGCCACCGACCCGGCCGACGCGGTCGACGCTACGTTTGCAACCGACAATCTTCAGGCCGGCGTCCAGCAGGGCGCCTATGCCAAGGCGGCTCTCGGCGACAAGAAGCCGGTGATCGCCATGCTCGATGGAACGCCTGGCGGCACGGTCGATACCTTCCGCCATGACGGCTTCCTGAAGGGCTTTGGCATCGCCGAAGGCGATCCAGCCATTGCCGGCGCCGCCATTACCAATGGTGCGCAGGACAAGGGCCAGGTCGGCATGGAGAACCTTCTGTCCAAGAACGGCGATATCAACGTCGTCTACACCATCAACGAGCCAGCAGCGGCCGGCGGTTACGCGGCGCTCAAGTCTTTCGGCAAGGAAAAGGACGTGGTCCTGACCTCGATCGACGGCGGCTGTGCCGGCGTGCGCAACGTCAAGGCCGGCATCATCGCCGCGACCGTGATGCAATTCCCCTACAAGATGGCATCGATGGGTGTCGACGCGGTTGCCGAGTATGCCGCAAGCGGCAAGAAGCCGTCCGGCTTTGTCAACACCGGCTCCTACCTCATCACCGACAAGCCGATGCCGGGCCTCGACTCAAAGGATAGCGAGTGGGGCCTCAAGAACTGCTGGGGCGATTGACCCCGGCCTGAGGCCATAGGGACATCTGGCGTCAAGCGGGTCTGCCTTCCCCTGGACCGACCGACTGATGCCTTCACGGACCGGCGGAATATCTCCCCTCCGCCGGTCCGTCTTCATCTCATTTCTGTTGCGAGGTCCCCATGAGCAGCGCAACCCCGTCCGCCCCGGGCACTGACGACGGGCTATTTTCCCGAACCAAGGCCATCCCGGCGGTTGGGCCAATTCTGGTTCTGCTGGCGTTCTGTTTGGTGTTCGCCATCACCAATCCGCGTTTTCTGGCCCCACACAACATATCGATCATTCTGCAGCAGACCATTGTGGTCGGCACGCTGGCCATCGGCCAGACACTGGTGATCTTGACCGCCGGCATCGATCTAGCCGTCGGCGCCATTTGCGTGCTCGGAACCATCGTAGCGGGAAAGCTCGTCAATCTCGGCTACGATCCGATGCTGTCGATGCTGTTCGCAATCGTCTTGTGCACGCTCTCGGGCCTTGTCGCCGGTGGACTGGTGAGCCGGCTCGCCTTGCCACCCTTCATCGTCACCCTGGGCACTCTCGGCATATTGACGGCGGCGTTGCGCCTCATCTCCAAGGGCGGCGCCTTTCCGGTCCAGGATGACTTTCTCGGGCTGACGGGTAACACTTTCCGCGTCGGCAGCTTCATCCTCACCTACGGCGTGGTTGCCATGCTGTTGCTTTATGCGATGGTCTGGTACCTGCTCAACGAAACGCGTTGGGGACGCCACGTCTACGCCATCGGCAACAATCCCGAAGCGGCGCGGCTGGTCGGCATCCCCATTCGGCGCCACCTCTTGCAGGTCTATGCCCTGGCCGGCCTTATCTACGGCATCACCGCCTGGCTCGCCCTCGGCCGCATCCCGAACGCCGATCCCAACGCACTCCAAACCGCCAACCTCGATTCGATCACCGCCGTGGTGATTGGCGGCACTAGCCTGTTCGGCGGACGCGGCGGCCTCGTGGGGACGCTGATAGGCGCCCTCATCGTCGGCGTTCTCCGCAACGGCCTGACGCTGGCCGGCATCGACCCGCTGTGGCAGGACCTCGTCACCGGCATTCTGGTGATCGTCGCCGTCGCCTTCGACCAGCTTTCCCGCAGGAGGCGCTGATGTCCGCGCTCACCGCTACCCAGGAAACCCGAGGCGCAGAATCCGCCCGCAACGTGCTTGAAGCCCGCGGCATCGTCAAAAGCTACGGTCACGTCGTCGCCCTCGACGGCGTCGATTTCGATCTGCGCGCCGGCGAAATTCTGGCTGTCGTCGGCGACAATGGCGCCGGCAAATCGACGTTAATCAAGACGCTGACCGGCGCGGTGATGCCGGACAGCGGCGAAATCCTGCTCGATGGCCAGCCCGTGCACTTCAGGGGGCCTCTCGACGCTCGCCATCGCGGCATCGAGGCGGTCTACCAGGATCTCGCCGTGGCACCAGCGCTCGACATTCCGAGCAACCTTTTCCTCGGACGCGAACTGCTGTCGCCGGGCATTCTTGGCAGTGTCTTTCGACATCTGGACAAGCGGCGCATGCGCGAGGAGGCGGAAAAGGCCATGGCGGAACTGAAATTCCGCCTGCCGTCGATCGCCAGCCGCGTCGAGAATCTGTCGGGAGGCCAGCGCCAGGGCGTCGCCGTCGCCCGGGCGGCGGTATTCGCCCGCAAGCTGGTCATCATGGATGAGCCCACCGCCGCGCTGGGCGTGCGGGAAACCGGTCAGGTGCTGGAACTGATCCGGGCGATCCGCGAGCGTGGCCTGCCGGTTGTGCTGATCAGCCACAACATGCCGAACGTTTTCGAACTCGCCGACCGTATCTGCATCATGCGCCTCGGTCGACGGGCGGCGGTCGTATCACCCAAGACCCATACCATGGCCGACGTGGTGGCGATCATGACCGGGGCCGTCAAGATCGAGGCAGGTTGACCGAAGCTCTAGCCAGAGCCCGCCTCGCCGTCGTCCGGCACAACGACGACGAGCGTGCCGGCGGTCTCGAGAGCGGTCTGGATATCGAGCGGCGGCGGCGCGTCGGTGACCAGCGCGAAGACGCGCTCGAGAGAGGCGACCTTGGCGAAGGCGTGGCGCCCGAATTTGCGGCTATCGGCCAGGACGATCGTCCGCCGCGCCGCCTCGATCATCGCGGCCATCATGGTGGCTTCGGAGAGATGGCTGGTCCAGAAACCGCCGGCGTCGACGCCGCCAACGCCGATGACGGCCGTGTCGGCGGTGATGGCTCCGGTACCGACGAAACCGATCGGACCGAGCGTCACATGGGCACCGCTCCGGATCTCGCCGCCGAGCAGGTAGAGGTTGAGGATGGCGGCCGGCGGGACGACCGGCGGCAGCCCGAGATTGTTGGTGACGATGGTCAGGCGCCGCCGCATGTCCAACGCCGCAGCGAAAGAAATGGTGGTGGTGCCGCCATTGACCAGCAGCGTCTCGCCGTCGGCGATCAACGCGGCCGCCGCCTGCCCAATGCGTGTTTTTGCCGCATGGTGCGACTTCATGCGGAGATCAAAGGGAGTGTCTGCAGTCGCCATGCTAGAGGCAGGAAGAGCGCCGCCGTGGATGCGGCTCACCAGTCCCTGCTCGGCCAGTATGTCGAGGTCACGACGGATGGTGTCGAGCGACACGTCGAAGCGCGTGCTCATGTCGGTGACGGTAATTTGCCCCAATTGCTGGGCAAGACGAAGAATATCGGCCCGTCGCCGCGCGGGCAACGTTGCATCCGAACCACTCTTCTCAAGGTCCTCTGTCGTCATCGTAGCTCGGCCTGACGTTGCAAATACCGGATTTTGTCAGGACCGTAGCACACCGGGTTTCGCGTCACAAAGCAGCAATAAGACGCATCATGACGCGATTGTATCTGCTGTTTTATGCTTGACAGTTCGAGTTTGTGCGGCTTTTATCAGCGTGCTCATGAGAGAAGTTTCGCCAATCGGACGAAACCCCGCGAGCGTAGGGAGAGAACGCATGACTGACAATGACGATCATGTCGGTAAGCCCGCGGCTGTCGGGCGCCGTCAGTTCCTGAAAGTGGCAGGCATCACCACAGGCGGCGTATTGGCCGCGCCAGCGATCCTGAAGTTCACGTCGATCGCTTCCGCCGCGGACCGCACCAACGTTACTTTCGCCAGCGCCAAGTTCTTCGGCAAGCGTACCGTTGCCGAGATGGTGGATGTCTTCAACCAATCCCAGAGCCGCATTCTCGTCCGTTACGACGAGCTGCCGCCTCCCAGTTCCTCTACCGAAGTGCATCAGGGATTGGTGCAGCGTCTTGCCAAGAAGGATGGCTCGCCGGACGTCTTCACTCAGGACGTCGTGTGGATCGCCGAGTTCGCCGGCGCCGGTTGGGCCTTGCCGCTCGACGAATATGTCACCGCCGACGAAGCCGGCGCCTATTTCCCTGGCGTGCTGGCTGCCTGCAAGTGGCAGGGCAAACTGACGGCCCTGCCCTGGTACGTCGACAGCGGCATGCTCTACTACCGCAAGGATCTCGTCTCCTCGGCGCCCGAGACCTGGGAACAACTGGTCGCCGCGGCGACCGATCTGGTCAAGGCGGGCAAGGTGAAGACCGGCTTCTCCTGGCAGGCCAAACAGGCCGAAGTGCTGATCTGCGACCTCGTCGAGTTCGTAACGTCCAACGGTGGCAGCATTCTCGGCGATGACGGCAAGACCGTGCACATCGCCGATGACGCGGCGATCGAAGCCGTGCAGTTCATGTACGACACAATTGAAAAGTACAAGATCAGCCCGCCGGATGTCCGCAGTTGGGACGAGGAACCCTCGCGCACGCCGTTTACCGGCGGAGACGTCGCCTTCCTGCGCAACTGGTCCTACGTCTATTCCATCTGCCAGGACAAGACGGCTTCGTCGGTGGTCGACAAGGTCGGCGTCGTGCCGCTGCCGCACTTCGCCAAGGGCAAGAGCGCTGCCTGCCTTGGCGGCTATCAGTATGGCGTCAACGCTTCCACCAAGAATCGGGATGCGTCGGTCGAGTTCCTGAAGTGGCTGTCGAGCCCAGAAACGCAACTGCTGTTCGCCACCGAACTTGGCCTCGCTCCCAGCCGACCAGCGGTGTTCGACAGCGCCGAGCTTGGCAAGGCTCAGCCGTTCATGCAGACGCTGAAGCCGGTGTTCGTCGGCGCCACGGCACGCCCGGTCACGCCGAAATACTCGCAGGTCTCGCTGGCGCTGCAGTCGGCCGTCTCGAAGGCGGTCACCAACGGCAATGTCGCCGAAGCCCTCAAGGAAGCCAAGACCAAGATCGAGAGCATCGTCGGCGCATGACAACGCTTCCGTCCGCTGGCCTTGCGGCCGGCAGCCGACGGAGCACACGGCTAGGGCGGAGGAGTCGCGCCGAAAGGTGGGCACCTCTGCTCTTCCTCCTGCCCGCGGTCTTCACCCTCGCCACCGTCTCCGTTTATCCCGTTCTCGACGGCATGCGCCTTTCCTTGCGCAATACCATGCTATCGACCCAGGAAGACGAATTCGTCGGTCTTTCCAACTACATCCGCCTGACGGGCGATCCGCAGTTTTGGTCGGCTTGGCAGCACACCATGCTGTTTACCGCCGCCTCGACACTGCTCGAGACCGCGCTCGGCCTGGCCATGGCACTGGTTCTCTATGAGACCTTCAAGGGACGAGGCTGGGTGAGGGCCGCCATGCTGGTTCCCTGGGCCATCCCTACGGTAGTGACCTCGAAGATGTTCGGCTGGCTGTTCGATGGCCAGCACGGCGTCATCAACTGGCTTTTGTTGCAAAGCGGCCTGATCGATAACTACATCAACTGGTACGGCGACAGTCGGACCGCTCTCCTGACCATCATCATCGCCGACGTTTGGAAGACCACGCCCTTCATGGCGTTGTTGCTGCTCGCCGGGCTGCAGACGGTCCCGCATTCGCTGGTCGAGGCCTCCCGCATCGACGGCGCCGGTCCCTGGCAGTCGTTCTGGTCGATCCGGCTGCCGCTCCTGTTCACGCCATTGCTGATCGCCGGCATGTTCCGTGCGCTCGACGCCTTCCGCATCTTCGATCTCGTCTACGTGCTGACCGGCGGCGGGCCGGCCGATTCCACCGAGGTGCTGTCGACCTTGTCCTACAAGGTGCTGTTCTCCGGTTTGGACTTCGGCTACGGCAGCGCCCTTTCGGCGGCCATGTTCATCACCGAAGCGCTCATCGCCCTCTGCTTCGGCCTTTTCATCGTCCGCCGCATGCGGCGCGACAACGGTTGAGGAGGTGAAAATGCTCTCCTCTTGGCGCCTGCAGCTCCTGATGACCAGGATTGCGCTCTACATCGCCTCGACTCTGATCGTCGTCTGGTCAGTGGCGCCCTTCCTCTGGCAGCTCTCCACCTCGTTCCAGGAGGATCGGCTGCTATCCTCGCCAACGCCGAACTTTCTGCCTTGGCCGGGAACGCTCGACCACTTCCGCAATATCTTCGTCGAAAAGCAGTTCCACCTCTACATCATCAACTCGGCCATCGTCGCCGGGCTCACCACGCTGTTCTGCCTCGCCATCGGCGGTGCCGCTGCCTTCGCGCTAGCCCGGCTGCGCGTCTACTATCACTTCGGCATCCTCGGCCTGATCCTGTCGGTATCGATGTTTCCGCAGATCGCCATCGTCGCGCCGCTCTACCTGACGGCCTCGGCGCTCGGGCTGATGAACACCTATACCATTCTCGTCATCATCTACCTCTCGCTCGGCCTGCCGTTGGTGATCTGGGTGCTGTTCGGCTACTTCCAGACCATCCCCCGCGAGATCGACGAGGCGGCCATTATCGACGGCGCCGGACCTCTACGCCTGATGATCTCGGTCATCCTGCCGATGTCGCTGCCCGGCTTCGTCACCACCGGCCTGCTCGCCTTCATCATGGCCTGGAACGAATTCATGTTCGCGCTCGCCTTCACCTCGGGCGTCGAGCGCCAGACCATTCCCGTCGGCATCGCCAACTTCACCAACCTCTACTACGTGCCCTGGGGTGATCTCGCCGCCGCCTCGGTGGTGGTGACGCTACCGCTGGTCATGCTGGTACTCGCCTTTCAGCGCTGGATCATCCAGGGGCTGACGCAGGGCGCGGTCAAGGAATGACGATCATGAACAGCTCCCTGGCCCTTCCCGTGTCATCGATCGACTGGACCGGCGCCTATGATCGGCTCGCCGCCGAGGTGCCGATGATCGCCGCCGCCGCGACGAGGCTCGTCACAGGCTTTGCCGTATGTCTCGACCGGCGCATCGATTTGCATGCCGTGGCACCGATCTTGGCCGAACATTCCGAAGCTGGCGCCCGCCGCCTGTTTGCCGAGCTCATGGCGCGCGCCAAAGTCGGCCGTGGCGGCGAAATGCTCGTGGATGATTGGCCGGACGGCGCCGCCTTCTTCGATCCGCATACGCTGCCAGGTGGTATGGCGATCGGCGGCACCTCGGCGCAGGCAGCCTGGACACTGGCAGCAATCGGTGCGCCGTCTCTGCTCGCTCTCGGGGAGACGGGTCCTGAGGAGCTCGCCGCGTTGCACCCCGGCATCGGCTTGGCTGAAAGCGAGACGATGCTCGGCTCGCCCCAACGTCGCTGGCCGGCGCTCCGCGACAAACCGGCCCATTACATCGTCGAGTATACCGCCGGCCGCTCCCTACCTGGCTTCGTACCGGACCGATCGACCCGCATCATCGTCCGCTTCGCCGACGAGGCCTTGCATGAGGACGCGATGTTCGACCGCTGGGTCGCCGCCAACGGGCACCAACTGCGTGCCGGCCTGCTATCATCGCCCAACACCGTTCCTCTTGCCGATCTGCCACCAGCGCTCGCCCGCCTGTCGGCGGCGGCGCGGGCCTGGCGCGGCGCCGGCCTGTCGGTCGTCCACCTCGAACTCGGCGCCTATCCTTGGCCGGGCACGCTCGACGCCACGCTGGAAAGCTTGGCGCCCGAGGTGACGTCGATCGGACTCAATCAGAACGAACTGCGCGGTCTGGTGCCAGGCGAGGATCCACTGGCCCAGGCGGACGAGCTGTCGCGCCGGCTCGGTGTCGATCGCCTCGTCGTCCACGCCGATGGCTGGGCGCTGGCGATTACCCGTGGCGACCCGTCTATCGAGTTCGATGCGCTCGCCATGGGCTGTCTGCTCGCGGCGTCCCGCGCAGAGGCCGGGTCCCCTTCGTCTCAGCCGCGCGTCCCCGCTGGCGCCACTTTCGAACCGTTGCCGCGGCCGCCATCAGAGGGCTTGCCCGATGGGCGGCAAGTGGTGGTGGTCGCCGCCCCCTACCTGTCGAAGCCGGCCTCGACCGTCGGTCTCGGAGACAGCTTCACCGCGGGCTGCCTGCTCGTTCATTCCCTCCCCCGTCACAGGCCGGTTCTCGGCGCGATGGGAGAGATCGCCCGCCTAAACGCGGCCGCTGACGAAACCGACCGGAGGCATTGATGGCGCCCGTTTCCCTCAAATCCGTCACCAAGGCTTATGGCTCGTTCGAGGTGATCCACGGCATCGACCTCGAGATCGAGGATGGCGCCTTCGTTGTCCTGGTCGGACCGTCGGGCTGCGGCAAATCGACCCTGCTCCGCATGATCGCCGGCCTTGAGACCATCAGCCACGGCGAAGTGGTGATCGACGGCGAAGTCGTGAACGACGTTCCGCCCAAGCATCGCGACATCGCCATGGTGTTCCAGAATTACGCCCTCTATCCGCATATGACGGTGGCGGAAAACATGGGCTTCTCGCTGCGGCTCGCCAAAGTGCCGGCGGCGGAGGCGGCGGACAAGATCAGGGCCAGCGCCAGCATACTCGGCCTCACCGATCTGCTCGACCGTTATCCTCGCCAGCTGTCGGGTGGCCAGCGCCAACGCGTCGCCATGGGGCGGGCGATCGTCCGCAACCCTAAAGTCTTCCTGTTCGATGAACCGCTCAGCAACCTCGATGCCGCCTTGCGCATGCAGATGCGGGTCGAAATCGCCGAGCTGCATCAAAAGCTCGGCACCACCATGATCTACGTGACGCACGATCAAGTAGAGGCGATGACGCTGGCCACCAAGATCGCCGTCGTCAACAAGGGCAAGCTGGAGCAGGTGGCGTCGCCGGTTCGCCTCTACGAACGTCCACAGAACCTGTTCGTTGCCCGGTTCATCGGCTCGCCGCAGATGAACATCCTGTCCACCCGCATTGTCCGCGCGACGGACGGCGGCGGCGAGGCGCGCCTTGCCGATGGATCCATCATCGCACTGCCGTGGCCGGTGCCGCTCGGCGAGGGGAACGAGCTGCGCGTCGGAATCCGCCCGGAAGCCCTGATGCTTTCGGAGGGCGGCGCCCTCGGCGGCCGCGTGACGCTTGCCGAACACCTCGGCGGCCTGACGCTGGTCCACATCGCTCTCACCGACGGCACGCCAGTGGTCCTGCAGGCGGTCGGCGGTCCCACCGTCACCGCTGGCGACCTTGTCCGACTGCGCGTTGATCCGGCGGGATTGCACCTGTTTGACCCCGATGGCCGCCGCATCGCCGCTCCCGGTGAGAACTGACCTTTCCTCCAAACCGTCCCGGAGAACCGGCGACGGACCAAGTCCAACCCCCAAAACCAAAACCCAAGGAGAATTCGATGTTCCGCATGAATGCCAAGCTCGCCAAGATCCGGGCCGGCAACTACGCCAAGGGCGATTTCATTATCGCCGACGCCAAGGACGGCGACATGTCCAACCCGATTCCGGGAACCGGGCCAATTCGCGACAAGGAAGGCAAGTTCGTCCGCTTCCGGACGCGGGCCGAGTTCCTGGAAATGATCACCGAGCTGGTTCACCAGGATCTGCTCGACATCATGCTGGTGTCCTGCTCCAACCTCGAGCTGTTGCAGAAAGCTGGGGCCTTCAAGGGCAGCCCGGTGCGGCCGGCGTTCCGCGCCAACGACACCACCGACATCTGGGGCGCCCGGCCCAACGGCTACGGCAAGCTCGGCCCGTCGCGCCCGTTCCGCACGCCGTCCCTGAAGCAGATCGCCGAAGCCAAGATCGGCAACCTCGGCCTCTACTCGATCACCTTCGTCAACGACATCGAGGCCGACCTCAGGTCGCTCGAAGCCTTCAGCGATTTCCGCGAAGACGCGTCCAAGAATGGCATCGAATATTTCCTGGAAGTGTTCAATCCCAACGTCGAATGCGGTATCGCGCCGGCCGACGTCGGCTCGTTCGTCAACGACAATCTGGCCCGCTGTCTATCCGGCGTGCTCCAGGCCGACCGCCCGCAGTTCCTGAAATATCCCTACAACGGCGCCAAGGCGCTGGAGGAACTCGCTTCCTATGACCCGCAACTGGTGGTCGGCGTGCTGGGTGGCGGTGCCGGCACAACGCGCGACACCTTCGAGCTGCTGTTCCAGGCCGAAAAATACGGTGCCCGCGTCGCGCTGTTCGGCCGCAAGATCAACCTTGCCGAAAGCCAGCCCGACATGGTCCGCCATATGCGCGCGGTGGCCGACGGTGGCATGAAGCCGCTCGAAGCCGTCAAGTCCTACCACGCCGTACTCAAGGAAAAGGGCATCGCTCCGGTCCGCAGCCTCGAAGACGACAGCGTCGTCACCGAGACAGTCCTGAAGGCCGCGGCCTCCGCCTGACGCTGCTTCCCGAGCGACCTCGCGCCCGGAGCGTTCCTCCCGCTCCGGGCGTTTTTTATCCAGAGAGGTACTGATCCAACCGAAGGATTACCTGCGGAACTTTATCCTTAACTCTCGCCAACTATCGGTCGACCATCAGATTTTGACGTCGACCGATGCTCGATAGTTTTCTCTCACTCCACCGCCTCGCTCGCTGCTGGTTTGGCGGCAGGTCCAAAACGTGGATCAGCTCCTGGTGGAGAAATCAACTCGCTCATTTAGCGAAGCAGCGCCAGGGCTATCTACCCTTCCGAGTATACGCCCGGCGTTTCAACAAAGCCGTATTGACAAGCCATCCAACAGCGAGCAATATTCTTGCTAATACGTATTAGCTGGTTGATTAGCAGATGGCACGCACCAAAGGTAGACTGACACAACGCGATATCGCCAAGCTGGCAGGCGTCAGCCAAGCGGCGGTCTCGCTCATCCTGAACGGTGGCGCCGAGCAGGCGCGTCTGTCCGCCGAGACCCGCGAGCGGGTGATGGCCGTGATCCAGGGAACCGGCTACGTTGCCGACCCCCTGGCCCGCCAGATGCACAAAAAGGGCAATCAGCTTCTCGGCGTCTTCACCTACGAACCGGTGTTCCCCAACGCCCAAGCCGACTTCTACACGCCGTTTCTGCTCGGCATCGAAGAGGAGGCCGAGCGTCTCGGCTATGACCTCCTGCTGTTTACCAGCACGCCGGTCGAAGATGGCCGACGCAAGCTTTTCCGCAAGGAGAGCCGACTCCGCCTCGCCGACGGTTGCATTGTCATCGGCCGCGAGCAGGACCGCGACGAACTCGCCAAGCTGGCGGCCGATGGCTACCCATTCGTGACGATCGGCCGTCGTGACGACGATAGCGAACAGATTCCTTACGTCGGCGCCGACTATCTCACCGTCACTCGCGATCTGGTACGGCGCGCCCATGACCTAGGTCATAGCCACCTTCTCTACGTCGGTGACGGTGCCGGCGCCGAGTCCCTGATCGACCGCTGGCAGGGATTCAGCGAAACGGTAGCCACGCTCGGCCTCACCGGCGACCGTACCGCCCCGATGGTCGAACCGTCGGTGATCATCGAGCGGGCGCTGGCTTCGGGAACCACGGTGTTGTTCTGCGAAGTCGCCGGCGACGCGCTGGCGCTGGCCCGCGAAATCGATACCCGGCAGCTCGCCTCCCGACTTTCCGTCGTCGCCATGGGAAGCGCGGCATCGTTGTCCCTCCCCTCGCTCCGGCTTTCAGGTTTCGAGCTGCCCCGCGAAGAAATGGGGCGCCAGGCCGTACGGACGCTGAGCGCCATCATCGAAAACCGCTCCATCGAGCGGCAGATCCTGCTGCGGCCGACCATGGTCGAAGGCCAAACCCTTGAAAAACGCGAACAATAGGTGCGCTGTGAAAGAACTGAAGGTTGATCTTGTCATCATCGGCGGAGGTCTCGGAGGCGTTGCCTGTGCCCTGGCCGCCAGCCGCTCCGGACTGACGGTGGCGATGACCGAGGAATACGACTGGATCGGCGGCCAACTGACCAGTCAGGGCGTCCCCCCTGACGAAGCGTCCTGGGTGGAACAGTTCGGCATTACCGCCAGCTACCGGGCGCTGAGGGATGGCATTCGCGACTACTACCGGCGCAACTATCCCCTGACGCCGACAGCGCGCGCCTGGCGCGAGTTCAACCCCGGTGCCGGCTCGGTGAGCCGCCTCTGCCCCGAACCGCGCGTTTCGCTCGCGGTCATGGAAGCGATGCTGGCGCCCTACCGCAGTTCCGGGCGCCTCACTGTTCTGCAGCCATTCAAGCCGGTGGCGGTCGACGTCGACGGCGATCGTGTTCGGGCCGTCACGGTCGCCCACCGCGACAGCGGCCAGCAGATCACCCTGACCGGTCGCTACGTTGTCGATGCCACCGAAACCGGCGACCTCCTGCCGCTCTCGGGCACCGAATTCGTCACCGGCTTCGAAGCACGGAGCGACACCGGAGAACCATCGGCGCCGACGGAGGCGCAGCCGCTCAACATGCAGGCGGTCTCCTACTGCTTTGCCATGGACCACATCGCCGGCGGTGACTACACCATCGACAAGCCCAACAACTACGAAAGATGGCGGGCTCTGAGGCCCTCCTTCTGGGGCGCCAACCAACTGAGCTGGCAGTCGCCGCACGCACGGACGCTCGAAACCGTCACCAGTGCCTTCACACCCAATGCCGACGACGACCCGATGGCGGTGGTCTCCGACCAGCGGCTCACCCCGGGCGACGACGACCTGTGGATCTACCGCCGCATCGCGGCGCGGCGGAACTTCGTTCCCGGCACCTATGACAGCGACATCACGCTGGTGAACTGGCCGTTGCTCGATTATTGCGATGGGCCGATCTTCGGCGTGTCCGAGGATGAGGCGCGGCAGCATCTTGCCAATGCCTCCGATCTGTCGCGCTCAGTACTCTACTGGATGCAGACCGAGGCACCGCGCCCCGACGGTGGCGTCGGCTATCCCGGCCTCCGGCTACGCAGCGATGTGACCGGCACAATCGATGGTCTCGCCCAGGCGCCCTACATCCGCGAATCGAGGCGTATTCGCGCCGAATACACCATCGTCGAGCAGGATCTTTCCTACGCCGTGCGCGGCGAGCGCGGCGCCGTACACTACGCTGACTCTGTCGGTGTCGGCATGTACAGGATCGACCTGCATCCGTCGACCGGCGGCGACAACTTCATCGACGTGGCTTCCTGCCCATTCGAAATCCCGCTCGGCGCTCTACTGCCGCAGCGCATGCAGAACCTGCTGCCGGCCTCCAAGAATATCGGCACCACTCACATTACCAACGGCTGCTATCGCCTGCATCCGATCGAATGGAACATCGGCGAAGCGGTGGGCATGCTCGCCGCCTTCTGCCTCGGCAAGGCAACGACACCGCATGCGGTGCGCGCCGACGCCGGTCTGCTTTCCGAATTTCAAACTCTTCTGACCAGCCAAGGCATGGAACTGCGCTGGCCTGATGTCGTGGGCTACTGAAGCCTTCAGAACTACGAGGGGCAAAATGAAGAAAACTATAACAACAACACTCTGTTTGACCGCACTCTTGGCACTCGCACCAACCGCCTTTATGACGCAGGCGCAGGCGGCCGATGGACTTTCGCTGCGCATGGCCGTCTGGACCGGCAATGCCAAGCATCTCGCGTTGCTCAATGGCATCGCCGATGCCTACAAAGCCAAGCATCCCGAGATTGGCACGATCACCTTTGACACCATTCCCTACGACAACTACACGACGACGCTGACGACCCAGATCGCCGGCGGCAACGCACCGGATCTTGCCTGGATCCTCGAGTCGGCCGCGCCCGATTTCGTCGGTTCCGGCGCCCTCCTCGCGCTCGACGAAACGCTGTCGTCGACAGCAGGCTACGACTTTGCCGATCTGTCACCGAGCGCGACCGCGCTATGGCGGCAGGACGGCAAGCTCTTTGCCTATCCGTTCTCGACATCTCCGTATGCCATATTCGCCAACCTCGACGTCCTAGCCGCCGCGGGCCAGAAGACGCCGGCTGACCTGATCGCCGCCGGTAGCTGGAACTGGCAGACCGTCGCGGCCGAAGCCGCTGCCGTCCATGCCAAGTCCGGCAAGAACGGCGTCGAAATCCGCGACTTCGACTACAAGGACTGGACGCTGCTCACAACAATCTGGGATGGCTGGGCCGCTCGCCCCTGGAGCGCGGACGGCAAGACCTGCGCGCTCGACAGCCCCGATATGGCGGACGCGATGACCTTCCTGCACAAGGCAATCTTCAAGGATGGCGCCATCCCCGGACCGGGTACGTCGGGCGACTTTTTCGCCGGTGACACAGCCTTTTCGATCACCCAGATCAGCCGGGCATCCCTGCTGAAGGACGGCGCCTTCAAGTGGGATCTGGTACCGCTGCCCGCCGGCCCCAAGGGCAGCTATTCGGTGATCGGTCAGGCCGGTATCGGCGTGTTCAAGAACGGCCAGCATCCGCAGGATGCCGCCGCCTTCCTCGCCTTCCTGTCCAGTCCGGAAAATTCGCTGAAGCTGGCCCAGTTCTTCCCGCCGCCACGGCTCAGCCAGCTCAACGCCGAGACGCTCGGCAAGACCAACCCGTTGCTCTCCAAGAGCCAGCTTGAAGAGGTCGTCGTCAAAGGGATCACCACGGGTAAGGTTTCGCCGAGCCACACCAACAACGCCCAGATCGCCCAGCAGATCCGCGCTTCGCTGGACGCCGCCTGGACACCCGAAGCCGACTTGACGGCGGTGCTATCCGGCGCCTGCGCCAAGATCGGGCCGCTGCTCGCCCACTGATCGACGATCCCCGGGCGGAGTCCCAAGACCTCCGCCCGGGTCTCTCCCCCTAGTCCCGCTGGACGACGCCGGACCGATGCCGCCGCAATGGCGATGTCGCCGGTGTCTCGAGGAAGCGCAATTGGCCCAGGACCATCCTCTGCCGTCGATCTCACCGGACGTCCGCCGTTCCTGGTGGACACCGGCGCGGCGCGACCATTTCACCGGCTATCTGTTCATCCTGCCGCAGATCACGGGCCTTACCGTCTTCGTGCTGGCCCCCTTGGCACTGATGGCCTGGTACAGTCTCAACGAATGGAACGTCCTCGCCGGCACCTTCTCGTTCGTCGGTCTCGGCAATTACGAAAAGCTCGCCACCGACCCGGCCTTGCCCGGTGTGCTCTGGGCGTCGGCCTGCTTCTCGGTCGGTCTCGTCCTGTTCAACCTGTCGCTGGCGCTGCTGCTCGCCGTGCTGCTCAACCAGAAGCTTGCCGGCACCGTCGTGTTCCGGACCATCTTCTTCTCGCCGGTGGTGGTTTCGCTGGTCGCCTGGGCGATCGTCTGGCGCTTCCTGCTGCAGCAGGACGGCGGCATCAACGCGGTGCTGCGGATGCTGTCGATCGATGGACCCAACTGGCTGCGCGGGCCGACCACCGCCATGACGTCGGTGATCGTCGTCCAGGTAGTCAAGAACGTCGGCCTCAACATGGTGCTGTTCCTGGCGGCGCTGCAGAACGTGCCGCAGGAACTCTACGAGGCGGCCCGTGTCGACGGCGCCAGCCGCTGGACCCAGTTCTTCAAGATCACCGTGCCGCTGATTAGCCCAACGGTGTTGCTCACCTCGATCATCACCGTCGCCGGCTCGTTGCAGGTGTTCGCCCAGATCGCCGTCCTGACCGAGGGTGGGCCAGGAACGTCGACGACGGTGCTCGTCTACTATCTCTACCAGCAGGCTTTCCAGTTCCACTTCTTCGGCTACGGCGCCAGCCTCGCCATGCTGTTGCTGCTGATCGTCGGCGCGCTCACCTACCTGCAGTGGTCGCTGCGCAAGGCTTGGGTCTACGACAATGATTAAGTCCCGCTCCCGTCTCGCCCTCGCCCTCTACGCGCTGATGGCGGTGCTGTGCATCCCATTCCTATTTCCGACCTGGTGGATGATCACCTCGTCGTTCAAGCCGGTATCTGAGATCTTCGCCTTCCCGCCGACGCTGTTGCCTCGCCAGTTCGTCACCGACGCCTACGGCCGCGTCTTCGAGCTGCAGCCGTTCGCCCGGCAGTATTTCAACAGCCTCTACATCGCCGTGGCGGTGACCGCCGGTACGCTCGCCTTCTCGTCACTGGCCGGCTACGCCTTCGCCCGCATCCGCTTTCCCGGCGCCAACCTCCTGTTCATGCTGGTCCTGACAGGCCTGCTGATCCCCTCGGAGGTGACGATCGTGCCGCTGTTCCAGATGTTCCTCGACGTCGGCGCCGTCAACACCCACTGGCCGCTGATCCTGGTGCCGATGCTCGGCGCGCCGAGCGCGCTTCAGACCTTCATCATGCGCCAGTTCTTCTCCGGCCTGCCGCATGAACTCGAGGATGCCGCCCGCATCGATGGACTCGGCCGTTTTGCGATCTATCGCCGCATCGCCCTGCCACTAGCCAAACCGGCGCTCGCCGCCGTGGGCATTTTCACCTTCCTCTACAGCTGGAACCTCTACCTCGAGCCGATCGTCTTCCTGTCCTCGCCCGACAAGTTCACCCTGCCGCAGGCGTTGACACAGTTCGTCGACGCCTACGGCGGACCGATGTGGAACATCCAGCTGGCAGCGGCCTCGCTCACCGCCATTCCGGTGCTGGTGGTGTTCGTGATCGCCCAGAAACAGTTCATCGAAGGTTTGGCCTACACCGGCCTCAAGGGATGAGGCGGTACGGCGGACTGTTCAGCCGCCGACCTTCCTTCGGGATATGAAAAGGAAATAACGATGGCTTCCGTCAGCATCGCGTCAGTCAACAAGTCCTTTGGAAGCCATCCGGTCATCAAGGACGTTTCCGTCGAAATCGCCGACGGCGAGTTCGTGATTCTGGTTGGACCGTCAGGATGCGGCAAGTCGACGCTGCTCCGCATCATCGCCGGCCTTGAGACCATCGACAGCGGCACGCTCGCCATCGGCGAACGCCGCGTCAACGATGTCGAGCCCAAGGACCGCGATATCGCCATGGTGTTCCAGAACTACGCGCTCTACCCGCATATGACGGTGGCTGCCAACATGGCCTTCTCGCTGGTTCAGCGCGGGGTCGCCAAGGCCGAGGTCGAGCGGCACGTCCATGAGGCCGCCGCCATCCTCGAGATCGAACAGTTGCTCAGCCGCTATCCCAAGCAACTGTCCGGCGGCCAGCGTCAGCGTGTCGCCATGGGTCGCGCCATCGTCCGCAACCCCAAGGTTTTCCTGTTCGATGAACCGCTCAGCAACCTCGATGCCAAGCTGCGGGTGCAGATGCGCGGCGAGATCAAGGCACTACATCACCGGCTCGCCACCACCATGATCTACGTGACGCACGACCAGATCGAGGCGATGACTATGGCCGACCGCATCGTCGTGCTGCGCGACGGCAAGGTCGAGCAGATCGGCAGCCCGCTCGATCTCTACGACCACCCGGTCAACCTGTTCGTCGCCGGATTTCTTGGTTCGAACGGCATGGCCTTCTTCCGCGGCTGTTATCGTGACGGACAATTCGTCTCCAGCGATGGCCTCAAGCTACCGTTCGCCGCGCGAGGCGATCTCGAGGGGCGTGACGTGGTCTACGGCGTTCGTCCGGATGATTTCATCCTCACCGACGACGGCGTCGACGCCACGGTCGACGTGCTCGAGCCAACCGGTTCGGAAACCCAGATGCTGGCCCGCTGGGGCAGCCAGAAATTCACCTCGCTGTTTCGCGGCCGTCTCACCGCCCCGCCCGGCAGCTCCGTCCGGCTCGGCATCGCACCCGGCCGCGCCCACGTTTTCGACGCGGCGAGCGGCCTCCGCCTCGACGGCCAATCTCCGTTTCACGCATGACTGAAGGACATTCGACAATGAGCACTTCCGACAAACCCGGCCTCGTGCTTTTGAAGCGCGAGATGGCCCGCCAGCGCGACGACGCCGTCGCCACGCTCGCCGCCGTTCGTCCGCTCGCCCTGGAGATCGCCAAGAGCATCCGCGCCACCGGCCGGCTGGTCCTTTACGGCATGGGCGGCTCGCACAACGTCAACCGCGCCGCCGAGGTGCTGTATCGCGGTCTCGGCATTGATGCGCGCACGCTGGTCGCCTCGGAAGCGCTGCTGGCGCCGTTGCCATCAAGCCCGCGCACCGCATTGCTGGTATCGCAGTCGGGTGGCTCCGGTGAGATCATCGAACTGCTTGGCCGGCCAGCCGGCGAAGAGCAGCGGTTCGGTATGACCCTCGACGGCGACAGCCCACTCGCCAAGGCGATCCCGTCGCTGGTTGCCGTTGGTGGTCCGGAGGTTGCCTACGCCGCCACCCGCAGCACGCTCCTCACCGTTGTCCTGCATGCCGCCCTGCTCGACGCGCTCGGTGTTCCGGCGACGGCGGTCAAGGCCGAGATCGCCAAGCCGGCCGTCATCCTGCCGGCCGACCTCGCCCGGACACTGGCGGCCAGCGACATTACCGTATTCGTTGCCCAGCATGCCCTGCAGGGCATCGCCGAGGGCGGCGCGCTTGCCACCATGGAGCTGGCCCGCCGGCCGGCGATCGCCCTTGAGGGTGGCCAGTTCCGCCACGGTCCGACCGAGTTCCTGCGGCCGGGCGCGGCCGTCGTGTTGCTGCGCGGCGCCGGTCCCGACAAGGACAAGATTCCTGCCCTGGCCAGGGCAGCTGTCGAAGCCGGCGCGTCCACCATCGTCCTCGACGCCAGCGGCGAACCGGCCATTGCTGGAACGGTCACCGTCACGCTCGGACGGGCGGAAGGCCTCGCCGCCTGCGTCGCCGCGCTCTACGCGCTGCAGGAGATGGTGGTGGCAACGGCGCTGCTCACCGCCGAAAACATCGGCGTACCGGTGCGCTCGAGCAAGGTGACGGTATGACAGAAGAGTGCGCTATGCCGACGATCCACGTCGTCGGCAACCTCAACGTCGACCTGATCATGGGCACGCTGCCCGCCTGGCCGGCGATCGGTACTGAGGTAGTTCTGCCGCATTCCGAACTGCGTCTCGGCGGTTCGGCCGGCAATACGGCGCTGGCACTGAAAGCGATCGGCGCGCGCTGCAACCTCATCGCCGCGCGCGGCGACGACGTGTTCGGCACTTGGCTGGCGCAGCAACTGGGGTCCGACTCGCTGCCCGGCACGCCGGTGGCGGCGCCGACCACCATTTCCGTCGGTATCGTCGATCCGAGCGGCGAGCGTACCTTCCTGACGTCCGCCGGCCATCTTGCGCTTTGGGAACCCGCAGAGGTGACGGCCCGGCTGTCGGCCGAGGTGCAGCCGGGGGACTGGGTATTGTGCGCCGGCTCCTTCCTGTGTCCACGCATCGCCACCGCCCAGTCCGAGCTATTATCGCAACTGAAGCGGCTCGACGCCCGCGTCGCGCTCGATCCAGGCTGGCCACCTGAGGGCTGGACGGACGACGTCAAGGCGACGATGCGCGAATGGCTGCGGCATTGCGAATGTCTTGTCATCAACGAGATCGAGGCAACTTCGCTCTCCGGTCAAGCTGAGGTCGCCGCTGCGGCTCACGATCTTGCGGCGGCGATGCCACTCGGCAGCATTGTCGTCATAAAGCGCGGGCCCGACGGTGCTGATGGCTGGCAGAACGGTAAGCACCACCACGCGGCGTCGCCTAAGGTCAAAGTGATCGACACCATCGGAGCGGGCGACATCTTCAACGCCGGCTTCCTGCGGGCCATGGCTGACAAACGGGGTCTCAATGACGCCCTCGCAGCCGGGGTTGCGCTGGCCTCCCGTGCTATATCGACCTCGCCCAGGCAGATCGTCTGACGCTGGTCGGCAGCTTCTCATCGGGTGCGGCCCCGATGACGACGGGCACCGTCTCCCCTCCGCCTTCTTTGGAAAAAAATTCTACATCGTCGTGAAATTTCGCCCATTTCCTGCCCATACCGCCGGCGGAATTGATGCGAGGATAGGCAATCGGAATAATTTTACTCCATATCCGGAGCCTGAAGACGATGAAATCTGTTCGACTGTGGGCGGCTGCCGCCGCCGTTAATCTCGTGTTCGCCGGTGCAGCCGTGGCGGCTGACGACCTCGCCGCCGTCAAGACG
The DNA here is from genome assembly GCF_041320595.1 of Pleomorphomonas sp. PLEO. Classification (NCBI taxonomy): domain Bacteria; kingdom Pseudomonadati; phylum Pseudomonadota; class Alphaproteobacteria; order Hyphomicrobiales; family Pleomorphomonadaceae; genus Pleomorphomonas; species Pleomorphomonas sp. PLEO. The sequence continues at coordinate 4,688,135 of NZ_CP166625.1, forward strand.
GCCGGCGTGCTGCGTATCGGCACCGAAGGTACCTACGCGCCTTTCACCTACCACGACGAGAGCGGCAAGCTGGTTGGCTTCGATGTCGAGATCGGCGAGGCGATCGCTGGAAAGCTCGGCGTCAAGCCGGAGTTCATCGAGGGCAAGTGGGACGGCCTGATCGCCGGCCTTGACGCCAACCGCTACGACACCGTCATCAATCAGGTCGGCATCACCGACAAGCGCAAGGAGAAATACGATTTCTCCAAGCCCTATATCGTCTCCAAGGCGGTGCTGATCATCCGTTCTGACGACGAGAGCATCAAGGGCTTCAGCGATCTCAAGGGCAAGAAATCGGCCCAGTCGCTGACCAGCAACTTCGGCGCGCTGGCCACCGCGGCGGGGGCTGAACTGGTCGGGACCACCGGCTTCGACGAGTCGATCCAGCTGGTGCTGACCAAGCGCGCCGACGCCACCATCAACGACAGCCTGTCCTTCCTGGACTTCAAGAAGCACAAGCCCGACGCACCGGTGAAGATCGCCGCCCAGAAGGAAGACGCCGACGCCTCCGGCATCATCGTGCGCAAGGGTCAGGCGGAACTGGTTGCCGCCATCGACAAGGCGCTCGACGACATCAGGGCCGAAGGCACCTATCAGAAGATCGCCGACAAGTATTTCGGACAGGACGTGTCGAAATAATCCATCCGCCAATCAGGGCCGTATGACGGCGTTGCATTTTCAGTTGCAATCGTCCTGAATTCGCCGGGGTGGCTGCCCGCCGCTCCGGCGCTTCAACGCGTTGCTCACGTCCCGAGGAGTCCCGAGGTGCCGTCCTGGCTTCATCTCATGGCGGAGTCACTGCCCTCCCTGCTCTGGGCCGGGCTCGTCTTCACCATCCCGCTCACCCTTCTGTCCTTCGCCCTTGGCCTTGGGCTCGCCCTCATAACGGCGCTGGTGCGGCTGTTCGGGCCGCTGCCGCTCGCCCTTCTGGCCCGCTTCTTTGTCTGGGTGTTCCGTGGCACGCCGCTGCTCGTGCAGCTGTTCGTGATCTTCTACGGTCTGCCGAGCCTTGGCATCTATCTCGACGCCTTTCCGGCGGCGCTGATCGGCTTCACGCTCAACGTCGGCGCCTATAGCTCTGAGATCATCCGCGCGGTGATTTCCGCCGTGCCCAAGGGGCAATGGGAAGCGGCCTATTCCATTGGCATGAGCTGGCGGCAGTGCCTGATCCGCACCATCCTGCCACAGGCCACCAAGATCGCCGTGCCGCCGCTGTCCAACAGCTTCATCTCGCTGGTCAAAGATACTTCACTCGCCGCCGCCATCACAGTGCCCGAGCTGTTCCAGGCCGCCCAGCGCATCGTCGCCACCACCTACGAGCCGCTGATCCTCTATATCGAGGCGGCCTTCATCTACCTCGCGCTGAGTTCGGTGCTGTCCCATCTGCAACAGCGACTCGAACACCGCTTCGGCCGCTATGGCGGTAGCCTGGAGGCGAACCCGTGATCGAACTCAGGAATATCGTCAAGCGCTTCAGCGATACTACCGTGCTCGCCGACATCAACGTCACCATCGCCGAGGGCACGGTGACGGCGCTGGTCGGTCCGTCGGGCGGTGGCAAGAGTACGCTGCTGCGCTGCATCAACCTGCTGGAGATCCCAACTTCCGGCACGCTTATCCTTGGCGGCGAGAGCCTGACCTTCCGGCCGGGCCACCGGCCTGGTTGGCCGGCCATCCAATCCATCCGCCGCCAGACCGGCATGGTGTTCCAGAACTTCCAGCTATTTCCCCATCGCACCGCCATTGAGAACGTCATGGAAGGACCGCTCACGGTGCTGAAATGGCCGAAGGACAAGGCGCGGCAGCGAGCTGGCGAGCTGCTCGAGAAGGTCGGCTTGTCGCACAAGGCAGACGCTTGGCCGGCGACGCTGTCGGGTGGCCAGCAACAGCGCGTGGCCATCGCTCGGGCGCTTGCCATGTCGCCGCGCGTGCTGCTCTGCGACGAGCCGACCTCCGCTCTCGACCCGGAGTTGGCGCTCGAGGTGGTCGACGTGCTGAGCCGGCTAGCTGCCGAGGGCACGACCATGGTGATTGCCACGCACGATCTCCGGCTCGCTTCCCGCATAGCCCAGAACGTCGTCTTCCTGGAGGCGAGCGTCGTCGTTGAGACCGGACCGGCGCGACAGATCTTTACCGACCCAGCGCAAGAGCGCACCAAGCGCTTCGTGTCGTCCCTCACCGCACCTCAGGTCTACGATATCTAGGCGTCGGGTGGTTCGATGAGGGGAATCGAAGAGATTCCAACGGCGAATGGCGGGCACGCTGGCAATGAGGCGGTCGCCATGGCCAATCGGCGTTCCCGACATCATTTTATCTAGAGATCGGCAAACACCTGAGGGTTGGCAACGACGCTCGCCGCCGCCGTGCGAACGATTGACACATGGGCATAGGCGGCGTTGCCGGCGGCCGCTGCATCGGCCCGCATGATGGCCGTGACGATTGCGTCATGCTCTTCGAACGAGCGGACGAGACGGCCGGGCAAATGGAACTGGGCGCGCCGGAAAGGGGCAAGACGCGCCCGCGTCTGGGTTACCAGATCATAGATATGTTCGTTGTGAGCGCCGAGATAGAGCGCCGTGTGAAAGCGCGTGTTGTAGGCTGCGTAGTCCTCCTCGGCACCATCCTGGATCAGCCGATGCGACGCCCTGTGCTCTGCCTCGACGTTGCGCCGTTCGTCAATCGTCATGCGCAAGGCGGCAAGGCGCGCGCAAATGCCTTCCAATTCCGCCATCGCCTCGAACATGGAGTTGAGGTGGTTCGCATCCACCGTTGTGACCACCGCGCTACGGTTTGGCTCGCGCTTGACAAGGCCCATGGCTCCGAGTTGACGCAGAGCCTCGCGCACCGGTGTGCGCGACACGTCGAAGCGGCTCGCGAGCGATCCCTCATCCAGCTTTTCGCCGGGCTTGAGGCTACCGGTAACGATCAGGCCGGAGATGGCCCGCACCATGTGCTCCACGGTCGTCCCAGACCGAACTACTTCGCGACTCCGCGCCTGCTTCACAGCGAATCTCCTTATCTGCATACACATGATGAGTGACGAAGGAGATGTCAAATGCCCGATCAAACCATTGTTATATATTTGTAATTTTTTGGGGAGCGCCGTTCAGGATCGCCGAGCTTTCAGCGGAATGCGTCACAGGGCACCTGATGCGAGCATCGATTATAAAATGAGCTAAGCGGGTTAAAATTGCATGCACTTTCATCTCACATGGTGGTCATGCTTGATATAATTGCCTACAAACAAACACTTATATGATGGCATGTCAGTTGCATACACTTCTTCGTTCGCTTGAACCGTGACCTGGGAGTGCCTGCTCATGTTCGATCGCCTATCCCTCAACCGACGTCGTTTTCTCAAAACCACCAGCGCCGGTTTGCTCTTCGGCGCGGTTCCGGGCCTTGTTTCCGGACGCGCTCTCGCCGCTGGCGGCCTGACGGTCGGCTTCATCTACGTCGGGCCCAAGGACGACTACGGCTACAACCAGGCTCACGCCGAGGGCGCCGCCGTCATCAAGGCCCTCGACGGTATCACCGTCGTCGAGGAGGAGAACGTGCCCGAGACCGTCGACGTCCAGAAGACGATGGAATCGATGATCAACCTTGATGGCGCCACGCTGCTGTTTCCAACATCCTTCGGTTACTTCGACCCGCATGTTCTCGCCGTCGCAGCCAAACATCCCGATATTCAGTTCCGTCATTGCGGCGGTCTCTGGCAGGCGGGCAAGCATCCCGAGAACGTCGGTTCCTATTTCGGCTATATCCATCAGGGCCAGTATCTCAACGGCATCGCCGCCGGCTACGCAACCAAGTCCAAGAAGATCGGCTTCGTTGCCGCCAAGCCGATCCCGCAGGTGCTGCAGAACATCAATGCCTTCCTGCTCGGTGCACGCTCGGTCGATCCCGCTATAACATGTCAGGTGATCTTCACAGGCGAATGGTCGCTCGCCGTCAAGGAAGCCGAAGCCGTCAACGCGCTGGTCGATCAGGGCGCCGACGTCATCACCTGCCACGTCGACAGCCCAAAGGTAGCGGTGCAGACCGCCGCCGGCCGCGGCGCGTTCGTCTGCGGCTATCACGCCAACCAGGCACCGCTTGCGCCGGATAAATATCTCACAGGCGCCGAGTGGGCCTGGGGCAATGTCTACACCGATTTCGCCAAGAAGGCGTTGGCCGGCGAGAAGCTCGGCAACTTCGTGCGCGGCGGCCTGAAGGACGGTTTCGTCAAGATGAGCCCGCTTGGCCCGGCCGTGTCCACTGAGGCGCGCAACAAGTTCGAGGCGACGCTCGCCGAGATCATGAAGACCAAATTTTCCGTCTTCAAAGGGCCGCTCAAGGACAACAAGGGCAACGAGGTCATCGCCGCCGGCGCCGCCTATCCTGAGGATGCCATCGAGCTCGAGAGCATGGCCTATCTCGTCGATGGCGTCATCGGCTCGGCCTCCTGAGGTTCAAGCCAAAGCCCCGAGACATGTTGAACGGAGAGCGCGATGACGATTGGAATGGACCACGTCGACGAGGCTGTCATCCCAGCTTCTGGCTCCTGGACCGGGCCTCTCGCCGAATGGACCGCCCGGCGCCTTGAGCCGGTGGTCATCGGTCTCGGCGCCATCCTGATCGGCCTCGTGCTGTTCTCGCTGTTCATCCTGGCGCTCGGCAAGTCGCCGCTGATGCTGTTTCAATTGATGTATACCGGTGGCTTCGCCAGTTGGTTTTCCATCCAGAACAGCTTCAGCCGGGCAGCGCCGCTGCTGCTGACCGCCCTCTGCGTCGCGCTGCCGGCCCGGCTCGGCCTGGTCGTCATCGGCGGCGAGGGGGCCCTTGCCCTCGGTGGGGTCGCGGCGGCGGCCGCCGCCCTGCCGCTGACCCATCTGCTGCCGCCGTTTCCCACCCTCGTCGGCATGGCGCTCGCCGCCATGCTGGCCGGCGGCGTATGGATCGGCTGCGTCGGCGCGCTGCGCCATTATCGCGGCGTCAACGAGACCATCTCGTCGCTGCTGATGTCCTACATCGCCATCGCCGTCATGAACCAACTGGTCGAGGGGCCACTGCGCGATCCGGCCAGCCTCAACAAGCCGTCGACCCCGCCGTTGCCAGCCGACTACATGATCGGCTCGTTGCCCGGCATGGACGTTCACTGGGGCTTTGCCATCGGCATCGCTGCCTGCGTCCTCACCTACCTGCTGATCGAGACCACGACCTGGGGCTTCGCCGCCCGGATCGCCGGTGGCAATACCCGGGCGGCAGAGGTGCAGGGGTTGCCGGTCGGACGTCTGATCGTCAGCTTCACGGCGCTGGCCGGCGGCTGCGCCGGCCTCGCCGGCATGATCGAAGTGGCCGCCGTCCAGGGCAGCGCCAACGGGGCCATCATCGCCGGCTACGGCTACACCGGCATCCTTGTCGCCTTCCTCGCCCGCCACAATCCGCTGGCCATCATCCCGGTCGCCATCCTGATCGGCGGCATCAACGCCTCGGGCGGCCTGATCCAGCGACGCATGGGCCTGCCCGATGCCACTGTGCTGGTGCTGCAGGGAACGCTGTTCGTGGTCATTCTGGCCTGCGAAACCCTCTATGGCCGGTTCAAACTGTTCAACCCCGAACTGTGGAAGAGGAACTCCTGATGGACAGCACCGCCATCGGCCTCTGGGGCGTGCCCCTCGCCATCCTCGCCGGCGCCATCCGGGTATCGACGCCCTTCATCTTCGTCAGCCTCGGCGAGACGATCACCGAGCGGTCCGGCCGCATCAACCTGGGCCTCGAGGGCACGCTGGTGTTCGGCGCCATGACCGCCTACGCGATCGCCGTCATAACCGGCTCGCCCTGGCTCGGCGTCGCCGGCGCCATGGTGGCCGGCGCGATATTCGGCCTCGTGCACGGCTTCATCTGCCGCTGGCCGAAGGTCAACGATATCGCCATCGGCATCGCCATGATGCAGTTCGGCCTCGGCCTCGCCTTCTTCCTCGGCAAGCCTTACATCCAGCCGGCAGCGCCCCACCTGCCTTCGGTGCCTCTCGGCTTTTGGTCCGATATGCCGCAGATCCGGGCCGCGCTCGACATCAACGTGCTGTTTCTCGCCGGCGTGGCGCTGGCCTTCGCCTTGCGTTGGGTGCTCGCCGACACCCGCATCGGCCTCACTCTGCGCGTTGTCGGCGATTCGACCGACGCGGCGCGCGCCATGGGCATCAACCCCGATCTGGTGCGCCTTGTCGCCACCGCCGTCGGTGGGGCGCTGGCAGCCGTCGGCGGCGCCTACCTGTCGCTTTACTACCCCGGCGCCTGGAACGAGCGCATCTCCTCCGGTCAGGGGCTGATGGCCGTAGCTCTTGTCATCTTCGCCCGCTGGAACCCGATCGGTTGCTTCCTCGCCGCCCTGCTGTTCGGCGGCGCCGGGGCTCTTGGCCCAGCCTTGCAGTCGGTCGGCGTCACCTCGGGTTACTATCTGTTCTACGCCGCTCCCTATGCGCTGACGCTGATCATAATGATTGCCACCTCCTCGCCGAACCGGCCGGTGCCCGGCATGCCGGGTGCCCTGTCGCTCACCAAGTAACCCCCGCCGAAGGAGCGCAGGATGAACGGCCTTTGCCGCACGCCATCGCCGTTCCGCGAGGAGACCCCTTTGACCGTTCGGAGAAACCCGAAATGACCGCAACGCCCCGCACCCTCGCCGCCGATCCCTATCCCTGGCCCTACAACGGTGATCTTCGACCGGAAAATACCGCTCTTATCATCATCGACATGCAGACCGATTTCTGCGGCAAGGGTGGCTACGTCGACACCATGGGTTACGACCTGTCGCTGACCCGGGCGCCGATCGAACCGATTTCCCTGGTACTCGCCGCCTTTCGTGCCAAGGGCTACCACGTTCTGCACACCCGCGAGGGACACCGGCCAGACCTGTCCGACCTGCCGAAGAACAAGCGCTGGCGCTCGCAGCGCATCGGCGCCGGCATCGGCGACGCCGGCCCGTGCGGCCGCATTCTGGTGCGGGGCGAGCCCGGCTGGGAGATCATCGACGAGCTGGCGCCGCTTCCCGGGGAGACGATCATCGACAAGCCGGGCAAGGGCTCGTTCTGCGCCACCGACCTCGAGCTGATCCTGAGGCAACAGGGCATCGACAACCTGGTGCTGACCGGGATCACCACCGATGTCTGCGTCCACACCACCATGCGCGAAGCCAACGATCGCGGCTTCGAGTGCCTGCTGCTGGAAGACTGCTGCGGCGCCACCGACCATGGCAACCACCTCGCGGCCGTCAAAATGGTCAAGATGCAGGGCGGCGTGTTTGGCGCCGTCTCCGAGTCCGACACGCTTATCGCCGCGCTCGGCTGACGCCGTCGCCGCCTCGATCCACAAAGGAGCGCCACCATGCCCGTTATTCGCGATCGCCCGCTACCCGTTGCCGGCCAGGCGGTGAGCGTCGAGACCTTCGGCATGACCATGCGCTTCGGGGGCTTCACCGCCCTCGACGACGTGTCCTTGCGCTTTCCCGCCGGTGGCTTTCATGCCCTGCTCGGCGAGAACGGTGCCGGCAAGTCGACGCTGGTCAAATGCATCATGGGCTTCTACCGGCCGACATCCGGCTCGCTGATGATCGACGGGCGCGAGGTCGAGATCGCCTCACCGCGCGATGCGGCGCTTTACGGGCTTGGCATGGTCTACCAGCAGTTCACGCTGGTGCCCTCGCTCACGGGGGCCGAAAACCTGGTGATCAGCCGCGCCGAGGTGCCGGCGGTGATCAACTGGGCGAAAGAGCGCCGCGCGCTGGCCGACTTCATGGCCGGCATGCCCTTCGACATCCCGCTCGACCGGCCAGTCCGCGATCTCGCCGCCGGCCAGAAGCAGAAGCTGGAGATCGTCAAGCAGCTCTATCTCGGTCGCAGCTTCCTGGTGCTCGACGAACCGACATCCGTGCTGACGCCCGCCGAGGCCGACGAGATGCTCGGTCTGGTGCGCGGCATGACGGAGCGCGGCGAACTCACTGTTTTGATGATCAGCCACAAATTCCACGAGGTACGAAAGTTCGCCGACACGGTGGCCATCCTGCGCCGCGGCCGTCTGATCGGCAGTGGCCGGGTCGACGATCTCTCGACGGCCGAGATGGCGGCGATGATGATCGGCGACGTCAAGCTTGCCGAGCTTGACGATCGGGTTCCCGCCAGCCCCAGCGCCAGCTCTGTGCTCAGGATCGATCAGGCAGTGGCGCCCGACCGCTCCGGTCTGAAGGTCGTCGAAATCGCCAACCTCGACGTCCGCGCCGGTGAAATCGTCGGTGTCGCCGGTATCTCCGGCAATGGTCAGAAGGAGCTCGCCGAAATGCTGGCGGGGCAGCGACCGCTCATATCCGGTCGGATCCTGGTCGACGACAAGCCCTATGCGGCGCACCGAGCCGACACGGTCGAGCACAAGGTTCGTTTCATTCCCGAAGAACCACTGCAGAACGCCTGTGCTCCGAAGATGAGCGTCGCCGAAAATCTCTATTTTCGTGCCTTCGATCGGACGGCCGGCGGCGGCCGTTCCTTCAAGCTATCGAAGCAGGCCATGCGTCTCTACGCTGCCGATCTCATTGCCGACTTCAAGGTCAAGACGGCATCACTGGCATCGCCCATCGCGGCTCTGTCGGGCGGCAATGTTCAGCGCGCCGTTTTGGCGCGTGAGCTGACAGGCGAAGTTGACCTCCTCATTGTTGCCAACCCCTGCTTCGGGCTCGACTTCTCGGCCGTTGCCGAGATCCGCGCCCGCATCATGCGCGCCCGCAACGCCGGCGCGGCGGTGCTGCTGATCTCCGAGGATCTCGACGAGCTTATCGAGCTTTCCGACCGCATCCTCGTCATGTCCGAGGGGCGCATCACCTACGAGACCAACGCGCAGACCGCCGATGTCGCAGCGATCGGCGCCCATATGGCGGGACACCATTGATGACCGACATTCGAGCCCTTCCCTACCCCTTTCCGTTGCGACGCGGCGAGCTGGCGCTGATCGTCATCGACATGCAACGCGACTTCATCGAGCCCGGCGGCTTTGGCGAAAGCCTCGGCAATGACGTCGGCCGTCTGTCCGCCATCGTGCCGACGGTGAAACGGCTGATCGAGGGCTGCCGGGCCGCCGGCATACCGGTGATCCATACCCAGGAGTGTCACCGGTCCGATCTCTCCGACCTGCCGGCCGCCAAGCGCAATCGCGGCAATCCCAGTTTGCGCATCGGCGACGAAGGCCCCATGGGGCGCGTCCTGATCGCCGGCGAACCCGGCACCGCCATCCTCGACGATCTGGCGCCGCTTCCCGGCGAACTCGTCATCGAAAAACCAGGCAAGGGCGCCTTCTACGCGACGGGGCTTCAGGACGAGCTCGACAAGCGGCACGTGAGCCAATTGATCGTTGCCGGCGTCACCACCGAGGTCTGCGTCCAGACGACCATGCGCGAGGCCAATGATCGAGGCTATGAGTGCCTGCTCGCCGAGGACGCCACCGAGAGCTATTTCCCTCAATTCAAGGCGGCGACGCTCGACATGATCCGGGCGCAGGGCGCCATCGTCGGCTGGACGGCAAGCGTCGAAGCCATCCTGGAGGCGCTCGATGCCTGAAACGACGCGCCTTCTCGCCTCTGGAAGTTGGGATGGCCTCGCCTTCGAACGGTTCCGCGACGGTGTCGATATCCATTGGATCCACCGCTTCGAGGTCGGCGTTCCGGGCGTCGCTTTGCTGCGCTACGGGCCTGGCGCCAGCGTGCCGCGCCATCGCCACGCCGGGCTGGAAACCATCCTGGTGCTTGAGGGCGAACAATCCGACGAGGCCGGCGATTACGGCACCGGCAGTTTCATCGTCAACGCCGAAGGCAGTGAGCATTCGGTGTGGAGCCGCTCCGGGTGCGTCGTTCTGATCCAGTGGCAGCTACCGGTCATTATTCTTGAGGAAACCGCTTCATGACATCCGTGCCCGCTTTCGACATCGCCGCGCTCCACGCCTACTACGCCGCCGGTGGCAGCCCCGAAGCCGTGATCGATCGGGTTTTTGATCGCATCGCCGAGGTCGGCGATCCCGGCATCTTCCTTCATCTCGCCGACCCCGCTGCCCTCAAGGCCGAGGCGGCGGCGCTCGGTACCTTCGATCCGACAGCAAAGCCCCTCTGGGGTATTCCCTTCGCCGTCAAGGACAACATCGACGTTGCGGGCATGCCGACCACCGCCGCCTGTCCCGACTTTGCCCATACGCCGGTCGCCGACGCCACCGTCGTGGCGCTCCTCAAGGCAGCCGGCGCCCTTGTCGTCGGTAAGACCAACCTCGACCAGTTTGCCACCGGTCTTGTCGGAGTCCGGACCCCGCATCCCGTGCCGATCAACGCCATCGATCCGATGCTGGTGCCGGGTGGGTCGAGCTCCGGTTCCGCTGTTGCAACCGCGCAAGGCATCGTCAGCTTCGCCCTCGGCACCGACACCGCCGGCTCCGGGCGCATTCCGGCCGGTCTCAACAACATCGTCGGCCTGAAGCCAACCTTCGGCGCCCTATCCTGTACCGGCGTTCTTGCTGCCTGCCGCACGCTCGACTGTGTGTCGATTTTCGCACTGACCGCCGCCGATGCCTACCGGGTGTTTGCCGTCGCTGCCCGACCGGATCCCTCTGATGCCTACAGCCGCGCCGTCGCGATCGAAGTGCTGGCGGCACCGGCGACGCTTGTCATCGGCGTACCAGCCCAGGCAGATCGCCGCTTCTTTGGCGACGACGTCATGGCTGCCGGCTTCGAGGCCAGCCTCGACCGTCTCCGATCTCTCGGGCACCGCATCGTCGAGCTGCCCTTCACGCATTTCTACCGCGTCGCCGACCTGCTTTATGAAGGCGCCTGGGTGGCCGAACGCTATGCCGCGGTGCGCGACTTCTTCGACAATCATGCCGACAGCTTCCATCCGGTGACGAACCTTATCTATTCAGGCGCCAAGGCATTATCGGCCACCGACGCCTTCGACGGTCTCTATGCCCTTCAGGATCTCAAGCGGAAAGTCGCACCCCTGATCACCTCGGTCGACCTCCTATGCGTACCGACGGCGCCGCGCCACTTCACCCGCGCCGAACTCGATGCCGAGCCGATCCGTGAGAATTCTCGCCTCGGCACCTACACCAATTTTGTCAACCTGCTCGATCTCTGCGGCATTGCCGTTCCGACAGGCCGCCGCGCCGACGGACGCCCTATGAGCGTTACGTTGCTGGCTGTCGCCGGACGTGATGGACTGACGGCAGGCCTCGCCGCCGCTCTTCATAGGGACAGTGGCGTGCTGCCGGGGGCTGATGGCTGGCAACAGCCGGACGACAAACCTGACGGCATCGATCTCGTGGTCGTCGGCGCTCATCTCCGTGGCATGCCGCTTAACCGCGAACTCATCGATCTCGGCGCCACGTTCGTCGAAGCGACCCGCACCAGCGCCAGCTACCGGCTCTACGAGCTCTCCAGCCAGAGTCCCGCCAAGCCCGGTCTCAAGCGCGTCACCGCCGGCTCGGGTGTCGGCATCGAAGTTGAGGTCTGGCGCCTCACCCCGGCCGCCTTTGGCGCTTTTGTCGCCAATGTGCCGCCGCCACTCGCCATCGGCAGTGTCGAACTCGAGGACGGTCGCACCGCCAAAGGGTTCCTCGCCGAGCCGATCGCCCTCGACGGTGCCCATGACATCTCAGAATTTGGTAGCTGGCGCGCCTTTACCGTGGGACGGTGACGGTCGGTCAATCACTATCTTGCCTGGTCCGTTCGCTGGAAACTGGAGTGTTTTGGATTGGAGTTTTTGGCCTGCGAATTCCTTGTCGGGGAGGGATTAGGCCCTGCGCGTCACCGTCGCAAAACCCCACCAGCCGTTCACAGGCTAAACTCAGGCATCCATTGATAATTTTCGCGCGCTAGCGATCAGCATCTCCTGCAGGTCCGCGCGATGTTCATCGGCTATGTCCATCGGTAGGACGAGGCAGATGGTGGCTTGGACTTGCCCGTTGACGCCGTAGATCGGCGACGCTAGGCATTGGGTGAAGCTGTTGATCAGCCCGCTTGTCGCAACAATGGGGCTGCCGCGCGCGGCAATGCAGTCGGCGACGAAAGCTTCCATCTTCACCAAGCGCTTGTCGGGCAGCACCAGGTCCTCGGGCAGTACCAGGGCCTCGATCTCGGCGGGCGTCATATGGGCCAGCATCAGGCGGCCCGATGCCGTCCAGGGCAGCGGGATCTGGCCACCGGCCTGCGAACTGATGCGCATGGGCCGTGACCCTGGATGGGTATAGACGATGGCCTGTCGGTTGCGGTTCAGCACGCAGAGTTCGCTGGTCTCCCCGGTCAGGCGGGACAAGGCGTCGACCTCGGCCGAACCGCGCCGGACCAGGTCGTTCTCGCGCACGTAGTTGATGCCGTAGAGGTAGATCAGCTTGCCGAAATAGACCTTGTTGTCGTCGCCGCTGAATTCCAGCATGCCCGAGTCCGTCAGCACCCGCACCAGCTCGTAGATGGTCGAACGCGGGGCGCCGAGCGCCTTGGGCAGTTCCGCCACACGCACCGGCCGGCCGGCTTCGTTGAGATATGCCAATAGCTTGAGAACCCGATCAATGCCGCGTTCGCGGCTGCCTTCGGCTTTGCCTTCCATCATCGCCAAGTCGCTCATCGTTCCTCCTGTTGCGTCGCACTTGCAAACTGCGAGCTTTGTCATTAGCGTCCTAAATATCGGATCGTTGTCCGATATACAAGACAAACTCGTTCAGGCAATTTTCGGCGGAATCAGGGACCGCAATGGAGGGGAAAATGACGGACGTTTCAAAACGCAGGGAATTTCTAAAACTCGGCATGGGAACCGCCGCGGTAGCCGGCGGAATCGGATTGGCCGCCTTGAGTACACAGAAGGCGGCCGCGCAATCGGCCAGCGGCAGCCTGTTGCGCACCATCATCGATCGGGGCCACCTTATCGTCGGCACCGGCAGCACCAATGCGCCGTGGCACTTCGAGGATGAGGCGGGCAAACTTGTCGGCATGGATATTACCATGGGCAAGATCCTGGCCAAGGCGCTGTTCGACGACGAGAGCAAGATCGAATTCGTGCTTCAGGACGCCGCCCAGCGCGTGCCCAACGTGGTCACCGGCAAGGTCGACATCTCGATCCAGTTTATGACCATGACGGGCGCCCGCGCCCAGATCATCGCCTTTTCCCGCCCCTACTATGTCGAGGGCGTGTCGCTGCTGACCAGCCCCAAGGGCTCGATGAAGAAGTTCGACGAGCTGCTGGCGGGCGGCGCCAACACTCGCGTCTCCATCCTGCAGAATGTCGACGCCGAGGAAGGCGTGCATGAAGTGCTGCCCAAGGCCCAGGTCATGCAGATCGACACCCAGGCCAACGTGATCCAGGCGCTGGAAGCGGGCCGCGTCGACGCCGCCGCCGTGGATCTCTCCACCGTCAAGTGGCTCGTCGCCCGCAATCCGGACCGCTATGTCGACAGCGGCAAGTCATGGCGCGCCATGCTCTATGGCGCGGCCCTGCGCCAGGGCGATCTCGACTGGCTGCAGTTCGTCGACACCGCCTTCTCCATCGCCATGTTCGGCCACGAGACCGCGCTCTACGACGCCGCCTTCAAGGAATATTTCGGCCTGGACGCCCCGGTACGCACCCCCGGCTTCCCGACGATCTAACACACCTTGGTCAGCCGGTTCCCTCGGGCACCGGCTGGCAGTTTCCGCAACGGGTGAAGGCAGGCGGCATGGGATATCAACTCAGCTTCAACCAGGTCTGGCGCTATTCCGACAAGCTGTTCGACGGCCTGATGTTGAGCCTTGGGCTGGCCTTCATCGCCATCCTGATTGGCGCGGTCATCGGCCTGGCACTGGCGATCTGGTACGTATCGGCCGGCCGGACCGCGCGAGCGATCATCTCGGCCTATGTCGAATTCATTCGCAACGTGCCGCTGTTGCTGCTGGTCTACCTGGTGTTCTACGGCCTGCCGACGGCGGTCAACATCTCCTACAGTCCACCGGTGTCCTTCGTCGCCACGCTGTCGCTCTATGCCGGCGCCTATCTCGTCGAAGTGTTCCGCTCCGGTCTCGACGCCGTGCCCAAGGGGCTGCTGGATGCCGGCAAGGCCATGGGACTGACGCCGTGGCAGCGCCTGCTCTACGTGCGCTTGCCAACCATGACGCGCATCACGCTGCCGGCGCTCTCCAACACCTTCATCTCGCTGTTCAAGGACACGTCAATCGCTTCGGTGATCGCAGTGCCTGAACTCACCTATGGCGCGCAGTGGATCAACAACAAGACCTTCCGCATCGTCGAGGTCTACGCCGTCACCACCGTGATCTACGTCGTTACCGGCTACGCGATCCTGTTTGGGCTGAGACTGCTTGAACGACGCTTCCGGGTGGAGCGCTGAGATGGACGCGATCTTCTACTCCTTGCCCTATCTGATGACCGGCCTCGGCGTGACGCTGCTGGTGTCCGCCATCGTGGTGACGCTGTCTCTGATCGTCGGCGTGCTTCTAGGCGTCGGCCTGATATACGGGCCCTGGCCGCTGCGCTGGCTGATCCGCCTCATGAGCGACTGCATCCGAGGCATCCCAATCCTGGTGCTGATCTTCGTGGTCTATTACGGGCTGCCGCCGCTGGGGTTCAATCTCAGCTCGTTCTGGGCAGCGGTGCTGGCGCTCACCGTGTTCAAGTCCGCCCATGTCATCGAATATGTGCGCGGCGCGGTGACCTCCATTCCGCGCGGCCAGATGGAAGCCGGCATGGCCATCGGCCTGATCTTCCCGCAGCGCCTGCGCTACGTCATCTTCCCCCAGGCCATGCGCCGCTTCCTGCCGCCCTGGCTGAACGGCGTGACCGACGCGGTCAAGGGCAGCGCCCTGGTTTCGCTGCTGGGCGTCGTCGATCTAATGCAGGCCATCAACCAGGTCATCGGCCGCACCTACGAGCCCCTGCCGCTCTATGTCCTTGGCGCGCTGATGTATTTCGCGATCAACTATAGCCTCTCCACCCTGAGCAAGGTTTTGGAACGGCGCTATTCATATATCCGGGAGTGAGTTGCATGACCGCGACCAACCTTTTGCAGATCGACAAGCTCAGCAAGTCGTTCGCCAGCAACCAGGTGCTGAAATCGATCGATCTCAATGTTGCCGCCGGCGAAGTCGTCAGCGTGATCGGCCCGTCCGGCAGCGGCAAGACAACCTTGCTGCGCTGCGTCAATTTTCTCGAGGTCTATGACGGTGGCTCGATCCAGATCGATGGCCGCGAAGTGGGCTATGTCGACAGTGCCAGCCGCAAGCGGCGGGGCGAAGTCGATCTCGCAGCCATGCGGGCCGAAACCGGCATGGTGTTCCAGGGCTTCAACCTGTTTCCCCACCTGACCGCCGAACAGAACGTGATGCTGGGCCTGCGCCGCGTGCGCAAGAAGCCTGTCAAGGAAGCCCAGGAAATCGCCAAGCACTGGCTATCGCGCGTCGGGCTGGCCCACAAGGCACACGCCCTGCCCTCCGAACTGTCCGGCGGCCAGCAGCAGCGCGTCGGCATTGCCCGCGCCGTGGCGATGGATCCCAAGATCCTGCTGCTCGACGAGATCACGTCGGCGCTCGATCCCGAACTGGTCAATGAAGTACTCGACGTGGTGCGACGGCTGGCAGTGGATGGCATGACCATGTTGATGGTGACGCACGAAATCGCCTTTGCCCGCGATGCCAGCCACCGCATCGTCTTCATGGCCGATGGGCTGGTCTCGGCCCAGGGCGCGCCCGACGCGCTGATGGCCGAAGTCGCCAGCAACGAGCGACTTCGCAATTTCCTGTCGCGGTTCAGCGCGACAGCCCACTAGAGCTGTGTTTTCCCGCAATTCCGGACGCAAGACCTTGACCCCGTTTTTGCTGGAATTGCTCCAAATGAAAAGAGACGACCAATGCCAAATGCGGCGCGCCTTGAAGCGCTTGGATTGCAGCTCCTGCCTGTTCCCAAGCCGATCGGCAATTTTCGAAATTTCATCCGTACCGGCTCTCTGATCTTCATTTCGGGCCAGGGCCCGCGCGAGGCCGACGGCACGCTGTACACCGGCAAGGTGGGCGCCGACGTCAGCACCGCCGCCGCCTATGAGCATGCCAAACTGACCGGCCTCAATCTGCTGTCGGTGCTGGCCAACGCGGTCGGTGACCTGGGCAAGGTGAGCCAGGTGGTCAAGCTGCTCGGCCTCGTCAACGCGGTGGACAATTTCACCAGCCACCCCGACGTGATCAACGGCTGCTCGGACCTGTTCACCGACGTCTTCGGCGAGATCGGCCAGCACGCCCGTTCGGCCATCGGCGTCGCCTCGCTGCCCAACAACATCACGGTCGAGATCGAAGCCATCTTCGAACTCCGTAACTAGATAGGTTCGAGCACCATGGCATCCGCCATCAACGATCCCAGCAATGTCCCGATCCGCGAACGGCTTGGCTTGCGTCCGATCATCAATGTCTCCGGCACGATGACGGCTCTGGGCGCCTCGATCATGGTTCCCGAGGCGATCCGGGCCATGGCCGAGATCGCTCCCGAATTCGTCGAGATCGATGACTTGCAGCGCCGCGCCAGCGCCACCATCGCACGCCTGACCGGCGCGGAGGCGGGCTTCGTCACCGCTTCCGCCGCCGGCGGCATCGTCATGGCGGTGGCCGCCAGCATGGCGGGCGAGAAATTGCTGGCCATCGAGGGCCTGCCGCTCGATACGAGCGGGCTGAAGACCGAGGTCATCGTGCAGCTTGGCCATAATGTCGGCTATGGCAACAGCATCGACCAGGCGATCCGACTGGCAGGCGGCAGGCCTGTGTTTGCCGGTTCCGTCAGTTCCACCCAGCCCTATCAGGTTGCCGATGCCATCACCGACGCGACGGCCGCCGGCCTCTATGTGGTCGCTCACTCCACCATATCCTACGGCATGCTGACCCTGCCCGAATTCGCGGGCATCTGCCACGACAGGGGCGTGCCGGTGATTGTTGATGCGGCCTCCGAATATGACTTCCGCCGCTTTCTCGCCGAAGGGGCCGACCTCGTCATTTATAGCGGCCATAAATTCCTGGGTGGTCCGACCTCCGGCATTGTCGCAGGACGCAAGGACCTGGTGCGCGCCGGCTACCTGCAAAACCGGGGTGTCGGCCGTGGCATGAAGGTGGGCAAGGAAACCATCGCCGGCGTCATGGCGGCGCTCGACGCCTGGGAAGTCCGCGACCACGGAAGAATTCGCGCTGGCGAACAGGCCGCGCTCGAGCGCTGGCAAGCGGTGTTGACCGGCCGCGACGGCATCAAGGCCGAGATCACGCCCGATCCCACCGACAACCCCCTGGACCGCCTGGAAATCCGCGTCCTGCCCGCCAGTGGCTTCACCGCCTACGGACTGGTCTCGTCACTGGCTGCCGGCTCGCCGCCGATCATGGTGCGAGGGCATCAGGCCGAACGGGGCGTCTTCTGGCTCGATCCCTGCAACCTGCACCCCGGCGAGGCGGAAGTGGTCGCCACGCGGCTCGCCGAGATACTGAACGCTCCGCGCCCGGCCAATGCCATGGCTGTCCCGGTCAAGTCGTCAGCCGGCATTCTGAAATGGCCGGACTGAAGCAACTCCAGGAAAAGTGGGAACCGGTTTACCGCCCGAAATTGCGTCTAGCAAAGATCGCCCACCCATCCCCATCAGGTCGAGGTTTTGCCGTGTCCAATGATATCCGCCAGGATCTGGGGCTACGCCAGGTCGTCAACGTCTCCGGCACCATGACGGCCCTGGGCGCTTCCATCGTCGTCCCGCAGGCCATCGAGGCCATGACGCGCGGGCTACCCCAGTTCTTCGAGATGGCCGCGCTGCACAAAGAGGCCAGCAAGGTCATCGCCGACCTGACCGGCGCCGAAGCCGGCTTCGTCACCGCCTCATGCGCCGCCGGCATCACGCTCACTGTCGCCGCCGCCATGACAGGATCGGACCTTCTGGCCATCGAGCGCCTGCCCGATACCGGCGCGGTCAAAAACGAGGTGGTGATCCTAGCCGGCCATATGATCAGCTTCGGCGCGCCGGTCGAACAGATGATCCGGCTTTCCGGCGCCAAGGTGGTGTCGGTGGGCCAGGCGACGGCCAGCGCAGCCTATCAGCTCGCCGCCTCGATCAACGACAACACTGCTGCCGCCGTCTTCGTCATCTCGCACCACGTCGTCGACTATGCGCAGATCCCGATCAAGACCTTCATCAAGGTCTGCCATGACAAGGGCGTTCCGGTCATCGTCGACGCCGCGTCGGAATATGACCTGACAACCGCGCTCGCGTTGGGCGCCGACATCGTGATCTGGTCGGGCCACAAATTCCTGGGTGGACCGACATCGGGCATCGTCGCAGGCAGCAAGGATCTGGTGCGCGCCACCTATCTGCAGAACCGGGGCATCGGCCGCGGCATGAAAGTGGGCAAGGAATCGATCATCGGCGTCATGGCCGCGATGACCGCATGGAAGAGCCGCGACCACCAGGGCATCCGGGCCAGGGAGCGTTCCGCGCTCGAGGTGTGGAGCGAAGCACTAGCCGGCCGGCCGGGCGTGACGGCAACCATCGTCCCGGACCCCACCCAGAACCCGCTCGATCGCCTGAAGGTCAGCGTCGATCCACAGGCCGCCCATATCTCGGCCTGGGACCTCGCCATCCGCCTCGCCTCGGGTGACCGCCCCATTATCGTGCGCGATCACGAAGTAGAGCATGGCCACTTCTTCCTCGACCCCTGCAATCTGCACCCGGGACAGGAATTCTTGGTGGCCGAGCGCCTTGCCGAGGAACTCGACAAAGCCGCCGCCTCCAATGACATCATCGAGACGCCCCTTGAAGAGATCTGGCGGGCGCGCGAGGACAGCATCTTGAACTGGCCGGATTGACCGGTAACCAGACAACAGGGGATGCACTAACCAGCCACATTACAATCCGGGTGGACATCCAATCCCAAGCACACGATTGATGTTAATGCTGGGAAAGGTGATGGAACGTCAGCCTTGACGAGATGGTGAAGCTGTATCCATTCGCTAGGTCGCTTCGGAAAGCACAGCCGCTGACCGCTACCGGTTTTTCTCAGATCGATCGCGAGATCGGGTCCCTGGGAAAAGGAAAGGATAGCCCGTTCCCACCAAGCGTCGTGGGGGAAGTCGGCGCGGGTATATAATATCACTTCATCGATAAGCACTTGGCGGCCGAATGCGACAGTCAGCGCCGCTTCGGGATTGCGACCGATTCCCCAGCTAGTATAGGGCCACTCGCCATGACCACCGGTCGCGGTCAGCCCGTCGATGGCGTTGCGGGCCGCGAACAGGGCCTCGCCGCGGGTCGCAGAATTGGCGGAAGCATGCGGAAAGGCAGTGCTATCGATAAAGTCGAATGGGTTCAGCGCCAGGTCGCGACGCGTTGCGACTTCTTCGGCAGTGGCGAGCCGCGCCTCGAGAAAGTGCCGCTCGCCAGCAAACGCGAAGGGGGCAAAAGCTTTCCTGGCGTCGCCGAAGGGCAGCGGATATTCGAAGCTCCCCTCCGGCAGCCACAGCAGTGGACAGGCGCCGGAATCGTCCAGGCGAACGCGGATATGCGCTGACGTTCTGTCCGTATGCAGGACAATACGATCACCCGGCACATAAGCGGCCGAATAGACCAGTTGGACTTCGGTCTCGCCGTGGGCTTCGGCGTGCGCGACACCGTCCGCGCCAACGATTTTCAGGTGAATAGGCATTGTCGATCCTCAGATAGGCGCCGCGACGGCAAAATCCCGCCGCGAAGCCCTATTTCCTTTATTGTCGCATCGACAGGTCACTGTCCGATGATGTTCCCCACCGTCTTGTTCATTTCGGCGATGCCCTCTTCGACCGTCTCGTTCTTGGTCATGATCGAATCGTGGACGCGGTTGAGCGCCACTTCGATCTGCGGCGCCTTGGGATGAACGGGCATCTCGAGATAGCCCTTCTCGATGGTGAGCGCCGCCTTGCTGTTCTCGTCCTTCGGGAAGCCTTCGATCGACGTGATGGTGTCGATCACCTTGGCGTCACGCACGGCAGGAATGGTGCCGGTCGAGGCGACGATGGTCGCGCCCTCAGGGCCCGTCACAAACTTGAGGAAGTCGAGGGCCGTCTCCTTGTGGCTCGACTGCTTGTTGACGGCGAGCGACGTGATGGTGGCAATGGTGGTGCCCGCCTTGACGCCATCCGGATGCGGATACTTGACGATACCCCAGTTGACCGACTTGGATTCGCCGGATTTGACCTTGGTGATCTGCGTCGCGGCAAACCATGTTCCCATCGGCAGCGTCGCAATTGTGTTGTTGAAGAAGGGCGCCGAATAGTGGGTGTTTGACGTCTTCAGCATCGAATAGTCCGGAACAATGCCGTCGCTCTGCAGCTTGAGCGCCCGCTCGTACCAGGGCTTCAGGAAGTCGTAATTGCCATCCACGACCGTGTGCTGGCCGTCAAGGATACCGAATAGTTCGACGGTGCTGCGCCAGATGTGGAAGATGCTGCCGTAGACCTTGTCGGAGCCGGCGCCGCTGGTCATCTTCCGTGCCAGCTCGTCATATTGCGCCACGGTCATGTCGTTCGACGGATAGGGAACGCCGGCTTTGTCGAACAGATCCTTGTTGTAATAGACGACCCAGAAATCGCTGCGGAACGGCAGAGCGTAGACCTTGTCCTTGATGGTGATCTGCTCGATCAGCCCGGAATAGGCGGCCGGATCGATGGCATTGTCCTTCATGTAGCCGGTCAGATCCTCAAGCTGACCGGCGCGGACCACGGTGGCATAGCCGGGGACGTCCTTGATGGTCAAAACATCAAGGTCGTCGGCGCCACCGGTCAGCTGTGTGCTCAGCATCGTCTGGTAGTCAGTCGAGCCGAGATCGACATAGTCGATCTTCACGTTCGGATGCTTGGCCTGGTAGGCGTCGATAAGGGGCTGATAATAGGCGGTTTTATCCCAATCCCACAGCGCCCACTTGATGGTTTCGGTGTCGGCGGCAAAGGCGTGGCCGACAATCGCGACCGAGGCGACGGCGGACATCGTCGCCGCGAAGGCTTTCAGGTGTTTCATCTCTCTCTCCCTCGATTTCGGATGCAGCTGGCACCCCTTGTCAAACTATGCTTCCCGCACCGGCCGCCCCATGGGCGAGCGACTGGTAGCGGATGAGCGCACGCTGGCTCTGGAAGGTCATCACCAGCGCGCAAAACGAAAAGCCAAAGGTGGCCGGAATGAAGATGCTGACCGGATAGGCGGCGACATGGACCAGCCAGACCGTGGCACAGAGCAGCAGCGCAGCGAGCCCCGGCACGAAGCCGGCCATGGTCATCAGACACGCCGTGCCGAGCAGCCGCGGGATGGGCAGACCGGTGAGCATCATCAGCGTAAAACTGTGTGTGGCCATGAGCAGGAGCAAGATGGTGCCGAACAGCGACACCACGACCGCCAGCACGAAAAGCGGCTCCTCAGTCGTGGCTCTCGCATAGACCACGATGGCAGCGACGCCGAGAGCGACAGTCGCCCCGAAGATCCAGCCGACAAGGGTGGCGCGCCAGAACTCCCGCCGGAAGCTCTCCCAAAAATCCCGCCAGAGATAATGGTTCTCGTCGCGGATCATCGTGGTCGTGATGCGCGTCGTCGCCGCCAGCATCGCCGGGATGGTGACGACCGGCAAGGCGAACAGCACCATGAGCAGATTGAGTTTGAACAGCTCCCACCATTCACGCGCAAAGATTTCGACGAAAAGCGCCACGCCCCTCCTGGGCGGCGCGTTCCTGTCGATCTCCTTCACGTCGCCACGGCGGGCGCCGAACCTCCACATACCGACCTCCCTCGACCTCAGTTGAAGATGGTTTTCTCGCTTTCCCCGTCGAACAGATGCAGCTTGGTAGTGTCGATGCCGAGCGTCACTGCGTCACCGTCGCGCGCCTTGCAGCGCGGCGGCACCTTGGCCACCAGCTTGGTTCCGTTGACCAGGAGATGGAGATGAACCTCCGATCCCATGGGCTCGGCGAGTTCGACCGTCGTCCTGATCGGGGTTGTGGTCGCCTGCCTCATGTAGGAGGAGGCCTCATCGTGCAAGTCTTCCGGCCGGATGCCGAGCATGCAGTCGCGCCCAACCCAGGGCGCCAGCACCGCTTCACCGGCGCGCTCGGGCAGCGGGATGAGATTCTCGCCGAAGCGGGCGGCAAAGCCGACGGCGGCCCGCTCGAGCCGTACCGGCAGCATGTTCATCTGCGGCGAGCCGATGAAGCCGGCGACAAACATGTTGCAGGGATTGTCGTAAAGGTTCTGCGGCGTGTCGACCTGCTGGATGTAGCCGTCCTTCATCACCACAATGCGGTCGGCCATGGTCATCGCCTCCACCTGATCGTGGGTGACGTAGATGAAAGTCGTGCCCAGGCTCTTGTGAAGCTTTGAAATCTCGACCCGCATCGTCGCGCGCAGCTTGGCGTCGAGATTACTGAGCGGCTCGTCGAGCAGAAACACGGCCGGATTGCGCACCATGGCACGCCCGAGCGCCACGCGCTGGCGCTGGCCACCGGACAGTGCTTTCGGTTTCCGGTTGAGCAGGTGCTCGATGTCGAGAATCCTCGCGGCCTCGCGGACCTTGGCGTCGATCTCGGCGCGGGGTGCCTTCCGAAGCTCGAGACCGAAGGCCATGTTCTTGTAGACCGTCATATGCGGGTAGAGCGCATAGTTCTGGAACACCATGGCGATGTCGCGATCCTTGGACTCAAGATCGTTGACGAGGGCGTCCCCGATGTAGAGCTCGCCGGACGTGATCTCCTCCAGCCCTGCGATCATCCTGAGGGTCGTCGACTTGCCACACCCCGACGGTCCAACAAGAACAATGAACTCCTTGTCCTGGATTTCGAGGCTGAGTTTATGCACGACGGTCAGGGAACCGTAGTTTTTCTGAATGTCGCGAAGCGAAATGCTCGCCATGACGGTCCTCCGATTGCTCAGCAGCGCCCGTTACCGGACGAGAATAGTTCCAACGCTTGTTTCGCCGGCTCCGCGATCGAAGACGGAGACTTCGCCAAAGCCCGTGCAGCCATCGGCGTTGAAGGTGTCCGTGGGGCTCGCGTATTCGCGATGGGCGATCACCACCGTGAACGCCCGCTCCCCCTTGGTGATGTTGAGGGCTTGGATCGTCGCATCGTCGAACCTCACGCTCTTGAAGTTCGAACTCACGGGCACCGTCTCGGCCGACAGCGTTTCGCGCCGACCTGCCGGGTTGAGCCCGATGACGGTAAACAGGTGGAGCGGGCCGATGCCGTGGTCGTCGACGCGCAGCGTGAGATTGGTTTCAAGTTCGTTGTAACGGCGAGACAGTCGGGTCTCGACCAGTCGTCCCTGCGGAGCGGCGCCGACCAGCAGCAGATCGACCGCGTTGCTGGCGCTGTCATAGGCGAAGCGGCGACCATCGCCGGCCACCTGGCCGCGGCTGTCGAAATGGAAGTAGCGCTGATAGGCGTGAGCGGACGCGGTGTGGAACTCGTCGCAGATCACCAGGATATCCGGCTTCAGGAACAACAGCCGGCGATTGACGAAGACGCCGCCCGACGCGAGCTCCTGATAGCCGAGATGCCCGCCCTCGGCATAGGCGTAGCGATCCCCGGCGACGAAACGGCGGTTGACGGCCCGCGACAGGCGCGAACAACCCCAGCTGTCGACGGGCGTGTAGACTTCCTCGTCATCGACCGTGACGGTATTGTGGGCCGATGCGTTCTTGAATTCGAAGCGCTCCGGCTTGTTGACGTAGGTGTAGCGGCCGGCGTCGACGAGGATGTCCTCGCCACGGGCGAACAGATCAAAGTGCAGCTTGTCGGAATGGCCATGTCCGGCGCCGAGCGTGCCGCAATGGAAATGCACGAACGTGGCATCCTCGCCCCAGCGATCGCGGAGATAGAAGTTACCGGAGTGATGAAGCGCCGTGTCGGTCGAGCGCGGCGGCTCAGCCGGCATGGCGTCATAGGCGGCGATCGCATCGGCACCGAGATCCCAGACAGCATCGACATCCATGACCGGCCCGCCAAACGCCCTCAGCATTGGATCGGAAAAAATCACCGCACCGCGCACCACCAAGTCGCGCTGGTCGATGTCATCGCTGTCGCCCATCGACAGCTCGTGACCATCCGGCTTGCCGGACAGCGCAGTAACGCGGCAAAGGTCTTGGGTCTTACGGCGGATCGGATCCGGCAGCTCGTAGCCGCCCCGGTCGGCCAGCGTCACCACGTCGAGGTAACAGGACGTTACCTCGTTGTGGTACATCGGGCTCTGCTCCCACTGGAAGCCATCGTCATCGATCTGGATGCGCGCTTCCTCGGCGAGGCGGCGAGCGGCCTCGCGCCGGTAGTCGTCGGCGCGCGGGCACGGTACGGCGGCGCCGACGATGAACAGGCCGTGGTTCGCCAGAACACCCCAGTTGCTCATGAGGTTGTAGCTGTTCCACACACCCATGAGGAATTCGGCGTGCTCCGTCATCGAGGTGACGAAAGCTTCCATCACCTCGGACGTGATGGCCGGACTGCCTTCAAAGCAGGCCATGGCCTTGACCCAATATTCCATGCGGATGCCGGCCTCGATGGTCCGCCATGCCTTGGCGTTCGCCGGGTCATCCCGCTTGACCGTCCGCACCCAATGGGTGAGCTGATCGGCAAAGGCGGCGGCGTAGCGCTCGTCGCCAGTCAGCGCATAGGCGCGGCCGAGCGTGATCCAGAAGCGCATCCGGTTGAAGGCGAAGATCCACTCCGGGTCGTCGCCGGGCTGATGCAGCCAGTCGATCTCGCCCGGAAAGACTTCGGGAACGTGGGTGCGCTCCATGTCCCATCGTTCTTCGAACACGAAGCGACGGTCGACGATCATGTCGGCGGAGGCGACAAGGCGAGCCACCTCGTCCGGATAGGTTTCGCGCATGAAGGCAGCGATCCGGTCGCGGTCGGCGGCGCCGCGCATGAACAGACGGTCGGATCCTTCGAAGAACGCCTGGGGATTCACGATAGATGCCTCACCAGTAGGAAACCCAGTTGGAAGAAAGGCGCGTCAGCGCCTCCATGTAGAAATAGTCGCCCCAGATGACGCACTCATCGACGCCCTCGGGCGTACAGGTGTTGAAGGGCGTCTTCTTGGAATAGGTTCCGTGCAGCACCAGGCCGTTTGAAACAGCGGGATCGGTGACGGCATAGGTGCGTACGAGGCTCGCCACCATGCGTCGGGCAAGGTCGCGATAGGCTGAAGCGACCGTCTCGTCGACGTGAAGCGCCATTTCGAGAAGACCGCAGGCGACGATCGAGGCGCTCGAGGAATCGCGCGGCTCCTCGGTGCCTGAGGTGAACATCAGATCCCAGTAGGGAACGAGATTCTCGGGAAGCTTGTGCAAATAGAAGTCGAGCAGTTGGTCGAACAGCGCACGCTTTTCCGCCGTGCGCTCAATCTTGTAGGCCAGCGCCACGCCGTAGATGCTCCAGGCCTGACCGCGCGTCCAAGGGGAATCGTCGCTGTAGCCCTGGCAGGTCGCCCCGTGCGACGGCTGGCCGGTCACCGGATCCATGAAAAAGGTATGATAGGTCGAAAAATCCGGCCGGATGGAGTTTTCGAGGCAGGTAGCGGTGTGAATGCGGGCCACCTCCGCGTAACGGCCGTCGCCCGTCTCCTCGGTCGCCCAATAGAGCAGCGGCAGGTTCATCAGGCAGTCGATGATGAAGCGATAGTTCTCCGGCGCCCCGAAGGCTCCCCATGCCTGGATGAAGCCGCCGACCGACTGGAAGCGATCCATGAGCCGGTCGGCGGCAAGAATAGCCGCTGCGCGGGCCAGCCGGTCGCCGGTCAGCCTGTAGGCGGCGACGCAGCTCGGCGAATAGAGGAAGCCCATGTCGTGATGGTCGACCGCGATGCGATTTTCCACGCGATGATGGAAATCCTTGACCTGCACGCGGGCGGCATCAAGAAAAGCTTGGTCTCCGGAGCGCTCGTAGGCGAGCCAGATTTGGCCAGGCCAGAAGCCGCAGGTCCACTGGTCGTTGGCGCAGGTGGGGTAGAAATTGCCGACGCTCGAGTGATTGCGGGCAGCTTGAGTGAATTCGGGCAGGTTGCGCCGCACCAGATCGACGGCAAGGTCGAGCGCGCTGGCCACCTGCTCGTTCGTCACCGGGTCGATCGTCGGCGAAATACACGCGGTCATGATGGTCCTTTCGCTGCGCTCAGCCCTTGAGGCCGCTCGAGGCGATGCCTTCGACGAAGAAACGCTGCAGGGCGAGGAAGACGATGAGAACGGGGATCAGGGTCACGACCGACGCCGCCATGATCAGTCCGTATTCGGCCGAATACTGGGCGATGAACATGCGAAGGCCGATCTGGATCGTCTTGAGTTCGGTCTTGGTGAGGTAGATCATCGGCCCGAGGAAGTCGTTCCAGGTGGTGACGAAGGTGAAGATCGTCAGCGTGGACAGCGCGGGCTTGGAAAGCGGCAGCATGATCTTCCACCAGATCTGGTATTCGTTCATGCCATCGATGCGGGCGGCCTCGCAGAGTTCGTCGGGAATGCTCTGGTAGAACTGCCGCATCAGGAACACGCCGAAGGCGGTGAAGGCCTGCAGGCAGATCAGCGCCAGATGCGTGTTGTTAAGGTGGAACTCGCGCATCAGGATGAACTGCGGCACCATGTAGACCTGCCAGGGCATGGCGATGGTGCCGATGTAGCCGAGAAAGGGCGCGTTCTTGTACTTGAAGTCGAGTTTGGCGAAGGCATAGGCGGCAAAGCTCGAGGTGAGAAGCTGCAGCGCCGTCACAATGATGGTCAGCTTGGACGTGTTCCAGATGAACAGCGCCAGCGGTACCTTGGTCCAGATATCGATGTAGTTGCGCCACACCGGCTCGGCGGGAAACCACTCCACCGGGAAGGAGAACACGTCCTTGCTGAGCTTCAGCGATGCCGACAGCATCCATACGAAGGGCACCAGCATGGTCACAGTCGTTGCGATCAGGATGGCGTAAACGAGGATGCGGGCTGGCTTGACCTTGCGACCGAGAATTTTCATGGCGTTTCCTCCGACCCGAACCATCACTTGTCCCTTTGGCCACGGAACTGGACGACCGTGACGATGAGAACGAGCAGGAACAGAACGAGGGCGACCATGCTGGCGTATCCCAGGTCCCAGGAGATGAAGGCTTCGTTGTAGATGTGGTAGACGAGGACCAGCGTGGATGTGCCCGGCCCGCCCTGCGTCAACATGTAGATCTGGTCGAAGACCTTGAAGCACTGGATGGTCAGCATGATGCTGACGAAGAAGGTCGTCGCGCTCAGTTGTGGAATGGTGACATGGCGGAACTTGTCCCAGGCGTTGGCGCCGTCGATGCCGGCCGCCTCGTAGAGCTCGGGATTCACGCCCTGCAGACCGGCAAGGTAGATCACCATGTAGTAGCCCATGTTCTTCCACACGGAGAACAGGATGACCGTGACCATCGCCCAGTTCTTGTCGGCCGACCAGCCGGGCAGATGCGCCGGATCGAGGCCCAAAGCCACCAGCAGCATGTTGAACGGGCCCATGGCCGGATTGAAGATCATGTTCCAAACCACGGCGACCGCGACCAGCGAGGCGACGTAAGGGAAGAACATGACGGTGCGAAAGAAATTGCGGCCGAAGACCTTCTGGTTGAGCAGCACCGCCAGCAGCAGCGAACAGACCAGCGTCAGCGGCACGGTTACCGCCGTGTAGATCAGCGTGTTCCAGAGCGCGGTCTGGAATACATCGTCGGAGAACAGGCGCCAGAAGTTTCTGAGCCCGGCAAACGTCATCTCGTTCGAACCGTCCCACTCCATGAAGGCCAGCGCGAAGGCGAACAGGATCGGCCCGAGCGTGAACACGGCAAAGCCGACGAAATTCGGAGCAATGAAGCTGTAGGCGACCACATTGTTGCGCAACCGCCGGCGAGCGGCCGTCATGGGGCGCGGCTTGCGAACTGGAGCGGTGACCGCCATTGCTTCCTCCCCGAGAATCTTTTCCGTTTCGTGTCAACTGACCCAGTGGAAATTTTCCAGAAATTTCCACTTTCCACCCATCCGTGGCACCTCTCCAACGGATAGGCTGGGCATGGCGACGATCTCCACATCGCGATATTCTCGCCACGTCTAGACGAGTGTAAACTCCACAAAACGTCGAAACGCAATCGAAAAAATACGCATATTTTCCATCTTTCCAATTTTGTTTCTTTTTCCTCATATTGGAAAACATTCAGACTCAAGCGACAGGGGAGCGGAGACGCCGCTTCGGAAGAGGACGGGGGAGAGCATCATGTTCGTCGAATGCCTGGCCAATCTGCCGCCGACGATCGACCGTTTCGTTCCGGCGCCGTCGGCGGGGGATCGTGCGGCGTGGCATTGTCTGCCGGCCGATGTTCGCAACGCCCTGATGGCGCGCGGCGAAAGCCAGGGCGATACCACCTTTCCGCCGCTTCCCGCCTCCGCCTATATGGATTTCCGCCGCAACGGCGACCGCGCGCGCTTCGAAGCGATCTACCTCACGCGGCGACGAACCCTCAACGCCGCGGTCATGGCCGAATGCGTTGCCCACGACGGTCGCTTTCTCGATCTGGTCATCGACGGCATTTTCGCTCTCTGCGAAGAAAGCGGCTGGCAGCTTCCAGCTCACAACACGCTGGTTCGCGACACGCCGACGACCATCTTGCCGGATGTCGACACGCCAGTCCTTGACCTGTTCGCCTGCGAGACCGGCGCGCAACTGGCAGTCATCGATCACCTGCTCGGCGCCGAACTCGACGCCGTCAGCCCGCTGATCCGGGCGCGCATCCGCCGCGAAATCAACGCGCGCATTTTCACTCCCTACCTCGGCCGTCACTTTTGGTGGATGGGCCATGGCGACGAGCCGATGTGCAACTGGACGGTCTGGTGCACCCAGAACGTTCTGCTCGCCACAATGACCGGCGACTACCCGCCCGATCTGCGCCGTCAGGTGGTGATCAAAGCCGCCGAGGGCCTCGACGCATTCCTGAAGGACTACGCGGACGACGGCTGCTGCGAGGAGGGCGCGCAATACTATCGCCACGCGGGCCTCTGCCTGTTCAACGCCATGGACATCCTGAACAGTGTTACGGGCGGGGCTTTTGCGGCGGCGACCCGCTCCGACAAGATCCGCAACATCGCGGAGTATATCGTCAACATCCACGCGCGCGGCGCCTACTACTTCAACTTCGCCGACTGCTCGCCACTGGCCGGTCAGGCCGGCGCCCGCGAATATCTGTTCGGCCTCGCCGTAGGCTCGGATCGCCTAGCCGACTTCGCCGCGGCCGACTGGGCGACATCGACCGATCGCGACCTGCCCGACGAGATCAATCTCTATTACCGGCTACAGTCAGCGTTCGCCACCGAACGGATCGCCGCCCATCGCCCGGCCGCGCCACAGGCGCAAAAGGACATCCACTATCCCAGCGTCGGGCTGTTCGTCCTGCGCGACGCCACCTTCGACCTTGCCGTCAAGGCCGGCGACAACGGCGACAGCCACGGCCACGCCGATGCCGGCTCGCTGATCCTGTTCAAGAACGGCGCCCCCTTGCTCATCGACGTCGGCGTGGAAACCTATACGGCCAAGACCTTCTCCGCCGCCCGTCACGAAATCTGGACCATCCGGGCGGCCTATCACAACCTGCCGCTTTTCGGCGGAGCCGAGGAAGGCTACGGCGCCGCCTATGGCGCCCGCGACGTGGTCTTCGCGCCGGGCGAGAGAGAAAGCCGTGTCTCGATGGACCTCGCCGGCGCCTTTCCGCCAGCGGCCGGCGTGACGACGGCGCGCCGAACCGTCCGCTTCGTCAAGGGCGAGCATATCGAGATCGAAGACGTGAGGTCGCCGAGCGGTCCCGCGACACTGCATCTCATGCTGGCGCGGTGTCCGGAAATCGCAGCGGGCGAGTTGATACTGCCTGGCCTCGGCACGATCGAGGTTGAGGGTGGAGGAGCGGCAACGGTCGAGGCGATTGCCATATCCGATCCGCGGCTGCGCCTGGCATGGCCGGAAACGCTCTATCGCGTTGCCATTCCCTTCGAGGATCGCATCCTCGTGAGGATCGGCAAATGAGGAATTCAGCGGGGTGGCGCTGCCACGGAGGCCCGTTCCACCAGCTGGACGCCGAGGCTGAGCCGGCGACCGTTGCGGAGCGGGTTGGCCGCGCCCTCGATCAGCATATGCACCGCTGCCCGCCCCATTTCGGCCCGTTCGATGTGGAACGTCGTGAGCGGAATCTCGCAATGCGCGCTGATGGGAAGGTCGTCGAACCCGGTGATCGACACGTCCTCAGGCACCCGGTAACCGGCGGCGAGCACTGCTCGCATGGCGCCGATGGCCAGCATGTCAGACACGCAGCAAAGCGCCGTCGCCTCGAATTTGCCGCTCTCGATGAGCCTCGTGACCGCCTGCTGCGCACCGGTGCTGGTCAGCCCGGCGTCGTCGGTGTCGAGCAGATGGCGGTCGGCATCGAAAGCAATGCCAGACCGCTCGAGCGCCTTGCGGAATCCCTCAAGGCGAAGCGTGAGGGATTCGCGGAACGGATGGGTGACGTGCAGCAGGTTCCTGTGCCCCATGTCGAGGAGATGCCGCGCCGCCGCCCAGCCGCCGAAGTGATAGTCGGGCGAAACGCTGTCGATCCGCATGGCGGGATCCATGCCGTTGATGATCACCGCCGGGCAACCGATGGCCGCGACGGCATCGACCAGCACCGGCTGGTCGAGCCCCATCATGATGACGCTCTCCGGCAAGCCGCGACGAAACAGGCTAGACGGATCGGGTGTCGGTTCGCCGTGGAACAGCATCTCGACGCAGAGCCCCAAGCCGATGCGCTCGGCCTCCTCGGTGATGCCGCGCAGGATCTCGCCGTAGAAACTGTCGTTTCCGACATATCGATCGTAGGTGACGATGGTTGCCGTGCCGAGACCGGTCGATTGTCGGGGGCGCCCGTCCGACTTGCGATAGCCGACGGCCTCCACCGCCCGCATGATTCGCTCGCGGTTGGCAGGGCTGACACCGACCTTAGCGTTGAGCGCTTTCGACACGGTGCCGACGGAAACGCCCGCCGCCGCGGCAATATCGCTGAGAGTCGCCGAACGCGGTGGTTTGTGCTTGCCCATTCCAACCTTCCCCTCGGTCGGCGCAACGCCAGACGGCAGCGATCCGATTACCTGCCCTTGTGGTGGGCATACTAGGATGATCAGGAAAAAGTTTCTATGTGGAAAAATATCGACGCATTTTCCATGAGAGACGTGTTCCACCGATCCTCTTCCATGTGGCTCGAGGCCTGCGCCGGAACCGGCCCGAGCCCTCGCCGCATCCGCTTCCATGAGAGACCCCGAACATGATCGAATCGCATGCGGACACCGGCATCGCCGCCGAAGCGAACCGTAAGGCGCGCATCGCCGTCCTTAGCTGGGAGCGAACCGATGCGGACATCACCGATCCGGCCCATCAGGCCCGGATCGCCGACCTGACGCGAAATGCCGGTGCGCGCATAGCAGCAACCGCCTTTGTCGCTCCGGGCGCGGACGTGTTCACGGAGCGTCTGGTTCTTGGCGAACGGTCGTGGATCGCTGCTCATGCGATCGTACGCGGCGATATCGCCTTTGGCGATGATTGCACCATCAACGCCTACGCCTGCATTTCCGGCAAGGTGAGTTGCGGCAATGGCGTGAGGATCGCCTCGCTCGTCTCGATCGTTGGCTTCAACCATGGCTTCGAGGATCCTGATCGCCCCATCCATCACCAAGGTCTGATCTCCACCGGCATCGAGATCGGCGATGACGTCTGGATCGGCGCCAACGCGGTGATCGTCGACGGCGTCAGCGTCGGCCGTGGAGCGGTGATCGCCGCCGGTGCCGTGGTCACGCGGGACGTGCCACCCTTCGCGATCGTTGCGGGCGTTCCGGCCAAGGTGGTCCGCCAGCGCGGCGAAACTCGCCGGACCACACCGAGCCGACGCACAGAAACGGAACGGGCTCTCAGCGCCCTCGGTGCGCGCGTCGCGGCGGACTGGCGGCAGATCCTGTCGCGCCACCGGACCGATGACGACTATCTCTCGCCCGAGGCCGACGGCGTCGTCCGACCAAGCGCCCGCCATCTTTGCGATGCACTGGAAATCGCCGCCGGCTTCGGCGCGGTCGAGGAAGCGCTGCTCCCGGAGGGAAATGGTGCTGGCGGCCCGGTGCGCTCCGCCACACTCGCGCGATTGCAGGCGCTGCAGGACGCGGCGAGTGGGCTGTTCCCCGACCCGGCCCGACCACCCGCAGTCGGCACTCCGCTGCGAAACGACCCGCTGGCGCTCTATAATGTGCTGGCCGTCGGCTATGCGCTGGAAATCCTCGGTGCGCAGCCGCTCCATCTCGTCTCCGCTGTCGACATCGACGCTTCGTCCCTCTGCGCCTGGCTCGAGACCCTGCCGTGGACGAACAATGCCTGGGGCGCCGGCGCCGCTGTCGATGCCATCGGCACCGGGCTCTACCTCAACGCCCGCTATTTCTCCGCTCGGGGGCAGCTTTCAACCCTGTTCGGTTGGCTCACCATGCGGGCGGACCGGACGACCGGACTTTGGGGCAGGCCTACCGATGCCGACGGCTGGCTGCAGCCGGTCAACGGCTTCTACCGGCTCACCCGAGGCACCTACGCCCAGTTCGGCATGCCCCTCCCCTATCCCGAAGCGACCATCGGTACCGTCCTCCTGCACTACCGGACAAATGGCGGGTTCGCAGGCGCCGCCTACAACGCCTGCAATATCCTCGACACCGTTCATCCTCTCACACTCTGCCTTCGGCAGACCGATCATCGCCGCGCCGAGGTGGAAGCTATAGCTGAAGACATCCTGCTGCGGACGTCCGAACGTTGGCAGGCAGGTGCCGGCTTTGCCTTCGCGGACGGTCAGCCGCCCGGTCTTCAAGGTACGGAGATGTGGCTTTCAGTGATCCATATAGCTGCGAGCATCATTGGGCTCGACCCTGGCTTTCCTTTCCTTCCCAATGGCATACACAGGACGGGCGCTGTCGGTTTGGGGTTATAGATACCAATCTTGGGTGTTGGATCTAAGACGTTGATAGTCAATTGTTTCTCCCGCGTGGAGAGACGCGCTATGGGCCAGGATCTGCTTGCTCGCCAAGGACCCGGTCGAGGCACACCTAATCACCCTTTAAAGTTGTAAATTTCGGATGGCGCAAGTGGCCTGCGTTATGCAGTTGCCAGAGTATTCCATAACTCCGAGAGGAATTTCTCCGTGCCCGATGCTGCTCCGCCGACCGCTCCCAGCGCTCGCACCCGCGTCAATCGCTACCGTTGGCTCGCCCACTACGACCGAGAGACCATTTACGCTATTCTTGATGCTATGCCGGTCGCCCACGTTGGCTACATCCACGACGGCGCCCCCATTGTGACTCCGACGCTGCAGTGGCGCGAGGGTGATCGCATCTACTGGCATGGCGCCGCCCACGGCCGCATGATGAAGGCGACCAACGAAGCGGAGGTTTGCCTCACCGTTTCCATCCTCGACGGGTTGGTGCTGGCGCGCGCGGCCTACAACTTCAACATCAACCATCGCTCGGTCATGGTGTTCGGCCAGCCCGAGGCGGTGACCGAGCCTACCGAAAAAACCCGCCTGCTGAAGCGCTTCGTCGATGGTTACGTGCCGGGCCAATGGGAGCATCTGCGGCCGGTCACCGAACAGGAGATCGCCGCCACCGCCATTCTGTCTCTGCCCCTTAGCGAGGCGTCGGCCAAGCTGCGGGCCGGTCCGCCAGAGGACAACGAGGAAGACTACAGCTTTCCGGTCTGGGCTGGCGTGCTGCCGATCCATCTCACAGTTGGCGCCCCCGAGCCCGACCCACGCAACCAGCCCGGCGTTGAGGTGCCCGCTACCCTCTCTGCCTTCCAGATCGGTTGATGGGATGCGTATCCTTGTTTTTCAGCATCTCGGCGTCGAGCATCCCGGCACCTTCACCGCCCTGTGGACGGCGGCCGGTCATACAATCAAGACGGTGGAACTCGATGAGGATGAGCCAATTCCGCCGCTCGATCCCTTCGATCTTCTCGTTGCCATGGGCGGGCCGATGGACGTCTGGCAGGAAGCCGAACTGCCCTGGCTCGTCGCGGAGAAGGCCGCCATCCGCCGCTTCGTTCGCGATCTGGGCCGGCCCTATCTCGGCATCTGCCTTGGGCATCAACTGCTCGCCGATGCGCTCGGCGGTTCCGTCGGCCTGATGGCAGCGCCGGAGGTTGGCCTTGCAAGCGTAAGGCTCACAGAGGCCGGACGAGACGATCCAGTCTTCAAAGGCTTTCCGGACGAGGTCGACTGCTTCCAGTGGCACGGCGCCGAGGTAAAACGACTGCCCGACGGGGCGGTTATCCTAGCCGGAAACGCCGCCGCGCCAGTGCAGGCGATGCGCTGGGGCAGATATGCCTACGGCTTTCAGTATCACGTTGAGATCACGCCTCGAACTGTGCCCGATTGGCAGGCGATTCCCGCCTATCGAGCGAGCCTCGACATGGCACTCGGACAGCGGGCAGCGACGCTTGAGGCCGACGTTGGTGCCCGGCTCAAAACCTTTGGCGCGGCAGCCACGCGATTGAACGAGAATTTCCTAGCGATTTCAGAGCAGTAGGAGGATAGAGCGCTTCCCCGATATTTGCACGCAATTTGAGCCCTCCATCAGGCGTCGCTGGTCCGCTGTTTGCATCAAAAGTCTTGAGGAAACATCGGGAGGCGGGACAACGGGACACCGAAGAGTGGCCAACGACGCTCGTTTTTCTGCCGATCAGCTCGACGCCAGCCTTAGCTTCGGCACGCCGGTCGACGACTATTCGCATTGCGGTACCGGCGAATGCCGGGTCAATACGCTGCCGGTTCTCTACCGCCTCAACCAGGTGGTTTCGGAGAGTTCCGGCCTGTCGGATGCCCTGCATATAATCCTCGATATCATGCGCGTCAGCCTGCACATGGATCGCGGCATCATCACGCTCTATGACCGCCGCTCCGACACCATCTTCATCCACGAGAGTTTCGGCCTCTCCGACGACGAGAGGAAGCGCGGCATTTATGCGCCCGGCGAGGGCATCACAGGCAAGGTGGTGGAAAGCGGCAGTGCCATCGTCGTGCCACGCCTCGCCGAGAGCGCTGATTTCCTCAACCGCACCGGTTCGCCGGAAAGCGAGCGGCGCGGAAAGGCGGCCTTCATCTGCGTGCCGATCATGCTGGGGAAAAAAGTACTCGGCACCATCGCTGGAGAACGCGTTTATCGCAGCCAGCTTCTCCTCAAGCAGGACGCCGAATTCATAGCCGCCATCGCGCTGATGATAGCGCCGCTCGCCGAGCTCTATCTCATCGCCAACGTCGACAAGGTAGCGCTCGAGACCGAGAACCTGCGCCTCAGGAGCGAACTGAAGGAGCGTTATCAGCCGGCCAACATCATCGGCAACTCCAAGCCGATGCAGGAGGTCTATGAGCTAATCCGCAAGGTGTCCATGAGCCGGGCAACGGTGTTGATCCTCGGTGAAAGTGGCGTCGGCAAGGAGTTGGTGGCCAGCGCCATCCACTATTCGAGCGCTGCCTCCGATGGCCCGTTCGTCAAGTTCAACTGCGCGGCCATCCCCGAGAACCTCGCTGAAAGCGGCTTGTTCGGTCATGAAAAGGGAGCCTTCACCGGCGCGTTTGCCGCCCACAAGGGCTCGTTCGAACAGGCCGATGGCGGAACGATTTTCCTCGACGAAGTCGGCGAGCTGACTCTGGCTGTTCAAGCCAAGCTGCTCAGGGTGCTGCAGGAACGGGTGATCGAGCGGGTCGGTGGTTCCCGTCCGCTCAAAGTCGACGTCCGCATCATCGCCGCAACCAACCGCGACCTCGTCGCCATGATCGAGCGCGGAGAATTCCGCGAGGACCTTTATTACCGCCTCAACGTCGTGCCGGTCACCGTGCCGCCGCTCCGGGATCGCGATTCTGACGTCATCCTGCTGGCCGACCATTTCGTGGCGCAATCGAGCAAGGCCAATCAAAAGACCATCAAGCGCATCTCGACGCCCGCCCTCAACATGTTGATGGCCTATCATTGGCCCGGCAACGTGCGCGAACTCGAAAATGTCGTCGAGCGAGCGGTTATCCTGTCCGACGACGACGTGATCCATGGCTACAATCTGCCGCCATCGCTACAGACGCCGGACGAGACCGGCACCACCTTTGGCGTCAGTCTCGAAAGCAAGATCCACGCGGTCGAATACGAGATGATCGTTGACGCGCTCAAGACCTCGAACGGCAACGTCGGCATTGCCGCCAATGAGCTTGGACTGACCCGACGCATGCTCGGCCTCAGAATGGAGCGCTACGGCATCAGCTATAAGACCTTCCGTACCGGCACGCCGCAGCTACCCAGACGCTAAATCCATTCAACCCCAGTCTTCGACGCCCCGGTCGGATCCCTCCGCCGGGGCGTTTTTAATTGTTGCTGAGCCGGAGAAGGAATTGCCCCTTTCGGTGAATTCGGCTGGGTAAATTTCCGAAAATGTAAAACTTTCAAAAGTCCGACGTGGTGCGCTCAGGGTACGAGATTTCCCAAAATGTAAGTTCCCAATCTGATTTTACGTCGATGTGAATACCAAGAAGATGCGAACCATTTTCAACAACAGGAACGCCTTTCAAATCAATCTTCTAGAGACATGCTTTCGAAAAATGCATGGGAGCCATTCACTTGCTTTCTAATACTAAAGTCGTGGCACGACAGTTGCGATCCTTGATCTCGTCATCGGCGGCTATCCACCGCCCTCCCAAGTCCTCCCCCTGGAGAAAACGATATGACGACGCGCAAGGTAGCCATCTACGGCAAGGGCGGCATCGGCAAGTCCACAACCACGCAGAACACGGCAGCCGCTCTCTCCTATTTCCACGGCAAACACGTGTTCATCCACGGCTGCGACCCCAAGGCCGACTCCACTCGCCTTATCCTCGGTGGCAAACCGCAGGAGACGGTGATGGACACGCTACGCATCCACGGCGCCGAGAAGGTCACCCTCGACAAGGTGATGAGGAAGGGCTTCGGTGACATCCGTTGCGTCGAATCCGGCGGCCCGGAGCCGGGCGTCGGCTGTGCCGGTCGCGGCGTCATTACCGCCATCGACCTGATGGAGGAGAACGAGGCCTATACCGAGGATCTCGACTTCATCTTCTTCGACGTGCTTGGCGACGTCGTCTGCGGTGGTTTCGCCATGCCGATCCGCGATGGCAAGGCGCAGGAGGTCTATATCGTCGCCTCCGGCGAGATGATGGCCATCTACGCCGCCAACAACATCTGCAAGGGCTTGGTCAAATATGCCAAGCAGTCGGGAGTCCGGCTCGGCGGCATCATCTGCAATAGCCGCAACGTCGACGGTGAGAAGGAATTCCTCGAGGAATTCACGGCGGCTATCGGCACCAAGATGATCCACTTCGTGCCGCGCGACAACATCGTCCAGAAGGCCGAGTTCAACAAGAAGACGGTGACCGAGTTCGATCCCGCCCAGAACCAGGCCAACGAATATCGCGAGCTCGGCCGCAAGATCATCGAGAACGAAGACTTCGTCATTCCGCGGCCGCTGACCATGGACCAGCTCGAATCCATGGTCGTCAAATACGGCATGCTCAACTGAGCTGACCGCCTGGCTATCTGCCGCGGCACCTGTTTGCCGCGGTGGCGCCCTCCCTCCCCATGCAGAGGACGTTTCCCATGCCGTATCATGAATTCGAGGTCAGCAAGGTCATCCCCGAGCGCAAGCTGCACGCCGTGGTCAAAGGACCGGGCGAAGACCTCACTTCCTGCCTGCCCAAGGGCTACCTCAACACCATTCCCGGCACGATTTCCGAACGCGGCTGCGCCTATTGCGGCGCCAAGCACGTCATCGGCACGCCGATGAAGGATGTGATCCATCTCAGCCATGGCCCGGTCGGCTGCACCTACGACACCTGGCAGACCAAGCGCTACATCTCCGACAACAACAACTTTCAACTGAAGTACACCTTCGCCTCGGACGTAAAGGAAAAAAATATCGTCTTCGGCGCCGAAAAACTATTGAAGCAGAACATCCTCGAAGCCTTCGATGCCTTCCCCGACATCAAGCGAATGACCATCTACCAGACCTGCGCCACCGCGCTGATCGGCGACGATATGTCGGCAATCGCCGAGGAGGTAATGGCGGAGCGGCCCGAGGTCGATATCTTCGTCTGCAACTCGCCGGGCTTCGGCGGTCCGTCGCAGTCGGGCGGCCACCATAAGATCAACATCGCCTGGCTCAACCAGAAGGTTGGCACCCTCGAGCCGGAGATCACCTCCGACTACGTCATCAACTACGTCGGCGAGTATAACATCCAGGGCGACCAGGAAGTCATGCTCGACTTCTTCAGGCGCATGGGCATCCAGGTTTTGTCCACCTTCACCGGCAACAGCACCTATGACTCGTTGCGCGGCATGCACCGGGCCCATCTCAACGTACTCGAATGTGCCCGCTCGGCCGAATACCTCTGCGACGAACTGCGCGTCCGTTACGGCATCCCGCGCCTCGACATCGACGGTTTCGGGCATAAGGCGCTCGGCGACAGCTTGCGCAAGATTGGCCTGTTCTTTGGCATTGAGGACCGCGCCGAGGCGATCATCGCCGAGGAGACCGCCCGTTGGAAGCCGGAGCTCGACTGGTACAAGGAGCGCCTCCAGGGCAAGAAGGTTTGCCTGTGGCCGGGCGGTTCCAAGCTGTGGCACTGGGCGCACGCCATCCAGGAGGAGATGGGGGTCAAGGTCGTCTCGGTCTACACCAAGTTCGGCCACCAGGGCGACATGGAGAAGGGCGTATCGCGCTGCGGCGAGGGGGCGCTGGCCATTGACGATCCCAACGAGCTTGAGAACCAGGAAGCGATGCTGACGCTGAAGCCGGACGTGATCTTCACCGGCAAACGGCCGGGCGAAGTCGCCAAGAAGATGCGCGTGCCCTACCTCAACGCCCACGCCTATCACAACGGCCCCTACAAGGGTTTCGAGGGCTGGGTGCGCTTTGCCCGCGACATCTACAACGCCGTCTATTCGCCGATGCACCAATTGTCGGCCATCGACATCTCCAAGGACGATTACGAAACCGGCAAGGGCTTCGTCACCCGCCGCATGCTGTCCGACGCCTGCCTGTCAGCTGAGGCCAAGGCATCGCCGCTCACCGGCTACACCGGCAAGTTCGATCCCATTCCCGATCTGCGCCAGAAGACCTATCCGGCCTTCGAACGCCGTGTCGCCCCCGCAGCCGCCGAGTGAAGGAGGTCGTCATGGCAAAAGGCAAAGAGAAGAACGTCGCGCGGGCCAACTACCCCAAGCTCTACGACCACGATCCGCTGGCCGATGTCGACCCGGAGCTGCGCGCCAAGATCTCGGAGATGGAGACCTACATCATGAAGAACTGCCTGTGGCAGTTCAACTCACGCGGCTGGGACCGGCGCAAGCAAAACGCAGGCATTCTCGGCAAGACGGCGCAACTCTTGGTCGGCGAGGTGGTCGACAACCCGACACCGCTCGACAAATGCCACTGGGTCGACGCGGTGCTGCTCGCCCGCAATTTCAAGGAGCGCTGCCTCTGGCTCGCCGACCTCGGCGCCGACGAGATCCAGTCGATCATAGACAAGCTACACGCCCGCATCGACTGGCTGACCATCGACGGCTCTTTGAACGAAGAGCTGACCGTCCAGAACTACTGAAGGAGCCGACCCATGAATTGCGA
The DNA here is from genome assembly GCF_041320595.1 of Pleomorphomonas sp. PLEO. Classification (NCBI taxonomy): domain Bacteria; kingdom Pseudomonadati; phylum Pseudomonadota; class Alphaproteobacteria; order Hyphomicrobiales; family Pleomorphomonadaceae; genus Pleomorphomonas; species Pleomorphomonas sp. PLEO. The sequence continues at coordinate 4,727,899 of NZ_CP166625.1, forward strand.
AGTCAAGGTCAAGGACCGGATCGGCACCATCAATCCGATCTTCACCTGCCAGCCAGCCGGTGCCCAGTATGCGTCGATCGGCATCAAGGATTGCATCGGCATCGTCCACGGCGGTCAGGGTTGCGTGATGTTTGTCCGCCTGCTGATCTCCCAACATCTGAAAGAGAGCTTCGAGATCGCCTCGTCGTCGGTCCACGAGGACGGCGCGGTGTTCGGCGCTCTCGACCGCGTCGAAACGGCGGTGGATGTGCTGCTCTCCCGCTATCCGCATGTAAAGGTGGTGCCGATCATCTCCACCTGTTCGACCGAAGTGATCGGCGACGACATCGACGGCCTGATCACCAAACTGGAAGAAGGCCTGCTGGCTGAGAAATTCGCCGATCGGGAGGTGCATCTTCTGCCCATCCACACGCCCAGCTTCGTCGGCTCGATGGTGTCGGGCTACGATGTCGCCGTGCGCGACTTCGTCAAGAAGTTCGCCAAGAAGGGAGCCCCAACCGGCAAGATCAACCTGATCACGGGCTGGGTGAATCCCGGCGACGTCAAGGAGCTCAAGCACCTTCTGAAAGAGATGGATATCGACGCCACCGTGCTGTTCGAGATCGAAAGCTTCGATTCGCCGATCATGCCGGATGGCAAGGCCGTCTCGCATGGCTCGACCACCATCGAGGATCTGCAGGCGACAGGTTCGGCCATCCACACCTTCGCACTCAATCGCTACGAAGGCGGCAAGGCGGCGCAACTGCTTGAGAAGAAATTCAAAGTTCCCTCGACCGTCGGACCGACGCCGATCGGCATCCGCAACACCGACGCGCTGCTCAAAAAGCTGTCGCAGGTGACCGGTAAACCGATCCCCGCAAGCCTCGTCAGGGAACGCGGCATCGCCATTGACGCCATCACCGATGTCGCCCACATGTTCCTCGCCGACAAGAAGGTGGCGATCTACGGCAATCCGGATCTGGCCATCGGTTTGGCCGAATTCTGCCTCGATCTCGAGATGAAGCCGCAGTTGCTGCTGCTCGGCGACGATAACGCCGGCTATGTCAACGATCCCCGCATCAAGGCACTGCAGGACAACGTCGACTATCCCATGGAGATCGTTACCAACGCCGACTTCTGGGATCTTGAGGACCGCATCAAGAACAAGGGCCTCGAACTCGACCTGATCCTCGGCCACTCCAAGGGACGGTTCGTGTCGATCGACTACAACATCCCCATGGTGCGCGTCGGCTTTCCGACCTACGACCGGGCCGGCATGTTCCGCAACCCAGTGGTTGGCTATGCCGGCGCCACCTGGCTCGCCGAGCAGATGGCCAATGCTCTCTTCAACGACATGGAAGTCAAGAAGAACAAGGAATGGCTGCTCAACGTCTGGTGAGAAGCCCCACGGGCGGTGGATACGCCGCCCGCCGCTCCCCTATTTCCAAGCTGAAGAGAAACGCCATGAAGATTGCCGTGCACACCGATGCCGCCGGCCGTCCCGTCAGCCTCTACGAGGACGGCGTCATCCATCTCTATGAAGGCGGCGGTGACCGCTGGTCGAAGATCGGCGAATTCGCCTTTGCCTTGCCCGACGGCGCTTCCATCCCGCTGGTGCGCGGCCTCGTCGAGCGGGTAGCCTCTAGCCTCAGGGATTGCCGGACGCTGATCTCGGGCGATCGCAACGGCTATATCTATTCGCTGCTCGGCCAGGAAATGGGCTTCTCCTGCTGGACCTCCGAAGGCAGCCTCGACGATCAGCTCGCCATGGTCGAGCGCCGGCAGTTGGAGATCACCGCCCAGCAAGGCGCGTCGGCCTGCGCCACCGCCGGCTGTGCCACATCCAGCTGTGGCGGGCGGAAGGCGTTGGCCTGCGGTCGCGAAGTGGAAGTTCCACCGCCCGAGAACCTTGGCGAGGGCCGGCTGCGTGTCGACGTCGCGGCGGTGATGCGCAAGCTGCCCGGTCTCAATTCGCGCCAGATCCTGTTCCCTCTGCTCGAAGGCGGAAGCTTCGCCGAAGTCGAAGTAATCTGTGAGCACCTGCCGCGTTGGTTCGCCGCCAAGCTCGCCCAACTCGGCCTCGAATACACATCCGAGACGCTGCCAGGTGTCGGCGTCATCGCCACCATCACCCACCCGACAGTCCAGTAAGGAGGCGGACATGGCCGTCAACCGTCCGGTGTTACAGTTTCTTTATGGCGCCGATCTCAATCCCGAACGCCTTGCCGCGTGCTGCCCCGGCGCCGTGGTGAAGGCAATTGGCGAGCTGCGTGATCATCGCCTCGCTTTTTTTGGTCACAACGACCTTTGGGACGGCGGCGAGGAGACAGTACTGGCCGAGGATGGCGCGTCGGTGCATGGCATCGTCGTGGCGCTGTCGACGCGCGAAGCGGACTTTCTCGACAAGGTGCGTGGCGTCCGCCTCAACGGCACCGGAAGCCACTTCCATTCTCCTGTTACGGTCGAGACTCCGGACGGATCGCTTGGCGTCGTTCTCTACAAGCTCGACGACAGCCGCACGCCAGCGCCTCCGAGCGCCGAATACGTCGCCTATATGGTGGCGGGGGCCCGTCACTTCGGCCTGCCGCCCATCTGCCTTGCCGCGCTGGAAACGCTACCCGCCCGCCCGGCAACGATGCCGGTGCCGCGCATCGCCTTCCCGGCCATCGCCGCGGCGGCGGCCGGCGGCTGCGCCTGCTGACATGACGACGCCGGTGAGCCTGCCGCACGGTACCAATCTTGTTGGATTACCAACCGGGCTGATCGCCTCGGTCGGCTTCAACGACCAGCCGGCGCCGCTGCACATCTCCGGCGTACGCGAGATGAACGACCCACTGTTCGAAATGCTGGCCAAGGCCGAGAACATGGCCGACGCCTCCGATGCCTTCCTGAAATACATGGTGGCGGTCTATGGCCTCGATTTTGCTCAGAAGAGCGACGACTGCGGCATCCGCCGGCCGTTCCGCTCGTCGTTCCTTCGCCTGTTGATCGGCTGGGGCTACGACAGCTCCAGCCGCGAGGCCGCCGTGCTGAAAGGCTGGGTGGAAAGTCGCTTTGGTCTGTTACCTGGCTTCCACCATGACCCGATCGGTACCATCGGAGATGCCTCGTTCCTGACCTACGTCGAGGAGCGCATGGAAAGCGATTTCCACACCAACTCGATCTTCTCGCAGCTCGACCTGCTCTACGAATACGTCCAGTGGGTGCTGGCCTATCTCGTCTACCCCGACGAAAGCCACGTCCATCTTTATCGCGGCGTCGACGGCTTCCACGAGCACCACATCGTCAACCATCTCGATCGCCACCACTTCATCCTGCGGCTCAACAGCCTCTGCTCGTTCACGACCGACCGCTGGGTGGCCGACTGCTTCGGCCACACCATCCTGACGGTCGACGTTCCGCTCTCCAAGATCCTGTTTGCCAACACGCTGCTCACCTTCTTCCCGCTGCGCTCGGAGCGTGAGTTTTGGGTGATTGGCGGCGACTATCGCGTTTCTGTCGAAAGGGATTGATGCCGTGACCGACCTCGCCTCCGTCCTCGACCGTCCACTCCCTGCCATCGCACGCCGCGCCCCCGTCGGGGACGACGATGGGCGACGCCTCATCGCACGTATCGCAGGCATTCTCGATCGCAACCCGCCGGCCGACGCAGTGGAGGAACTGAAACGGCTCCTAGCTATTCACGGAGCAAGGCCGGCGGGCATCAGGGAGTCCGCTTGCGATGGTCGCGACCGGCCACATTGCGTTGTCGGCAAGCACCCGGCCATGCTGGCGGCGGCCGACACCGTTCGTCGCGCTGCCCCGACAGACTTGCCTGTGTTGATTCTCGGCGAGAGTGGCACTGGCAAAGGCCTGTTCGCCGAAATGCTACATCGGCATTCCGCTCGCACCGGCCCACTCGTCAAGGTCAACTGCGCCGCCCTGCCGGAGGCGCTGATCGAGAGCGAGCTGTTCGGCCACGAGCGAGGCGCCTTCACCGGCGCCTCGGGCGAACGCAAGGGGCGCTTCGAACTGGCGGCCGGAGGCACGCTGTTTCTCGACGAGATCGGCGACACCTCCCCGGCCTTCCAGGTGAAGCTACTGCGCGTTCTTCAAGATGGCGAGTTCGAGCGGGTGGGGGGAACACGCACGTTGCGTGCCGATGTCCGCATCGTGGCCGCGACCAACCGTGATCTCGCCGCCGCTATCGCCGACGGGTCGTTTCGGGCAGACCTCTACTATCGGCTTTCCGTCGTGCCTGTGGCGCTGCCACCGCTGCGCGACCGGCGCGCGGATATACCAGAGCTGGCCCGGCGTATCCTCGAGGACTTCGACAGGGCAAATGGGGGACGGCACACACTTGGCGTGGACGCCGTTGATCTGCTTATTGCCTGTAACTTTCCGGGCAACATCCGCGAGCTTGAAAATTGTGTGAAACGGGCGGCTGTCATGGCCAACGGGCCGGTCGTGTCAGCGGCGAGCTTCTCCTGCCGACAAGGCTGTTGCCGGTCGCTCGGAGTCTGTCAGACCACTCCTCCCCCCACACCAACAGAGACCTTCACTGAGAAACCCCGCGCTCTCTCCGCCAACGCCACCACAGAGGCAGGGCTTCCTGTGGGGCGAGATGAGCTTCTTGAGGCGCTGACGGCTGCCGGCTGGTCGCAGGCAAAGGCCGCCAGGTTACTCGGTCTGTCGCCACGTCAGGTTGGCTATGCGGTCCGCAGATACGGCGTTGCTCTCAAAAAGTGGTAGCAGCGCCTTGATCGGCTGACGCATCGCTCTTTTGGACAAGAACAACCCGATCAGGCGATGGTCGCTTCCCTCGCGGCAAGATGGTTGCAGGGGGATGTCGCCTGATTTGAACATTCGACGTAAGTTACTGATTTTGCTAACCGGAAATGTGACAGCAAAAGCGACTTCTACGAGGTGGCGGCCAACTCGCGGGATGGGTGCGAACCTGAGGTATTGCGCAGGCCAGCGCAGCCTACAAGAGCGAACCGATGGTGGGTTTTCACGCGGGCACGCCTTTACCAGGGCACGACGCGGCCATCATAGCCTATGTGGCAGCCGCTCTCGGCTGCCGTCGCATCATTGATAACCTGTCTGAGACCGACGACCGACTGCGCTGGCGTCAGCTCGCCGGAAAAGTTGGTCATGCGGGTGGAGACGCGGCCTGGGCGAAGCGCCAGACAGATGCACCCCCAGGGGCGCCATTCGACCGAGAGATTGCGCCAGAGCTGATTCAGCGCCGCCTTCGAAGCGCGATAGACGAACTGGCGCGGCACATCATAGTCCGCCATGGACGCGGCAAGGCTGGACACCGACGCAAGAACCTTGTGGGAACCGGCGCGCAGGTTGGGCTCAAGGAGAGCAGCCAGATGCAGCGGCGCATAGGCGTTGGTCAGCATCGTCGCTTCCCAGTGGTCCCGACGGATGGCCTCCGGCGGGAGATCCGGGCCAGCGCCGAGGCCGGCATTGAGGATGGCAACGTCAACGGGCGTGCCGGACAGCGATCGGACGGCCTCGGCCGCGCTGGCGTCATCGAGGGCATCATAGAAAAACTCGGTCGCCTGTGGACCAAGCATGTCGCGCGCGGCGCTGGCCAGCAGCGTCCGGTTCAACATGACGACGTGCCAGCCGTCGGCCGCATATTGCCGGGCGAATTCGAGGCCGATGCCACGGTTGGCGCCGGTGATGAGTACAGTCGGCATGGGCGGACCTCCACAGTGTCACCAAGGCACATCGCTGCCGTCGTAGCCGATCAGCCGGCCGGCATCGGCCGGGGTCAGGCGCTCGACAACCATCTTCATGCCGGCAACGCTCATTTCCACCGGGATGCCGCGATAGCCGGTCATCCGGGTGGCGACCATGCCGGGCCTGAGCAGCACCGCGGTGATACCGATCGACCGCCACTCCATCGCCAAGGCTCGCCAGAGGGCGTTGAGCCCCGTCTTCGAGGCTCGATAGGTGTATTGGGTGCCCCAGTCGTTGGCGGTAATCGAGCTCATCAGGCTCGACATGGCGGCCGCGACGCGATGCTGGCCGGCGAGTAGATTGGGTTTCAACGCCCCAGCCAGCGCCAGTGGCGCAAAGCTGTTGGTGGCCAGCACGGCGAGAAAATCCTCCCGCGTCACTTCGACGGGAGTGGCCTCCAGGTGGATCGCGACGCCGGCATTGGCGATGAGCACGTCGATTGGCCGCCCGCCGAGGCGGGAGACCAGTTCATCGATCGACGACGGGTCCGTTGCCTCGAGCGGCAGCACCTCCGTCCCCGGCAGCGCCTTAAGCTCGGTCGCCTCGTCCGGGCGGCGGGCTGTGCCGACGATCGACCAGCCAGCCGCCGAGAACTGACGCGCCAACTCCAGGCCGATGCCGCGATTTGCGCCGGAAATGAGAATGGTCTGCATGCTGACCCCCATTTGGTATATCGACGGTATTCCAAAGGACGAAACACGGCAAGTGCTTTGTGGCGGCATCCCAAACGAGGCGCGGCGGCGGTACGCCTTTGCAGATTGGCGTCAGGCCCAGCATCAAAGAGACTGGACGATACACCTTCGGTATTCTACTGGTATTCCACTTGTTGGCGAGACTGGCCGCGCCGCTTTGTTGCGAACCGACGACGGGCGCGCAGCCGGTCCCCAACAGCTTTCGCGCCGCGGCGCCCATCCTGGAAAGAGGCCATGTCCCTGATTAATTCCGATAGCCGCGGCGTCTTCGTCATTGCCGTCACCCCCTTTGCCGACGATGGCACCATCGACGAAGCGAGCATCGATCGCGTCACCGACTTCTATTTCGAGCAGGGCGCCGATGGCCTCACCATCCTCGGCATGATGGGCGAGGCGCCAAAGCTCACCCAGACCGAGGCGCTCGCCATCACCCGCCGGACGCTGGGGCGGGCCGGCAACCGGCCGGTGGTGGTGGGCGTGTCGGCGCCTGGCCTCGCGGCGATCGGCGATCTGACGCGGGCGGTGATGGACCTTGGCGCCGCGGGCGTGATGGTCGCGCCGCCGTCGGTGCTGCGAACCAACGAACAGATCACCGCCTACTACGGCGAGGTAATGGAAACCGTTGGCTCCGGCGTTCCGGTGGTGCTCCAGGACTTTCCGCTGTCGACCGGCGTCCAGATCAGCATCGACACGCTCGGCCGCATCGTCGAAGCGCACAGCGATATCGTCATGCTGAAGCACGAGGACTGGCCCGGGCTGGCCAAGATATCGGCGCTACGCGCCGCCGAGGCGAAGGGGCGGCGCCGGCTGTCCATCCTGTGCGGCAACGGCGGCATCTTCCTGCCCGAAGAAATCGCCCGTGGGGCCGACGGCGCCATGACCGGCTTCGGCTATCTGGAGATGATGGTTGAGGTCTGTCGTCTGGCCGGCGCCGGTGAGATGGATCGGGCGCAGGATATTTTCGACGCCTATCTGCCGCTGGTCCGCTACGAGCAGCAGCCCGGCATCGGGCTGGCGGTCCGCAAGCACGTGCTGAAGCGTCGTGGCGCCATCGCCTCTGCCGCGCAGCGTCGGCCGGGCGCTTTGCTGCCGGCGGCGGCTGTGGTCGAGGTCGAGCGGCTGATTTCCCGTCAGGAGCGGCGGCTGGCGGCCCTAGGCTGATGGCGACGCAGTCGCCGCCGAGCAACGGCTATGACCGGCGGCGACCGAGGAGAAAGTCGATGATCGCGTCGCGAACATTGTCGAGGTGCAGACCCATCAGCCGACGCGACCGCTCGGGATCATCGCCCATCACCGCGTGAATAAGCTCGATGTGCTCGCTGGCGCCGGGAAGCAGGCGATTGGGGATGCGGGCTGTGTTGAAAAGGTGGGTACGCCGCCGGAGATCGCGGATTGAGGCCGTCAGCAGCGGATTGCCCACAGCGTCGGCAATGGTGCCGTGGACCATTTCGTCCACCGCCCAATGATGAGCCGGCGTAATCTCGGTGACGTGGACGAGATCGTCGATAGCCTTCTCGACGGCGGCCGCATCTTCCGCGCTGACGCGACCAGTCGCCCGCGCCGCCGCTTCCATTTCCAGGATACGGCGCAGGTCGAGCAAATTGACGTAGTTCTCCACGGTGACATCGGCCACGTAGAGCATGCGGCCCTGGCGGCGGGTGATCAGCTGTTCCGTCTCAAGCCGGCCCAGCGCCTCGCGTACCGGAGTGCGCGAGATCGACAACATTTCGGCAAGTCGGCGTTCCTGCAGCACAGAGCCGGCGGGCAGACGGCCGTTCAACATGTGGTCGAGGATTTGGCCGTAGGCATATTCGCTGAGGGTAACGTCGGTGGCGGCAAAATCCGCTCCTCGAGTGTCCGTGGCGGCGCTCGTCACTGTAGTCACTTTCCTGCCTTTCCCGTCAGCATGTCATTGGTCGATCGCTGGTATTCCACTAGTGCGCCAAACATTTGGTGACGGCAAGTCCGCAGTGGTCCGGATGGCATTTTCCGACTGACAACGCCGGCCATTGACGCGCAATCATTCTTGGTATTCCAATGGAACACCATTGGCATGGAAATTGATTCCCCGCAACCCGAACGGAGTAGTGGAAATGGCAATCACCTCGTGGCGCGCCACGTGCATTCAAATGAAGAGCCTGGTGGCAAGCGACGCGACGAGCCGGGAGGAAGCGACGGCGATCATCGAGGCCAATCTTGCCAATGCCATCGGCAAGATTGAACTGGCCTGCGCCTCACCCACCCCTCCCCGGCTGGTGGTGCTGCCGGAGTTCGTCTTTCAGGGACCGCCTCGCGCCACGCCTGTGAGTGCCTGGATCGAACGCGCCTGTGCACCCATCCCCGGGCCGATCACCGAGCGTCTCGCCGAGGTGGCCGTCCGGCTCGGTATCTATATCGCCGGCAACCACTTCGAGGTCGATGCGCAGTGGCCCGATCGCTACTTCAATTCGTCGCTCCTGCTCGACCCGAAGGGTGAGGTCATCCTGCGCTACCGGCGTATCAACACCGCTAGTTGGACGTCGCCGCATGACATCTTGAGCCAGTATCGGGCGGCCTATGGTGAGGACGGCATCTTCCCCGTTGTCGACACCGAACTCGGGCGCCTAGCGATCTTTCCGTGTGGCGAGGTACTGGTGCCTGAGCTGTCGCGGGTGTTGATGATGCGAGGCGCGGAGGTCTTGCTGCATCCATCGAACGAGCCGGCCAATCGGCGATCAGACGCCGCCAAGATCTGCCGGGCGGCCGAAAACATGTGCTATCTGATCTCGGCCAACGTCGCCGGCGGTATCGGCTTTTCGAGCAACGGCGCCGAGCGTGGCGGCCATTCGCAGATCGTTGACTACAACGGCGATTTCATCGCCTTCGACGACGGCGAGGACGAGAGCGTCGCCACCTCGGCAATGATCGACGTCGAGGCGCTGCAGGCGGCACGGCGGGACACCGGCATGGGCAACGGGCTGCTGCGCAGTCGGTTCGAGATGTATCGCGGCTACTATGGCGCGGCTGAGTTTTATCCGCCGGATGGACTGGCGGAAAAGTCGATCGAAACGGCTGCTGACCTAAGCCCGGTGCATGAGAGGGCGATCGCCAACCTCATCAGGGCCGGCGTTCTGAGAACCGACCGCAAATCCTGACGCACAACGCCTTCCCCTGAACCGCCGCCCCCATCCGCCCTTCCCGGCGCGGAATCCGGTCGCCGCGGCGCACCTCTACCTTACTGCACAACGCCCTCGGCCGCTGGCGGGAGCTCCTCGTTGCCGCCAAACGCCGGGACTAAGTATTTTTTCTTAATTTAGGCACGAGATCTGCATCAGGGTAACGATCCCGGCCGGTCGGAAGGCGGCGACCGACGTTTGATGCCGCAAGGCGCCAGCCAGGGCGTTCCCGCCGCCAATAGGCGGATACGGCAACGGACCTCGTATATCTCGCGCCACCTGGGCAGCGCCTGGAGCCTTGCCGTCACGGCGCGAAACCAAATCAAAGGAAACTGCCGACGTACCCGAACTGCCCAATGCTGCCCCAAATGCCCATTTCAGCGCCACAAGCACGACCTGCCTAACAGTTCGACATCTTGGTTGACAGCTGATATTCCTCTGGCATACCATCTGAATGCCACGCGAGATGGCGGATAACGGGGAACCAAATGAGACACATGCTAGTGCGCGCCATGGCGCCAGTCATTGGAATGGCCATATTGGGAATCGCGAGTGCCAGCCAGGGCCTCGCGGCAGAGCCGACAAAAATCAACCTGCGTCTGGCCTGGATTGCCGGCGCGGTCGACATTCCGCTGTTTGTCGCCGCCAGCAAGGGCTACTTCAAGGACGAGGGGCTCGACGTCAACATCGTCGATGGAAACGGATCGACCGGCACCATCCAGGCGGTCGGCAGCGGCGACTTCGAGATCGGCATCGCCGGCCTCGGCGCGCTGGCCCAGGCCCAGCAGGCGGCGGGCGCCGACACCCTGATCGCGGTGGCCGGCCTGCTGCAGAAGGATCCCACGTCGGTCATCAGCCTCAAGGGATCGGGGATCACCCAGCCGAAGGACATCGAAGGCAAGCGCTTCGGCACGGACGCGGCCAACTTCGAAGACGGCATGATCAAGGCTTTCGCCGAGGCCAATGGCGTCGATTTCTCCAAGGTCAACGTCATCATCATCAATGGCAACAACGACCGCGTGGCGCTCCTAAAGGGCGATGTAGATTTCATCAACGGCTGGGCCAATCCGGACGGCGACAAGGTGGCCGCCAAAGCACCGATCGAAAAGCCGCTGCTGTTTGCCGACTACGGCGTCAATCTGCTGGGCAGTTCGGTGATCGTCCGCAAGGACTTCCTCGCCAAGAACGAAGCGGCGGTGCGCGGATTCCTGGCCGCCCTCCAGAAGGGCAAGGCCGCGACCGTCGCCGATCAGAATGGCGCCTTCGCCCTCTTCATGAAGGCGCGGCCGGATTCGGACGAGGCGGAAATCAAGCTCGAGATGAGGGTGATGCCCCAGTACGAGCACACCGCCGCTTCGGCCGGCAAACCCTACGGCTGGGTCGCACAGTCGGACGTCGAGCAGACCATCTCCCTCCTGGAGAAATACAGCGGCATGAAGCCCGGCCTCAAGCCGGACAGCATCTACAACGGCAGCTACCTGCCAGCCAGCAACTAATCGCGAACAGTGTCTGCGGGGCGGTGCAACGCGCCGTCCCGCCCGTCTTCGCCCGTGGATGATAAGATGGACCTCCAACTCAGCAACCGCCATGCTCTCGTTCTCGGCGCCAGCCAGGGGCTGGGCCTTGCCGTTGCCCGGGCGCTGCTCGCCGAGGGGGCGCTTGTCACCCTGTCGGCTCGCTCGGCCGAGCGGTTGGAAGCCGCAAGGGCCGCCCTGCCCGGCGACATGGCCAAGCGTTGCCGCCTCGCGCCGGCCGAACTCGGCACAGCCGGCGCCGTCGAGGCCATCCTGTCGGCCCTCGAGGGGTCCGTCGACATCCTGGTCAACAATACCGGCGGCCCACCGCCGGGCACCGCGTCCGATGTGTCCGCAGCGGCGCTGTTGGCCGAATTCGACCGCATGGTGGCGCCGGTGATCGCGCTGACGACGGCCCTGCTGCCCGCCATGCGCGCGCGTAAGTGGGGCCGAATCCTGACCATAGCCTCAAGCGGCGTCGTCCAGCCGATCCCACATCTGCCCCTGTCGAACACGCTACGCTCCTCGCTCGTCGGCTTCATGAAGACGCTGGCCGGCGAAGTCGCAGCCGACGGCGTCACCGTCAACATGCTGCTGCCGGGCCGCATCGCCACAAGCCGCGTGGCCTCGCTCGACGAGGCGGCGGCCCGACGGAGCAGCCGCAGCGTCGAGGACGTCGCCCGCGACGCCGCCGCCAGCATTCCCGCCGGTCGCTACGGCACGGCCGAAGAGTTCGGCGCCATCGCCGCCTTCTTCGCCGGAGCGCCGGCCTCCTACGTCACCGGCAGCCTGATCCGCATCGATGGCGGCATCATCCGGTCAATCTGAACTGTCCGGTCCGGTCGACACCTGACGACCGGAACGACCATGAGGGAGTGGGGCGCATCCCATCGAGATGATGAACGTCATGCCAGATACTTCGACGCTGCGCCCGGAACGGGACATGCCGGACCGCCCACGACACGTTTCCATCGAGGGCATCCACAAATCATTCGACGGCCGCAACGGCCGCGTCCAGGCGTTGGAGGACGTCAGCCTCAAGATCCGGCGGGGCGAATTCGTCTCGGTACTGGGGCCGTCGGGCTGCGGCAAGAGCACGCTATTGATGTTGCTGGCCGGTCTGGCGCCGGCGACATCGGGCGCCATCCTGGTCGACGACGAGCTGATCGACGCCCCCTATGCCAAGGCCGGCATCGTGTTCCAGCAGGACGTGCTGCTGGAATGGCGCACCGCCATCCAGAACGTGCTGATCCAGGCGGAGATCCGCAAGCTCGACCTCGGCGAGGCGCGCGAGCGAGCACGGGCGCTGCTGCGCATGGTGTCGCTGCAGGACTTCGAGGATGCCTACCCCAAGGAACTGTCGGGCGGCATGCGCCAGCGCGTTTCCATCTGCCGGGCGCTGCTGCACAAGCCGCCGTTGCTGCTGATGGACGAGCCGTTCGGCGCGCTCGACGCCATGACGCGCGATCAGTTGCAGATCGATCTGCTGCGCCTTTGCGCCGACAACGACATGACGGTGTTCTTCATTACCCATTCGATCACTGAGGCCATCTTCGTCAGCGATCGCGTGGTGGTGATGTCGCCTCGCCCGGGTAAGATCGAACGCATCATCGACATCGATCTGCCACGTCCGCGTCGCCTGTCCATGCGCGAGGACCGGCGCTTCCTCGAATACATCCATGAAATCACTGCCATCTTTAAGAGTCTCGGCGTGTTCAGAGAGGAGTATTGAGCCATGTCCGCTATCGCCGACATCCCCCCCGCCGACGCGTCCGCCAACAGCGAGAAGCCAGCTCGTCCCAATATCGCGGTCCGGATCCTTGGCGCCGTGCCGCCGGTGCTGTGGACGGTCCTCGTGCTGGTGTTCCTGTGGGAGATCATCTGCCGGATCGCTGAAGTGCCGCCATTCATCCTGCCTGCGCCCTCAGCCATCGCCGAAGTGTTCGGCAACTACTGGCACCGACTACTGCCCAATGCGCTGGTGACTCTCAGCGAGGTGCTCATCGGCTTCGCCCTCGCCGTGGCGATCGGCATCCCGCTCGCCGTGCTGATCGCCTATTCGTCGATCATGGAACGAACCGTCTATCCGCTGATCGCCGCCAGCCAGACCGTCCCCAAGGTCGCCATCGCCCCGCTGCTGCTGACCTGGTTCGGTTACGGCATGACGCCCAAGATCGTCATCGTCGTCCTGCTCAGCTTCTTTCCGGTGGTCATCAACACGGTGATGGGCCTCAAGTCGGTCTCGCGCGAGATGATCTATCTTTCGCGCTCGATGGGCGCATCGGGCTGGCAGAGCTTTTGGAAATTCCGCCTCCCCCACTCCCTGCCCAGCATTTTCGGCGGACTCAAGCTGGCCACGGTGATGTCGGTGATCGGCGCCATCGTCGGTGAATTCATCGGTGCCGACAGCGGTCTGGGCTACATCATCGTCGTGGCCGGCGCCAATTTCGACATCGCCCGCCAATTCGCCGCGGTCATCCTGATCTCGCTGATCGGCATCGTGTTCTTTGCCGTGCTGGAGCAGCTCGAACGGATCATGATCCCCTGGCGCGCCCGGTCCAAGGTGGAGGCCGGCGGCTAACGCCGAACTTGGCCGAACGATTTCACCAAACCACCACGCCCTGGACGCAAGTCCGGGGCGCTGTGGTTCTAAAGGTCGAGCACCAGAAGATCGCTCTTGGCACCAGAGCAGCAGATCATGATCACCTTGCCGGACGCTTGTTCGCGCGGCGACAGGACGTTGTCCTTATGGTCGGGAACGCCGTCGAGCACCCGCGTCTCGCAGGTGCCGCAGACACCCGAGCGGCAGGAATAGGCGACGCGAATGCCCGCCTCCTGCAGTACTTCCATGATCGTTCGGCCCGCCGGCACGACGATGGTGCGGCCGGACCGCTTCAGCATCACGGTGAATTCGCCGCTCGGCCGCGCAGCGGTACCGGCAAAATGCTCGACATGGATGCGGTCGGGATCCCGCCCGGCGGTCGCCGACTTGAAAGCGGCCAGCATCGGCTCCGGACCACAGCAATAGAGGTGGGCTTGCGGGCTGGCGGCACCGATAGCCGCCGCCGCGTCGAGATAACGGCCGGCCTCGTCGTCGAAGTGCAGCGTGACACCACCCGGATTGGCAGCGGCCAGAACTAATATTTCCGGCAGGAAGGCGGCGGCGGCGCGGCTGCGCGCCGCGTAAACGAGGCGCCAGCAATGGCCGAGCGCCTTAAGGCGCCGCACCATGCCCAATATCGGCGTAATGCCGATGCCACCAGCCAGCAACAGGGTTTCCTCTGCATCCTCTGCCAGGCGGAAAGTGTTCAGCGGCGGCGTCACGTCAATGAGGTCCCCCACCCGCGCCACATCGCAGAGATGGGCGGAACCACCGCGACTGTCGGCTTCGCGGTTGACGGCGATGAGATAGCGGTCGGCCGGTCCAGTGGTATTGATGATGGAGTAGCTGCGAGTGAATCCACCGGGAAGCGCCAGATCGATGTGGGCGCCTGCTTCCACCGGCGGCAGGACGCGTCCGTCCTCTGCGACGAGTTCGAACGATCGGACGGAGTCGGCCTCGTAGCGGATGGCTGCGATACGAAGGCGCAGCGGTACGCGGTCGGTCATGGGGTCGGGTCCTTGACTTGGTCGCCAGGGCCTCGCCCCTTGGCGGCATGGAAAATCCGGCGCGTTTCAGCCGCGCCGGATCGAAATACACTCGGCTCGGAAGGTCACTCGGCGGCCCGGATGTTGGGCCGGTAGCCCTTGACGGCAGCCATCTTCTCTTCATAGCCGTCAAGCCAGTCCGTACCCTTGGGGACGATGATGTCGCCACCACGGGCGTCGCGGCAGTATTCCGGATGGTCGACCACCTCGGGCAACTTTCGATTGTCGCGCCAGTCGATGGCAGCGTCGAGCATGACGCGCCGCGTCAGGATGACCATGCGATCGGACGCCGCCAGATGTTCGAGGGTGCGGTCGACGACGGGCCCCATCGACTCCTGGATGGCCTGGTCTTGCAGCGGGATGCCGACGATGCCGGTATAGCTGTCACCATTGCGCTGCCACTCGCGATCGATGCCGTAGTCGTTGCTCCGATCCTTGGCCGGGCGCCAGCGCCCCTTCCAGTCGGTCGTGGTCGGTAGATACTCGACGGGCCGCGCCAGTCCATTGACCGGCGTGCCGTCCTTGTATTTCAGAGACTTCTTGCCACCACCGGTCGCGCGACTGAGGTCGATGTTGAAGATCATCGTGCTCTCGTCGTCGATCGGTACCCAGGCATTGACCGTGCGGCTGGTCTCGAGATGGCCGCCACCGGGATAAGTGACCCAGAAGGGAAAGATGTAGGAGGCGTAGCGCTGGTGCTCGGTGCCTTCATAGGCGTCGCGCTGGGCTGAATACATGGTTCCGAACGGCGCTACGGTGACGTTGATCTTGGGCGCCTTTTCGGTGACGGTGAAGACCTCGGGATCTGACAAGTCGAGCCTTTCGCCGTCAATGCCGCCGGCGTGCAGGAAGCCGAGATGAGAGGTGTCGATGTCGCCCTCGAGCGCCTGCATGTAGTTGCAGTCACGATGAGTGAGGGCGATGTTACGGTCGTCCCCCTCGCCCATGATCGCCTCGATCTCCGGCAGCGGCGGCGGGTTTTCCTGGCGTTCGCCCATATAGGCGAACACTAGGCCGCCACTTTCCTGCACGCGGTAAGCAAAGGCAGGCGTACCGGCCGGATAGCGATTCTTGTCCTCAAGGTTCGGCTGATCGAGACACTTGCCCGTCACGTCGAACTTCCAGCCGTGATAGGCGCAACGGATGCCGCCCAACTCGTTCCGGCCGAAGAACAGCGAGGCACAGCGATGAGGACAGCGGTGATCGAACACGCCGACGCGCCCCTCGGTGTCGCGGAAGGCGATCAGCTTCTCGCCCAGGATCATCAGACGGACGGGGTCGCCATCGGCCTTCAGCTCCGAAGACTTGCAGACCGGCAGCCAGAACTGGCGGAACAGGTCGCCCATCAGCGTGCCCTTGCCGACGCGGCAGAGCTGTTCGTTTTCTTCTGCGGTGATCATGGAAGTTCTCCTGTGAATTCGGGATAGGTCAGGCGTTGGTCAGCGGCTCGAGCACACGCTGTCGCTCGAGGTTGGCGCGCGCCATCTCGACGGCGGTCCGGGTATCCTGCTCCCCCGCCATGGGAACGGTCAGGAACTGGTCCGGCGGATAGAATTCGGCCGCTCCGTAGAAGGGCCGGTACATCTCGAAGCGGGCACGCAGCAGCGGATTGTGAGTGCCGGTGTCGGCACGGCGGTCGGCGCGCAGCCGCTCGATGTCGATCAAGCCGGTGACGCCGACGCCCTCCCCGGCCTCTTCTTCAAAGGCGACCGTGTCGCCGAAATGGTCGAGGATGTGCGAACGGCCGCCGAGGATGGAATTGTCCGGCGAAAAGCCGATCGGACCGGCGACGTTGGCTGAGATCAGGTAGCACATGTTCTCGGCCGCGCGGGCGACCTTGGCCGCCTCCTGGCCAACAGTGAACTTGGAATTGGTGGGATGCAGGATCACCTCGGCGCCCTGCATCATCATGCAACGGGCCACCTCCGGCACGTTGATCTCACCGCAGGGGATGAGCGCCAGACGGCCGAGTTCGGTGTCGGCGACAGGGAAGACCTGATCGGACGGCGTCACGGCCAGATAGTCGGTCATGAAGTCGTGCACGGACGGGAAGGCCGCGGTGTTGACGCGGCGGTAGTTGAGAATCACCTCGCCATTGCGATCGATGAGGAAGGACGAGTTGAAATAGCGGCCAGGCCATTCCGGCGGCGCCTCGAACAGGTTGCCGGCGATGTAGATGCGCTGCCGCCGGGCCAGCGCCTGCAGCGGCTCGGTGAGCGGGCCGGGAATGGTGGCGCAGGCCCAATCGATCCACTCGGCCACCGGCCGGCCGAGCGGCGGGCCCTGCAAGGCGAATTCGGGAAACACCACGAGGTCCGGCTTGGCGGAAGAGGCTGAGGCGGTCTCGATCAGGCGGATCAGCCGATCGAGATTGCCGGCGATGACCGCCCTGGCGGCGGCGGCATCGGCGGCCTGGGTCGCCCTTTCGCTACGCATCTGAATGGCGGTCGCCCGCCAGGGTCGAATGGCCATCGAAATCTCCTTCCGTCGGGCGGCTGTATTTGCACGCCAATGGTATACCATTGGTATAAAGTGTTTGCGCAACCTTGCCAAGCCCGCTTGCGAATGAATGTCAAATTTCATCGTCCGCCACTGGAATACCGGCCGTGGATGGCATACCGCAGCCATCCCAAATGTCTTCCAACGCCACACGTCACGGGCTATGACATTGGCCGAACGCAAGGGGGACGAGATGAGCGCGATTCTGAACACGGGCCTGCTGCAGGCGGACAAGCCGAACCTGACCGAGCAGGTCTATGAGCAGCTCGTCGACATCCTGATCCGTGGCGAGCTGCGGCCCGGCGACGTGATCGTCGAACGGAAGATGGCCGAGCGTCTCAATGCGTCGCGGACGCCGGTGCGCGAGGCTCTCGGCCGGCTGGAAGCGGAAGGCCTCATCTACAAGCAGCCCAATCGCGGCGTCACGGTAAGCCCGTTCTCGACCGAGGCTTTCGTGGAACTGCTCAACGTGCGCCAGCTCCTCGAGGCGGAAGCGGCACGGCTGGCCGCCGGACGCATTCCCTCCGAGCGCGTGGCGAGCATTCGCGCTTCGATCGCCGCTTTGGGTGAATTGCCATCGCCTACGCTGGCGGAGATCTGGGAAGTCGACAACGCGCTGCATGGCGAGATCGCCGACGCCGCCGGCAACCGGCTGCTGGCGGCAATGATCCGCGAACTCCGGCGCCGCACCCACGTCTTCAACGCCTATCGCAACCCGGTGCGGCCGAAATTCAGCGCCGAGGAGAACACCGCCCTGCTCGACGCGGTGGCGAGCGGCGACGAGGCGCGCGCCCACGACGCCATGCGCAGCCACATCGAGGGCGTCAAGACTGCCATCATCGACAAGCTCGCCGGCATCCGCTGAGCGCGCGCCGTTAGCCTCGCCGCACGAAGCGGCCATGGCCAACGGCGTCGGCGGCTACCTGTTTGCCGTCCCAGACGCGCCGGCCGCGTACATAGGTCGCCGTCGGCATGCCGGTGAAAGTCGCCCCGTCATAGCAGCTCCAGCCCGCCCCTTCCGGCGCTGTCGACGCGTCGAACACGTGGTCGCCGGGCTTGAGCACCGTCAGATCGGCATCAAAGCCCGGCGCAAGGCGCCCCTTGCGCGACAGACCAAAGAAGCGCGCCGGCCGGTCGCAGAGATAGTCGGCGGTAAGCTCTGCCGCGGCCTCGACACCCTTGCGGGCTGCCGCCGCGGTGAAGAAGGCCGGCAGCAGGGTTTCGAGGCCGGGCATGCCGGCAGCGGCGTCGAAGATCGACGTCACATCCTTGCGGGCAAGCGGCCAGGCACTGTGATCGGACGACACGAAGGCGACACCGCCGTCTTCGAGCACTTGCCACAGGCGCTCCCGCTCGCCGGCGCGGATAGGCGGGTTGACCTTCAGCCGGCCGCCCCAGCGCTGCATATCGACTTCGGCGTCGAAGGTGAGGTAGTGGACGCACATTTCCGCCGTCGCCCGATGCCCGCGTACTCGGTAGTCGGTGACGAGCTCGAAGCCGTCGGCCAGTGATATGTGGACGATGTGGGCGTGGCCACCACTGGCAGCGCCAAGCTCCATGAACGTCGCGGTGGCGGCCAGCTCGGCGACCGGCGGTCGCGACGGCGCGTGGAACTCTGGGCCGACCAGACCAGCGGCCTTGAAGCGAGTGGTGGTCGCGGCGACGATCTCCTGGTCCTCGTTGTGCAGTCCGAGCGGCAGGTCGCTGGTCGCCAGCGCATCGAGCAGGACCAGAGCCGCGGCGTTGCCGATGCGGGGAAAGCGGTCCGGGTGCGCCTCGAAACTGGAAATCTTGAACGCGGCGACGCCGCCGGCCATCAGGTCACGGACGTCGCCTAGGTCCGGCTCCCTGGGGACCGTGCCGTAGAGCGCAACATCGCAGACGGCGAGGCGATCGATCGCTGCTACCTTTTCGGCGAGGACGGCAGCGGTCGTCACCGGCGTCGGATGGTCGTAGGGCATGTCGACGATGGTGGTTACGCCGCCAATGACCGCCGCCCGCGTCGTTGGCGCCATACCGGCAAAGCCGATCTGGCTGCCGGCATGGGTCTGGCCATCGACAATGCCGGGCAGCACGAAGGCGTCGCCATAATCGATCACGTCCGCCGCCGACGGCCGCTCGCCACAGCCGATGGCAGCGATGCTGCCGCCGGACACGGCGATCCAGCCGGCATCGATGAGTCCGGCCGGCGTTACCAGACGTCCGGCGACCACGAGATCAAACATGTTTCCACCCCTTGTATTCCGCCCGTTTGGCTGGCCGGTCATCGCGGTTTGGCGCGGCATTGAAATGGCGTGCACTTGGCATTCTTTTGGTGTACCAAGCAGAGACCCGTTTGCATAGCCGTCATTCCGACGGTTCCGCCTCGCAACGGAGCCGCCGCGCGGGACACCGACCGGTGGCCGTGCCGACCGGGACCACCACCTGCTGGGACACCCGATGCTTTACGACCTGACGATCTTGCAGCTCCTTCCCAACACCCTCGGCGCCGTCCTGCCGATCCTGCCGGAGACCTATCGAACATTCTCGAAGACTGGTGTCGCGCTCGGCGCTTTCTCGTGTGAATTCGGCGAGCTCAACCGCTTCGCCTTCCTGACGGCCTACGACAGCGTTGAGGCTCTGGTTGCCGAGCGGGCGCGGCTGATGACCACCGACGACGCCTACGGCATCGGCCGTCATATCGGCGGCATCGTCTCCACCGCCTTCAAACCGCTGTCGTTTGCCAAGCCGATGGTGCCGGGAAACTATGGCCCGTTCTACGAGATCCGCAGCTATACGTTGGCACCCGGCGGGCTTGCCGAGACCGAGACGGCGTGGAGCAAGGTGATCGATCGCCGCCACGAGATGTCGCCGCTGCTCACCATCATGGGGTCGATCGAAGAGGGGCCGCAGAAAATGGTGCACATCTGGCCCTACAAGACGATCGAGGAGCGGCAAAAAGCGCGGGCGCAAGCGAGCAAGGAAGGCATCTGGCCGCCGCCGGGCGGCTCGGGCCAGTTGACAGCCCTCAAGTCCGAGTTGTTCGTCGCCACCGCCTTCTCGGACCTGAAATGACGGCGAGCGCCTCGGCAAGGCTGGCGGCGCACGGCATCGTCCTGCCGGCGCCACAAGCGCCGATCGGCCGGCCACCCCGGCGGTGCGCAGCGGAAACCTTCTGTTCCTGTCGGGGCTCGCGCCCGTCAGCTCCGACGGGCAACCAATAACCGGCGTGATCGGGCGCGACTTCGCCCGGCAGGTAGGACTCAACTGTTGGCGGTGATCGCCGCCGAGCCGGGCGGGCTCGACGCGGTGCGCCGTATCGTCAAGCTGCTCGATTTCGTCAACACGGCGCGCGCTGGCTAGCATTACCCATTCCGGATAGTGCCGGATATGGCTATAGTGACTCCATTCATGCGTGAACCGAGATGGGAATGGCGCGTTCAGAAGGTAACTGGCTCGTCGATATCCACGACGGCGTCGATCATCTCGAAGACAACTGGTCGGCACTCGCCGGCCCGGACAACGCCACGCCATTCCAGAGCTACGGCTTCATGCGCCTCGTCTTTCGCGCGCTCTTGGCTAACCATGTCGGCGAACCGGTGGTGGCGCTGGTGCGGTCGCAGGACGGCCGCCCCGTCGCCCTCTTCCCGATGATGCGATTGCGCCGGCACGGGCTGCGCTGGCTTTATACCGATGCCCGCCCTATCGACTATTGTGCCCCCATCCTTGCGCCCTCACTTACCGCCGACGACCTACCTGGGGTGGTCAAGGCGGTGCTTGCCGCTGTCCCGGACGTCGACCTTCTGTATTGCAACCGACTGCCCGATCGGTTTGGACAGCGGCCAAACCCCTTTGTTCGTCTCCCCAATGCGGCTCGCCTTCGGCTTTCGGCGTGGATACTCGATCTGGCTGGTCGTAGCACTGATGATGTCGTCGCAGCCCGCCATACTAATTTTCGTGCCAATCTTCGTCGCCGAACACAAAAGCTTGCCCAGGCACACCAGCGAAAATTCTCTCTGGCCATGGGCGCAGAGATAGATGAATCCGACATCGCAGCTTTTAGGGAGCTGAGAGCAGCAAGCACCGAAGAAAAGGGACGTACCGACATCCTCGCGCAGGATGACTGGTCGGATCTTTATCTCGGCCTTCTCAAAGGCGAAGGCGGTACGTGCCAAGGCTGGCTCGCCAAGCTTGAAGCCGACGGCGAACCAATTGCTTATCTATTCGGCATCTGCGATGCGCGACACGTCGTGGCAACATTGCCGGCCTCAAAACTGGGGGCCTGGAAACTCTATTCGCCAGGGCTCCAGCTATTTGCCGACACCATCGAGCACTTCCGGGCAACCGGTTATGATTGCTTCGATCTTTCAATCGGCGATATGGACTACAAGCGACGTTTCGGTTGTGAGGAAGTCGCGCTTTACGATGCGCTCTTCGCCAAAACGCTCACAGGCCGGATTTACTATCTCCTCTGGCGGCTCAAGATCGCCCTCCGTGCCCGCATGAAGACCATCGCCGAGACTAATGCCGAAACAGGCAAGGCGGAAAGGCCAATTAAAAAAAGCCCATAGGCTGCTTGACGCGCTGGAAACGCCGCCGCACGTTCCGTTGCGCGGCAGATCTCGATATCTGCGCGGAACGGAGATTTCAGGCGATGCGGACGGTTGTCATTCCGGGAACGGACATCAGAACATCGCCGATTGGTATGGGTTGCGCGTCGCTTGGCTCTCGTATCTCGCCAGCGCAAGGCCAGCGAATGCTGGAGGCAGCCTTCGAAACAGGCGTCACCTGGTACGACGTCGCGCCATCCTATGGCGCTGGTCGGGCGGAAGAAATCTTGGCTCCCTTCGTAGCAGCTCATCGCGACCGCCTATTCCTCTGCTCGAAGGCCGGCCTCGTGCCGCCGAAAAACAACGGGCTGATGCGGCTTGCCTATGATCTTGGACGGCCGGTTGTGGCAGTTGCACGCGGGCTGTCGCGACGCTTCCGCTCGATCAAGGCGACACGCAACCGGCGCGTATCTCTCTCTGGCGACTTTCTAGAGACGTCCATCGCGTCTTCGCTGAAACGCCTCCGTACCGACCACCTCGACGTCTTCGCGTTACATGATCCCAATCCTGCCGACTTGGAGCGGGACGACGTCATCCGCGCGCTCGAGCGGATTGTGGAGCGGGGCCATGCGCGCCACGTGTCGATGGCCGGTTCGCTCGACGCGGTTCTTTCAGCAGCTGCGCTGCCGGTGTTTACCTTCTTCCAGATCGCCGACGATCCGGAGGGCCGACAGCTTCCGGCGTTGCGGGATGCGCTCGACCGCCCGGCTGGCTTCATTACCCATTCAGTGCTCGGCGTCGGCGGCGCCCGTGATCGAATGATAAGCCAGCTAAAAAAACATCCCGCGCTGGCCGCCGAGGTAACCGCCGCCGGCTACAGTGGTTCACCGGCAGCGGTCGCTGCGACCCTCCTGATACGGCGAGCTTTCGCTGTCAATCCAGATGGCGTGGTGCTGTCCTCGATGTTCTCAGGAAGCCATCTAGCCGATAATGTGAAACTCGCTGCCGAGCCGCTCGACAAAGCAGCCGCGCAACTCGCCGAGAGAGTCCTATTGACCCCTTGAAGCCATCCATTCGGCTACCGATAGCTAAGGAATAAAGGGGAAATCGTTGATCTCTGCATCCTTAACCACTCCGCCAATCACCGAACACGACATCTGCGTTGTCGGGTCCGGCCCAGCAGGACTCGTTTTGGCACTCGAGGCGGCGCAACGCGGCAAACGGGTATTGGTGCTGGAATCCGGTTCGGTACATCCTGACCGGCTGCAGCAGGCCCTATCCGACGCCGATATCGTCAATCCTGCGCTGCACGATGACATGTCGATCGCCGTTGCCCGGCAACTCGGTGGCACCTCAAATCTTTGGGCGGTGCGTTGCCAGCCGTTTGATCCCATCGATTTCGAGGCGCGCCCCAGCCTTATCGATGCCAATTGGCCTATCCGCTACGAGGATATCGTTCCCTATTACGACCGAGCCGTCGATTACCTCACGGCTGGCGCCAATGTATTCCGGGCACCGATCGCCGGTATCGACATTAGCGACGAAGCCGTCGACTACACGCGCCTCGAACGTTTCTCGCGCGTCGCCGCCTTCCAAAAAGCACATGCCGGGGAGATCGAGCGTTCGACGTTGATTGACGTTCGCCTCGGGGCCACCGTCGTCGATATGACCTTCGAAGGCGGCCGCATCACCAGTCTGACAGTGGCCGACCGCGATGGTACGCGGCGTAGCCTGCCAGTGGGGACCGTCGTGTTGGCTGCCGGCGGCCTCGAAAGCACCCGGCAGTTATTGGTTCTCCAGCGCAAGCACCCTGACTTGTTGGGTGGCATGGATGGACCGCTCGGCCGCTATTACATGGGCCATGTCATTGGTGAAGTGGCTGACGTCACCTTCTCCACCGACGCCTTTGATGCCGCCTACGACTTCTACATTGACGAATACGGCTCCTATGCCCGCCGACGGCTGATCCCGTCCGACGCGGCGCAACGGGAGCAGCGCCTGCTCAACGTCTCCTTCTGGCCGGTGGTGCCTCCGGTCGCCGACTCCCGGCACAAGAGTGGCCTCCTGTCGATGGTGTGCTTCGCTTTTGCTCTGAAGCCTCTTGGCAGACTGGTCATCGCCGAGGCGATCCGGAAGAGACACATACCCGACGACCTGGCCATCTGGCCGCATATTGTCAACATTGTCAGTGACTTGCCACGTACTGTACTGAGCCTGACGCGCTTTCTTTATCGGCGCTACATCGCCAAGCCTCCGACGCCCGGCTTCTTTGCTCGAAATGCTGCGCGGCGATATGGCTTGTCCTATCACGCCGAACAGAGCCCTCAGCCCGACAGCCGTGTCACACTCACGGACGACTTCGACCGGCTGGGTGTTCCAAAACTCCGGATCGACTACCGCTTCGCGCGCGCCGACGCCGAGGCAGTGTGGCGCGCTCATGAGCACCTGGCCGGGTGGCTGTCGCGCAATGGCGTTGGCCACCTTGAGTATCGTCAGCCCCCAGAAGAGACGGTTGATGCCATCCTGGCGCTGGCCTCCCATGGAACGCACCAGATCGGCACGGCCCGCATGGCTTCCCGTCCGGAGGACGGTGTCGTCGACGAGAATCTTCGTTGCTTCGGCGTCGACAATCTCTATGTCGCCAGCTCGGCCGTATTCCCCACATCGGGCCAATGCAATCCAACGCTCAGCATTGCCGCCTTCGCGGTGCGGCTAGCCGAACACCTCTGCGATGGAGAACGGCCATGATCGAAATCCATCGTTTCCTCGACATTCCCATT
The DNA here is from genome assembly GCF_041320595.1 of Pleomorphomonas sp. PLEO. NCBI lineage: Bacteria > Pseudomonadati > Pseudomonadota > Alphaproteobacteria > Hyphomicrobiales > Pleomorphomonadaceae > Pleomorphomonas > Pleomorphomonas sp. PLEO. The sequence goes on from NZ_CP166625.1 coordinate 4,752,428, forward strand.
AGTGCCGGGTCGATCGACGACATCGTTCGCCTGATCGTTGACGCGGCGCGCGGGGATCGAACCACCGTGCTGGTGACCCCGAATGTCCATCACGTGGTGGCGCTCGACCAGCAACTTCCCATGGAGACCGTTGCCGTCTACCGCTCCGCCGATCTTTTCCTCTGTGACAGCAAGGTGCTCGCTCGCCTTGGTCGTTGGAGTCACCTCGAATTGACGCCACGCACCGGCACCGACCGAGTGGCCGACGTGTTGGCGGCGCCTGGCAATCGTGACCTCGTCATTGCGATGGCCGGCCCGACACCGGCGCAAGCCGAGGCGATGGCCGCCCGCTTCCCCGATTGGCGCTTCAGCCTGATCGATATTCCAGCAAGGCTCGTCCGGGATACGCCGGAATGGCAAGCCGCGGTCCTGGCCGCGGCGCAGGCGGAGTGGCAGATCCTGCTCTCGTGCCTGTCGTTCCCAAAGCAGGAGTTGTTTGCGGCCGATGTGCGGGCAGCGCGCCCTGACAAAGGGGGCGTCATTCTCTGCGTTGGCGCCGCCGTCGATTTCCTGAGCGGCAGTCTGCCACGCGCACCGCAAAGCTGGCAGCGTTTCGGTCTTGAGTGGTTGCACCGCCTGCTGTCCGAGCCACGTCGCCTGTGGCGCCGCTATCTCGTGGACGGTCCGAAGGTATTCCTCATCTATCTTCGGCGCGTCCGAGCCGGCGAACCCTGATCGCTTCAGCGGCTTCTGCCACGGCCGCTCGGTAGCGGTTCATCGTTCGGTCCGGGGCGAGGCGCTCGTGGAGAATACCGGAAGCCGCGGCGATCCTCGCACGGTAGGCGGCGTTGTCAGCCACCAGCATCACCAGACCGGCCGCAATATCGGACACATTGCCGGCGCGGACACCGACACCCACGTCGAGACCGTCGAGATAGCCATCAATGCCCGATCCCAGTGTGTGAAGGATCGGTGTGCCGGCGAACAGCGCCTCGGGATAAACCATGCCGAAGGTTTCCTGATGCGAAGGCAATGCCATGGCGAGTGCCCCACGCAGATGGTCGAGCAAGGCCAAATGCGGCATGAAATCCCGGATTTGCACGCGCTCTTCAAGATCATGAGCCGCTATAAGGCTTCGCACGCGGGCAGCCGCCTCTTCTGGGCCTTCCCCGATTATCTCAAGGCTAATACCGGGAAGCCGATCGCGAACACGCGCAAAGGCGGCCAGCAGCTCAGGCAGTCCTTTTTTGTCGATTGCCCGTAATGACATGGGCGACACGATCACCGAATTCGGCGCAATCGGCTCGATGGTCGGCGCGGCGTTGAAGACGATATTGGGCAGGAACTCAGTCTTCTGAGGAACAATGCCCGTGTAGCGTTCGAAACTCTCCCGATACCAGGCCGACACATAAAAGATACGGGCGGCATCGCGGGCAATTCGGCGGAACAACGGCCGATAAGTCGGCTTCGACCGAAATACCTTGCGCTCCACCTCGCCGCGCATGGAGCAGAACAACGCGGCCCCAAAGCGTCGGGCAAGAAACCATCCGGCAACCCCCTCGAAGGTGAAGCGGTGGCAGTGCACAATATCGGGCTGCAACCCTTCGGCAGTGAGGAACCGGCCGATCCGCCGCGCCACCACGAACTGGCAGGCTGCCATGCCAATGCCAAAAGGGGGCGCGAAATAGCGATAGACAATCAAGCGCCGCCCTTTAAAATCTCCGAAATCGCGCCATTCGACCAGCCGCGGATCAACCACGCGCTGCAGCGATATGACGACCTGGGGATGGTCGGTCATGCGGTCGACGACCCGCACCACGGCATCGGTGATCGGTGGGGGGCGGACGGGATCGAGATAGTCCGAGGAGATGTGGAGGATCAGCGGCAGGTGGCTACCCTCTACAGCATCTCCGCCTGACTGCGCATCGCGGGTCATCCCCATGCCGCCATCGGCTTTGAACCGACGACGCCCTTGAGCTTGCCCCAATTGGTAGCGGCCCGCTTTCCGTAACGGAAGGCGCGCGGCCGATCGAACGACCTGAACACCAGCCAGAGCCCCATACCAACGGCAAGCTTTGTGGCAGCGTCGAGGGCAAAGGCCAGCTTTGCGGCCCTGCCATCATCCTTGAGGCGCGTCTCGGCATAGATCTGACCACCACGGACGGCGCGCCGCAACGCATAGGCCGGCGTGGCACGCGTCGGCGGAATATCCTCGTGCGCTCGCGCCCGATTGGTCACCACCATGCGGCCACCAGCAGCGGCAAAGCGGAGAAAGAAGTCGTGATCCTCGCCACCCGATCGGCCGAAGGTCGGATCGAAGCGCAGACCACCGAGAGCCGTTCGACGGATCAGCGTATTGCCGGTGCGCCCATGTGGATGGCGGCGACCGTCATCGTCCCAATTCCAGTCCTGGAACAGCGGATCGGCAGCGACAAACCAGGCCGGTGTCCCCTCCGGATAACGGGGAAACACCGGTCCGAACACCGCGTCGGCGGTAAAGTCGCGGGCGGCGGAAAGATGGCCCTCGAGCCAGTCCGATTCCACCGTTTCGTCGTCATCGACGAAGATCAGCCAATCGCCCTCCCCCACATCGAGACAGGCATTGCGGGCGAGTGAGACGTTCCCTGCGCCGACAGCCACGATACGCACCGACAACCCGAAGTCGCGACCGGCGATAAGCCGCAACACCGCGCCGTCCGGGCTGTCATCGGCAACGATAACCTCGACACTTTCCCCCTTGGGAACGCGGGCTTTCGCCACGCTTTCGAGCGTCGACAACAGGAAAGGGCGGCCCATGCTGGCGACCAAAACGGAGATCATGTCAGAGACCTCCCATTTCGGATTGTCACGGCCGCCAGCATCATCAGCACCAAAAGAACGTTCGCGGTGGTCATGCCGTGCAGCCAATCGGTCTCGAGCAGGTTCTGCCATAGCGTATAGAGCAGACATGATGCCATCAGAATACCGGCGCCGGTGTCCTGGTCGATCAGCCGATCGATCCACCAGGCGATCATCAGAACGATCGCGAGCAGCAGAGACAGCGCGATCATTCCCCCCTCGAGCGCCAGATCGAGATAGCCGTTGTGGGAGTGTGGCGTCCGCGCGATGAAGGTGTCGGTCATGCGCGCGGCTGGCGACTCCGGCCCGATGCCCCAGAAAGACTGGAAACCCCAACCGGTCCAAGGGCGTTCGGCGATGTGGGCCGCCGAGAACTTCCAGATTTCCGTGCGCCCGGTGAATGTGGGATCTCCACTCACCAGCAAAGACACGTCCCGATAGTCAAACCCTGGTACGCCACCACTCATCAGGAAGGCCGAGGGTATGGTGAGGACAATCATCAAAATCGGCATCGCGATCCTAAGGCGACGGCGAACCGACACGGCAAGAACGGCCGCCGAAGGCGCCAGCAGCAGCATGCCCAAGGAGGTTTTGGACTGACTTACGAGCAACAGACCGACGATGGCAGGCAAACACAGGAAACCTGCCACTCGCACGCGATGGTCGGCACGCGTCAGCGCGTAGATGGCGAACAGGCCTGCGATCGTAGCGTTGGCCCCGAGCGTATTCTTGTGAGAATAAATACCAGGGAAACCGATCGATGTTGTGGGAACGATGGCGATCGAGACGACGTTGACAGCGATCACGACGACCGTCACCCAGAACATCGGTCTCAGAATATCATCCAACCGATCGGACAACAGTAATGCCGGCATGAGGCTAATGATCAGCAGAATGTAGAGCGACAACCGGGCCAGCGTCATGGCAGGGACGAGCGCCCAGGCCGCGGTAAGAGCCAGATAGCCGAAGAAGACGAACAACAGGCACGCCCCGAACGGCCGGAAGCGACCGATCCGATGACGTTCGGCGATCAGCAAGATCACCGCGAGGACGGCAAGACCTGGGAAAAAAAGCCGGTTCAGGATACCCGGCTGCACCTCTGCCACCGGGCCGGTGGAAAGATCGGCAGGCACGTAGTCCCTGGAGTAGATCAGCGGCCAGATCAGCATGAAATAGGCGAGCTCAATGGCAGGCAACAGCCTGGCGAACCGACGACGATAGCCTGTTCCGATCGCGCCATAGGTGATCGCATCACTCATAGGAAGTTCCTCTCGCGGCCCTTAGCGGCCGACGATCTGAGGTCCCGTAGCGTCAGCGCTCCAAAAACCACGCATTCGACAAGGGAAACGCCGGCAAGCCCGAGCACGGCGGCCGACGCGCTGAGGCCGGCGGCCAGCAGCGCGAGCACCAGCAGCGGTACGACAACCGCGCCGACAAAGCCGACGAAGGCCAGCGCCCGAAACTTCCGCCGAGCCTCCATCAGAGCTGCCATCACCGACGTCTGACCGGCGACCAGCGCGTAGAGCCACCAGCAGAAAAGAGTGCCCGCCATGTCGCCGTAGCGGTCACGGAAGGCATAGGCGTCGATATAGGGCCAGGCTAACAGGAGAAACAGCCCGTAGAGGATGGCGGCGCCAGCGACGATCGCCGCTCCGGTGCGGAAAAGACGCACCACCGCTCCGATCTCACCGCGCTTCAGATCCTCCACCATTCTGGGACGGGCGACCCGGCACCATGCCGTGCCGACAAGCAGCAGCGGCGAAACGCCAACCCGCCCGGCGTTGAGCATGCCGAGCGCCGCCGCGTCGCGCATCCTTTCCACCAAAAAGACGTGGCTGCGCGCCATGACCTCGTTTTGAAGAGCCCCCTGCAGCGCCCACCGCGTGTCCTTCCAGACTTGCCGGTAGGCAGAAAGGTGAGCCGGCAGTCGGCGAAAATCAGCCTTGAGGTCGAAGCGACACACCACAAAGGACAGACAATTACCGGCGGACAGGGCTGCGAGGACGGCCGCCGGCGGCGCCAGCACCTGCCAGAATACAACCGCGAACACGGCCGCGGAGCCGAGTGCGATCACGTCGTAAATAAGCGTGCGGTGAATGCGGCCCTTCACGACCATGAGGTTGCGCGCGTATTCACGGACCATCCCCGTCAGGAAATAGCTGGCGGTGGCGAGCGACAGAAGGGGATCGGCGCCGATAATGGCGGCAAGGCCAAGGCTTGCTGGCAGCACAAGCAACGTCAGCGCCAGATTGGCCGAGGTGAGCATCGACAGGCTCGCATCGGCTTCAGGCGGCTCGCGGCCTGGAAGCAGGTAATTGAGCGGCATGACGATCAGCGCGTTCTGCGCGGAGACGGCGAAGAAGCTACCAGCCAGCAGGAAAGCGAAGCGGCCGAACTCGTCGGGCGTTGCGAAAGCGATGAACGCGAGGTTGAGCAGGAGGCTGAAAGCGCTGTTTAATGCCTGATCGACCAGGGAAAGAAAAACGGCCTGCTTCATGACACACCGAAGAGTGATCTGAAGCGGGTCGACAAGTGGCGCAGCCGGCAGCGGGCGACGTCAGACCAACCACCCTGGCGCTCAGCGACCGCCAGCACTATCGGGATATTGCCGGATTTTAGCATGTTGCGCGGCTTGATCGCCGTCGACACCAGCGCGAGGCCGGGCCTGCAGGTATGCACCTCCCGAAAGCCCATGGCGAACAGACGATCGAGAATGCGAATATTGAAGCGACCGAAGGGCGGCGCCACGATGTCGACCGGCCGGCCGATAATGTCCTCGATCACATTGCGCCCTTCGCTAACGTCATCGAGAAATTCCCGCTCGGGTATCGACGTCCAATCGATGTGACGGGCGCCATGAACGCCTATCTCCATGCCGAGGGCGGCGAGAGCGCGGAGATCGGAGGGCGCCAAGCGGCCGGGCTGGCCGAGGACGCTGGTCGGCACGAAGAAGATACCGTCAACTCCGTGTCGGATGAGCCAGGGGGCGAGCAGATCGATATCGGAGCGGAAGGCATCGTCGCTGGTGATCCGAAGCTTTGCCCCAGTGCTTCGGCTCACATCGAGAAGACTGCCGAGAAGCGGCTCCACTGCCGAAAACGGCATCCAGGATTTCAGTTCGTCACCACAGGCGTCCGGCACCTCGGAGAGATCGTGCACGCCAACGATCAATTCGAATCGAGATCTGCCATGCTCAGGCACCACCGCGCACCTCCGATCTCCACGGCGACCACCAGGGCAAAACCGTCGCGACAACGATGAGGAGATCGAGAGCGAAGGACCAAGTATCGATATAGCGAAGATCCTGCGCGACACGGGCGGCCATGGACTCGGTAGTCGGCGTCGGGCCCCGATGACCGGTCACTTGGGCGAGACCGCTCATGCCGGGTCGGACGGCGTAGCGGCTCATGTAGCCGGGAATGACCTGGCGATAGTGTTCGTCAAGCGCGAGCGGATGCGGACGGGGACCGATCAGCGACATGTCACCGACGAGGACGTTGAAGAGCTGCGGCAACTCATCAATGCTGGTTAGGCGAAGGATGTTGCCAAGGCGCGTGATGCGGGCATCGCCAACAGCGGCCTGGCGGAAGGCCTCACGGCTCGCCGTCGCAGTCATCGTGCGAAATTTGTAGATGCGGAAGGTCCGGCCACCAAGACCGTAGCGATCCTGCGGAAACAATACTGGTCCGGGGCTGTCGAGCCGAATCAGAGCCGCAACAAGGACAAGGAGCGGCGCCAGCAGTACCAGACTTGCGGCAGCCCCCAGGATGTCTAGGGCACGCTTGGTCCATGACTTGATGGCCGCCGGACGGTCGATCGTAACATGCGCTGTATCGTCGATGAATTCGGTCATGTCGGGTGCCTCGTCCTGGTCGAAGCAAAAAGCGAAGCGAGCGTATTGCGCATCGGCGTCGGCCTATAGGCATCGTCAAAAGGAAGGCCTTGGTTGTCGGCCATGTCGGGTGAACGGTCACGCAGCCAGCTGTCGGCGTCCGAAAGCCCCCAAGTGACGACGCCAGCAAGCGCCGAGCTATCGATCGCCACGGACAGTACTTTGGCAACTTCGGTCGCGGCTCGTTGGCGGCGCGCAACGATCGACCGACGAGCAGCGTCAGGTGCCTCGGTAACGTCGAGCTCGGTGACGGCGATAGTCAGACCAAGCTCTTCAATATGTTTAAGAAAGCGGCGGAAAATCTGCTCGTTAAAGCGAAGGCGGGTATCGAGGTGAAACTGCATGCCGAAGCCGTGAATGGGAACGTCAGCCTTGATCAGTCGCTCGAGAAGATGAAGCACGCCGGTGCGCCGACGTTCCTGCCAATCCTCGGCGTAATAGAGATGATCGTCGTTGAGGTAGAGGCGCGCGGCCGGTGCCGCGTCTGCGGCGATGCGAAAAGCCTCCGCGACATAATCCGGGCCCAGCATGGCATAGAAGGGAGTGCGTCGCATGAGATCCGCACCGTTGTCATAGGGTTCGATTGCCTCATTGACCACGTCCCATTCGAAGATCGCATCGCGATAGCGCCCTGCCACGGCTGCTATGTGCGGGGCGAGAAAACGCTTCCAGTCAGCGGCGCTGGACAGACCTTCGGCACCTACCGGCAAGTGCTCATGCCAGATCAAAGTGTGACCACGCAGCCGCTTGTCATTTCGCTTTGCACTGTCGACGATCGCATCGGCCGCGCGATAATCGGATGCTTGCCCCAATGCCTGGACGAGCGCACCCCATTTCATTTCCCAAGCCGGCACCCAGACCGAACACTCCTCGGCGAAGAAACGGACATGCTCGCTGCCAACAGCAACATCGGCGCGCGTCACCGCCGAGCCGAAATAGCGCCCGGACCGGGCGGCGACCTCACCGAGGGCAACCCGTCGCTCGGCGGACAGCGTCGGTCCGGCGAGCGAGAGCCCGGCACAGGCAGCAAGCAGAGAGCGACGGCTGAGGGACTGCATTCAAATGGCTGACCGAAGAGGCAGGAATCGATCGCCGGGAGACTGTCCAGAGACGACCTCCCGGAAGTAAGCGATGGTTGGCCCGAGGCCTGCTTCCAGCGAAACAGCAGGCCTCCAGTCCAGCAGGCTCTCTGCCCTCGAGATATCAGGTCGCCGACGGCGCGGATCATCGGCCGGTAAGGGCATAAAAGAGACCGATGAATGCGAACCGGTCATTGCGACGACCATTGCAGCGAGTTTGGTCATGCTGAATTCGCCGGGATTGCCAAGGTTGATCGGCGTCCGGACGTTACTTGCCATGAGGCGGACAAAGCCCTCGACAAGATCGTCGACATAGCAGAAGGAGCGGGTCTGCGATCCATCGCCATAAATGGTGATTGGCTGGTCCCGCAGGGCTTCCACGACAAAATTGGAGACGACGCGGCCGTCGTCCGGCTGCATGCGCGGTCCGTAAGTATTGAAGATGCGGGCGATGCGGATATCCGCGCCCTTCTCCGCGGCATAGGCATGGAATAGTGCTTCGGCGGCCCGTTTGCCCTCGTCGTAGCAGGCGCGCGCTCCAAACGAGTTGACGTTGCCGAAATAGTCCTCGGGTTGAGGATGGACCAACGGGTCGCCATAGACCTCGCTGGTCGAGGCCAGCAATACACGGGCACCCGATCGCAACGAGAGATTCAGCACGTTGATCGCACCGAGAAGATTGGTCTTAAGCGTGCGGATCGGGCTCTCCTGGTAGTGGGGAGGCGATGCTGGGCAGGCGAGATGATAGATCTCATCAACCCGAAGGTAGGGAAGTGGATCGGCGACATCCGCTTCGATCACTTCGAGATCGGGCCTCGAGGCATGGTGCAGATGGTTCAAACGACTGCCGGTATGAAAATTGTCGAGGCTGACGACCTTATGTCCGTCCCGGAGCAGACGATCACAAAGATGACTGCCCAGGAATCCAGCTCCACCGGTAACGAGAACCGTCTTCTGATTGGATGAGCGCATTTGTCGACTACACCTTACTAACGGAGATCTTACTCAGCGGCGGCGAGATTCCGCCTTCGCAACGGCGAGACGGAAGACTGGCGCCGTCGTTTGGGAGGACCGACGAGCAAATAGAGAAGCCAGGCCGTACCAAAGCCAGCCACGCAGCCGAGGAAGATGCTGGCGGCGAGCACCACCAGCGCTTTGGGTGCGCTGGGGTTCATCGCTGGCTGCGCCTGGGAAATGATGCGCGCCGTCGTTGTCGGCAGCGAGATTTGCTCGCGGGCCTGCTTGGCCTTGGTGGTAAAGCTGTCAAAGAGCTCACGGTTCTGCTTGGCGGTCTGCTCGAGTTCCTTGAGCTTCACGGAAGCAGCGTTTGAGCGCGTGAGATTTTCCTGCGACTTGGCCAGCATGTCCTTGAGCGCGGCCTGCTGCCCGGTAGCCGAGCGATAATCGGCTTCGGCCTTGGCAAAAACGCGGGCGAGTTCGTCGTCGAGCGCCTTTTCGAGGGCCTTTCGCTGCTTTTGCGCGCGAAGGAGTTTGGGATAGCGGGGCCCGTAGGTATCGGAGAGTACGCTCTCCTCGGCGCGTGCTTGGCCGATTTCCACGCGCAACTGGCTTGCTATCTCCGACACCGATGCCCCGGCGCCGTTGTTGCGCAACGTCTCAAGCGCAACTCTGGCTGCCTCTGTTGCAACGGACGCGCTGACGAGTTGGCTGCTCAGTTCTCCTAACTGCCGCTCGGCCAGTGGAACGCCATCGGTATCGAGCAGACCATTTTCGCGACGATACTCTTCAACGGCTCGCTGAGACTCCTCAGCGGCTCGACCGAGTTCGGCGAGACGCGCCTCGAGACTTGCTGCCGACTCGCGGGCGCTTGCGTCGACAACGGTCTGTCCGTTGTTGACATAAATGTCGGCCAATGCATTGGCCAACAGTGCGGAACGTGCCGGCGCGCTCGTGGTCACGGAAACATTGAGAACGTAGGTGTTGTCCACGCGCTTAACTTCCACGGCCTTCTGCAAGGCGGTGAGGGCGCGATCAAAGGGCGGAACGTCGGCCGCGGGAGTACGGTCCGGTCCATAAAGAACCGCACCCGCCAAGCCACGCAGGTCCGCCAGTACCCCAGTTGCAACCGCTATGAACGAGGGATCGGTGTCGAGCCTCTCTTGTTCGACCAGAGTTCCGAGAACCGATCGGGATGTGAGAATCGCCATCTGGCTGTCGACCAGCGCGCCATCGGCTCCCTGCGACGACGAGCCCATACCAGTCGGCGCCACGCCGAGGTCGACGAGGCTGCGCTCACGCGGATCGATGAATATGGAGACGGTGGAGGTATAGGCCTTGGGTGCCAGCCAGACGAAGGCAAACCCAGCCAGAACGCACAGGAGTGCTATGCCTGCCACTAGCCGCCAACGGCAAGTGAAGGCACGCACAAGCGTGCGCAAATCCTCGGCGAGGCTAGCCTCGCCGGATTGGCTGCCCGATTGCTCGGGCCCAACAATTTTCATAGCACCGACCCACAAGTGACGCGTGCGTTTCGAACGGTTCCAATATCATGAACGGTCCGGAGCTGCCCGAAAGAGTCAAAGACTGGTTAACAGAAATAAATCACCTTGAAATTAAAATGATTAAAAACAAGGCACGGAACTGCCATTCGTTCAGTGCATTTCCGTCGCCGCCAACCTGCAGCCGTCTGGATTGACGCTCAGACAGAATTCCACAGGCGCGAAAGATCGGCTCGGCCATATTACGAAGCGGCGCTTCATATCTCCGGCGCTTCCTCGTCATCGGCGAGCACCACGCGGTTCGGTATCCAAAGGAGCATGTCGGCAGAGGGCGCCGGCAGAGCCACCAACTGCCTCACAAATTGGATAACGACGGCAGGCTCGACCCTCCGGATATGCGCACAGGACGGTCGCCAGCCCTTGAGATGCGACCGCTTTTCAAGCCCGTATATTGGCTGCGAGGGTCAAGCCCTGCGATTTGAACCTGCGGGTTAAGTGATTGATTTTGAGGATGCTGGATTTTCAAATAAACAAAACCCCAGCAACTCATTGAGTTGGCTGGGGCTTTTCGTTTGTTTTGGTTGCGGGGGCAGGATTTCATCTTAACTTGCGACGTATCGATCTCGTACACGCGGTGAAAGATTTACTGGGCGCAGAGGGGCGTATCGGGCTTTTTCGTAGTGTCACATAGGAGATGGTTGCGACAGCCTTTGGCGGAAGGTCAAGAATCGGGATCTAACAACTTCAGCGAATAGCCTGTGCTCCTCACTCATCCTTTATCAGAATATCCGCGCTCAATTCAGGTGCCGGAAGGCGTCGCGCATCAGATCGACCGGCGTGGTTTCTGCAACTTTGTGAAGACCACCGACCCGGCCGTTCGACAGCACCAGAATGCGTGAGGCGATCTGGAACAATTCGAGCATGTCCGAGGATGCGACGATGATCGACATCCCGTCGTCGGCCAGCCGCCGGATGATCTCATAGACCTGCTCCTTGGTGCGAACATCGACGCCATGCGTCGGCTCGTCGAGCAGGAGAATGCGTGGGCCGACTGAAAGACAGCGAGCCAGAATGCACTTCTGCTGGTTGCCACCCGACAGCGTCGAAATCGGCTGCTCGGCATCGCGCATGACAATGCCGAATTCGCTCGTCGCCCTTGTCATCATGTCGGTCTCGGCGGCGACATCAAGGACTCCGAAACGGCCGAGCCTTGGCAGAGCAGAGACCGAGACGTTTTCCCTGATAGGTCGGAACGGCAGAATGCCATTGAACTTGCGCCCCTCGGGGAGCAGCGAGACGCCGTCCCGGATCGACGCTTGCGGGGATTTCGGCCGATAGGACGCACCGTCACGCTCGATGCTGCCTTCGACGATGGGTCGCAAACCGTAGATCATTTCGAGCACTTCGGTTCGACCGGCGCCGACGAGGCCGAAAAGGCCCAGAATTTCGCCCCGGTGGAGATCAAAGGAAACGTCGCGAACGAGACCGCCGTCGCCCAGGCCGGTTGCCCTCAATACAACCTCGCCCGTACCGCCATCGGGACGGGAGGCGCCGATTGGCACTTGGCGGCCTGCCATGTCGGCGACGATACGACCGCGATCGGTCTTGGACGATGGCGTATTGCTGATCAACCGGCCGTCGCGCAACACGACGATGCGATCGCAAAGATCCAGTGCTTCCTCGATGCGATGGCTGATGAAGACGATGGCGACGCCGCGGTCGCGCAGGCGGCGTAGCAGTGTGAACAGACCGCGCACTTCGTGCGGAGTTAGCGAGCTGGTCGGCTCGTCGAGCAGCAACAGCTTGAGGTCGCACCGCAACGCCTTGGCGATTTCCACGGCCTGTTGATCGGCAACCCGGAGGCTGTCCATCGGCGCGTCGGGGTGGATATGGGAGGCTTCGATCTCGGCGAGCAGCGCGGTCGCCCGCCGATGCATTTCCTTCCGGTCGACGATGCCGTGCCGACAGCAATAGTCACCCAGGAACATGTTCTCGGCGACGGTCAAGGCACGGATCACCGACAGTTCCTGATGGACGACAGCGATACCGGCATCGAGCGCCGCCTTCGGACCGGACCAGGACAAGGGGGAGCCAACGAAGACCATCTCGCCGGCGTCGGCCGGAAAAGAGCCGGAGATGATGTTGAGGAGCGTTGACTTGCCTGCGCCGTTTTCCCCCAGCAAGGCAACGATCTCGCCGCCATTGAGTTCGAGGTTGATGTCCTCGAGCACCTGAACACTGCCGAAAGCCTTGGCTAGATGGTGAATGGCGAGCACCGCCGATAGTGCCGACCCCGCGTCGTGGCCGATCTGTTGCATCATCCTCTCCCTCCTCCGAAAAAGCGGGCCGGCGGCCACCTTATGAGGGCCGCCGGCCAGCTCGTCACTGACGAGCGCCCTTGCCGAGGGCGACACGCGAGGGCACTACCACGTCGGTCGGATACTCGGTCTTGAAGGCCAGCATGTTGTGCAACATCACCAAGCTGTCGAAGGTCTGGCGGGCCGGCGACTGATCGACGAGGGCCAGCATTTCGCCACCATCCTTGTATTGCTGCTTGGACGGCAGATCGTCATAGGCGACCACGCCGACCTTGCCGGTCATGCCGGCGTCGCGCACCGCCTTGGCCGCACCTTCCGATCCGCCGGCGGTGACGTAGACGAGGGTCAGGTCGGCGTTGGAAGTGATGGCATCCGACGTGATGGTATAGGCGGTGGCATCATCGTCCTTGTTCTCATAGGGACCTATGATGGCGACATCCGGCGCTTCCTTCTTGATGAGATCGAGGGCGCCGTTCATGCGATCGTTGTGCTGGGCCGCGCCAAGATAGCCGGTGATGACGGCAATCTTGCCCTTGCCTTGCAACTGCTTCAGCATGAACTCGCCGGCCGACTTGCCGGCATCGTAGGCGAGCGTGCCCATGCCCACGGTGCGCTTCGAACGCTCAGCCGAGTCGGCGATGAAGGCGATGAGCGGGATGCCCTCGTTGACCACTTCGTCGACCTTGGAGACGGTACCATCGAAAATGGTCGGCGCGGCGATACCCTGGTACTGCTTGGCGAGCGCGCCATCGAGGCCAGCCACCATGATCTCCGGCGTCAGCGACGTGCCGAGCTGAATGTAGTCGACCGTCGTGCCGAGCGGCTTAAGATAAGCCTGCGCGGCGGCGATGCCGATGTCCGCCGCCTCCCAGAAGGCGGTGCCCTGATAGCTGAGAACGGCGATCCTGAGCGGCTCGGGCGCTGCGCCCTCAGCCTTCACCGAAGCACCGAAAGCGACGGCGTCGGCGGGCAGATCGGTGTCGCCGGCGCTGGCCGAGGCCACCGTCGCCAAAGCCATTGCGCCGGCGAGCGTGGCGATCAGCGTTCCCTTGCGAAAAGCGGTCATTTCCTATTCCTCCAGTTGTGCGGGACGTCCCGCGGCGGCTTGCGTGCCGCCTCTTGGAACCGGCGTCCGTTCGGGCTCCTCCCTTCAGAGCGCCGGTTCGCATTTCATTGAGATGCCAAGGTGGCGCCTGTTTCAGTCGTCGGTGCCGCGGCGGGTGAAGCTGTCGGCGCCGACAGCGAGGATCACCACGAGACCGATGGTGATGGTCTGCCAGTAGCCGGAGACGTTGAGCAGCACGAAGGCGTTTCGCAGCAGCCCCATCAGCGCCGCGCCGACTACCACTCCGGGGATCGAGCCACGGCCACCGCTCATGGCGACTCCGCCAAGGATGACAGCCGCGATGACGTCGAGTTCGTAACCGAGCCCTAGGCTCGGGTTAGCGTTGGTCAGCATGCCGCCGAGCAGAAGACCGCCGAGACCGGACAGGGCACCGCAGATGACGAACACGGCGACGCGGGTTCCCTTGACGTCGACGCCGGCAAGGCGAGCGGCGCGGGCGTTGTCGCCCACCGCGTAGATATTGCGGCCCCAGCGGGTGCGGGCAGCGAAGAACCAGACGGCCAGGAACAACAACACCAGCAGAATGAACTGCACGGGAACGCCGCCGATGCGGCCATACCCCAGCCATGCCACCCAGTTGTCGAAGCGCACCGGCGATCCGTTGGTGGCGAGCAGCGCCGCGCCGCGCGCCACCGATAGCGTGCCGAGCGTGGTGATGAAGGGATTGATGCGCGCCCTGGTAACCAACAGGCCGTTGACGGCGCCGACCACGGTTCCGATTGCCAGCGCGGTGATCAGCCCCAAGAGGGGAGAGCCGGTGGCGGCGGTAGCGAGCGCCGCCAGAACGGCGCTGAGGCCGATGATCGAGCCAACGGAGAGATCGATGCCGCCGGCAATGATCACCAGAGCCTGCCCGAGCGAAACGATGCCGACCACGGAGATCTGACGACCGACGTTGGCGAGATTGCGCGAGGTAAGAAAGAATTCACTGGCAAAACTGAGGCCCAGAAAGACCAGGATCAGCATCAGGAAGACGGCTGTTTCTCGCCGTCCCCGCAGAGTTTGCACAAAAGCGGACATGTTGGTCACTAGCTCCTCCCGAGAACCATGGCGCGTTCTGGCGCCCGTCGTTCTCCTCCCGACGGTCGCCATATCGGCCGGCACTTTCTCTTTTTGGGGATTTCAGGCCGACCGGTCGCTGGCTCGACCGATCGGCGTGATCACTCGGTTTAGGCGCCGATCTTGCGCAGTACGCCGTCGACGAAGCGCTTGGCACGCGGCACGTCAGCCTCGTCGAGATGCTCGATGATCAAGGGCATGTTGGGATGCAATGCCGCGAGGCGCTTCAGATAGAGTTCATAGTTAAGCGAGCCAAGACCAGGAGCTGGTAGCTCGACGGCGCCGGCGCCGCGGAAAGTATGTGCTTCCGACGCGTCGATATGGGCGTGCTTTTCGGCGGCGTTTTCGGCGCGCTTGCAGTCCTTGGCGTGGGCTATCCGGATGCGTGGACCGAGCGCGTCGAAGATCTCGTTCAGCGTTTCGTCGATGTGGCCGATGTGGGCGTCGTCGAAATAATTGGTCGGGTCCATCAGCAGGCCGAGGCCGGGATGTGGCACGTCGGCGAACAGCCGTTGCAGCTCGCGCACCGAGCCAATGACGTTGTTGACGTAGTTCTCGACCAGAAAGACGGCGCCGTGATCATAGGCTTCCTGGGCGAGTTCCTCGATCACCTTGACGCAGGTCTCGTAGCCTTCCTCCGTCTTGTTCTTCGGGTCGTGAACCCAGTCGCTCTCGGTGTTGTAGGTGCCTGTTTCCGAGATGACATAGGGCGTGCCAAGATCGCGGGCGTGGCGGATGATCTCCTTCAGCGCACTCACCCGGCGGCCTCGCTCGGCAAGGTCGGGATGGATGATATTGGTGTAGCTGGAGATGCAGGCGATCGGCAGGTTGGCGTCGCGGAAAGCGTCGCGCACCTTGTGGCACTTGTCCTTGGTCACCGTTCCCGGCGCGAAATCGATGTCCTTGAAGGCTAGATCGAGCTGAACCGTGCTGAAGCCATGCCCCTTGAGCTTGGCAATGGTTTCAGCGAGGGCATAGGGGAAATAGCCGGTGAAAATACCAACGGGGATCATGTTGTTTCCTCCCTTTCGCGCGTGGTTGACAGCGCCGTCCGGATCCTCCTCCGGGCGGGCCGCAGTCGTTGATCAGAGACTGAATTCGTCGAAGCGCACGGTCCGTTCCTCGGCGATCGACCGGTAACAGGCCTCGACGCAGGCGAGCGTTTTGAGGTTGTCACGACCCGACAGTTCGGGTTCGACGCCCTCCTCGATGGCGCGCATCAGCTGGGCCATAGGCCCAGCGAAGGCATCCGGGAACCAGACGGCATCCCAGCTCGGTGCAATCCAGGCCTTCGGTGTGCGCGTAGTCGTGAAAGCGAAGGTCGACGGGGTGCGGGCCGGATATTTGGGCCAGCCGATGCTGCCTTTTGCCAGCCCTTCAGTCCCCTCGACACGCCAACGAATGTAGATGTCGTCGTCACTTTCGCCCTTGGGGCCGGTCCAGACATCGTCGAGGCTGGTCGCCATCAGACCGTTCGTATACTGGAAGGTATACTGGGTGATGCCGTCGATGTGCTCGAACTTCGTCCGGGGATCGTGGCGGGCAAGGCAGGTGATCTTTTCCGGGTCGCCGAACAGGAAGCGGAAGGCGTCGATGTGGTGGATGCCCATGTTGATGAGCTCCACGCGGCGATACTTGTGCAGGAAATCCTGCCAGTGGGGGATGGCCCGCATTTCAATGGTGGCCAGCACCGGCTCGCCTAGCCAGCCGCGATCGAGCAGCGATTTCAGCGCCCGGATCGACTGGTCGTAACGCATGTTGGAGTTGACCGACAGGGCGATGCCCGCGTCATTGGCGATCTTCACCGCCTCACGCGCTTCATCAAGTGACATGGCGAGCGGCTTCTGTGCCTGAATGCCGCGAATGTGCGAGGCTTGGCTTGCAGCCGCGCGGATAACCTCGATCTGCAGATCTGGCGGGATGGCAATGTCGAGGATCTGCACTTCAGGGTCAGCGACAAGGTCCTGCCAACGGTCATAGACGACGCCGATGCCGTGCCGCGTGGCTGCCGCCTCGGCATGGGTCCGATTACGGGAGGCGATGGCGTAGGGATTGAAGCCGACCTGGGCATAAGCCTCCAGGTGGCAGTCGTTCATGATGAAGCCGGAACCGATGCAGCCGATGCGCATCGAACGGTCACGCGGCATCGGCGGCGCAATACCGAAGTCGAGATCCAGGGTCATGCTCATCTCCTCCCATTTTCTGGTCGGAGCCGGCCTCCACCGGCTCCGCTGTCTTGTCCTTGTCGCGGTTCAGCCGAGCGCGGGCACCTCCTTGGCCGTCATACGGGCGCGGCGCTCCACATAGGCGGGCAGCGGTTTGACGTCGGACTCTGCCGTAAACCAGGCGAAGGGATCGGTGCTGGCGACCAGCGCGAAGTTGGCCCACGGCGCGAAGGAGCCGGAGCGGATCACCACTTTGGCACGATGGGCAAAGTCGCCACACAGTGTCTCGTGGGTGGTACCCTTGAAGACCGCGCCGGAACCAGTGAAGATCTTCTGCACGTCAGCGTAAAGTGAGGGATAGCAGTCGCGCACTTCGGTTGCGAAATGCACCTCCTCGAAGAAGGCCTCGCCAACGATTACCCGCAGGATATCGCGCACGTCGGGAATGCCTTCCCAGAAGCCGAGGTCGATGCGGTTGGCATCCGGCGGGATCGGGAAGCCGGCATCAGTGACCATCACGACGTCAGTATGGCCGAGCGTGGCAATGGCCTCGGCGAGGGCCGGATGAAGAATGCGTCCTGGTCTCATTTGTCTTTCTCCCAGCGGAGCGCGCGCGGCACTCCACCTCCATTTCAAGTGTTGATCGCGCTCACTGAGCAGCCAGGAAGGCGTTCACCTCCGCGCGGCCGTGGTAGGAGGGAACTGTTTCCCAGCGCGTGCAGCAAAGCCCGGCAACAGCGTTGGCAAAACGCGCCGCTTCCGGCAAAGGCTTGCCCTCCGACAATGCGACGGCAAGGCCAGCGTTGAAGCTATCGCCGGCACCGTTGCTATCGACCACGTCGACCGGGCACGGGGCGATCGTGGTCGAGCCGTCGCGCGTGAAAACCCGGGCGCCAGCGGCGCCGAGAGTCATCACCACAGCCCGGCAACCACGCTTCAGCAGAATGGCGGCGATATCGGCGAGCGGCACATCGGCTTCCGGTGGCAACCCCGCGACGATGCGGGCCTCGGTCTCATTCGGCGTGACGATATCGACCGCCGAGAGGTCCGCGTTGCGCAGATCCCGGGCCGGCGCCGGATTGAGGATGGTGGTCGCGCCCGCTGCCTTGGCCTTGGCAAGACCATAGAGCGCCGTCTCCAAGGGAATTTCGAGCTGCGCCAGCGCTACCTTGGCTCCCTTGAGAAGCAGCGCTGACGCATCGATGTCCGCCTTGCCGAACAGACTGTTGGCACCCATGTCGACAACGATGGCGTTATGGCCGCGCGTGTCCTTGATGATGATGCCGACGCCGGTCGGCTTGCCAGGATCGACCCGAAGGCCTTTGACATCGATCTTTTCGGATCGCATCAGCTCGGTAAACTCACGACCGTGGGTGTCGTCACCGACGACACCCACATAGGCGACAGAGGCGCCAAGACGGGCGGCCTGCACAGCCATGTCCGACCCTTTGCCGCCATAGGTTTCACGATAGTCACTGCCGAGCAGCGTCTCGCCCTCTCCGGGGATACGATCGGCGGTGATGACCAGCGCCTTGGCATAGCTGCCGATGACGACAACAGACATGGCTGTCCTCCCGTGTCTCTTACGCCAACTCAGTAGTTCGCCAGGTTGCCGGCGCGGCTCTCGACGATTTCCGGGCCGGAGCTGGTGCCGACCAGTTCGGCGCCGGCCTCGAACATCGCCTTCATCTTCTCGATGGTGTTGACCTTGCCGGACACCTTGACGCGGCAGGGCGCCTTGATGTTGGCCTTGAGAATCCGAACATCCTCGACGGTCGCCGCGCAACCGCCTTTGCCCCAGCCGCTCGACTGCTTGACCCAATCGATGCCGGCTTCAAAGGCATAGCGGGCCGCCTTGATCTTCAGTTCCTCGGTGGTGATGTAACCGAACTCGAGCATGGCCTTGACCCTCATGCCGCCGTCGTGGGCGGCTTTGGTGACGGCCTTCAGCTCCTCGAAGTATTCCTTTTCCATGCCGCCGAGCAGGAAGCCGGGGTTGGGCGGGAAGTCGAATTCGTCGGCGCCTTCCTTGGCGAGCTCGCGCACAACAGCCACCTTCATGGCGGTGGTGTCGTTGGCAATCGGGAAGTTGCAGGTGGTGGCAACGCGAACGCCTGTGCCTTTCAGCACTTCCTTGGCGAGCTTCACCCAGCAGGGGCCGATCATCGCAGCATCAAAACCGTACTTCTGGCAGATCTCCAGATGCTTCAGCAGGTCCTCGCGGGTGAGGTCGGGGTTGACGTTGGTGAACTGAATGGCCTTGGCGACCTGCTTGGGATCGTTGAAGTCGATCATCTGGCTCTCCTTGCGCAGTCCTGCATGAGGGATCGCCATGCGCAACCCCGGGGACTGAATGATGTATTTTGGCGTCTATTGCCCAGAAAGGACCAAATCCCCTCTGGAACTGACGTCTACATTCGACGCAAAATGGTGTCAATTATGGAATCTTATGTGTTGCGAAATGGTGTTTTTTGGTGTTATGCAGAAATCATCGAGCTTGAGTGACAACACCTTGTCAAAGCTGCCGAATTGAAAAATCTCGATGAAAGCCATTAAGCCTAAAGGCTGAGACGGTCGTCGCTGTGGTTTGCGCTCACCTGTGGGCGAAGCGCGAACTTCGGACATCATTCGGGCTCGCTCGGGAATGCCGGGCGCGGACCCGACGGGGGTGGAATTGGACAACAGACGAGCCACGCTGACCGATATCGCCGCCAAGGCCAAGGTCTCGAAAACGACGGTCGACCGCGTGCTGAATGGCCGGGACGGCGTGAAGGAACGCACGCGGAATCAAGTGCTGTCGGCGGCGATCTCGCTTGGCTACCTTTCCCAAGATGAGGCTGGGGTGCCGAGGGTCATCGACGTGGAAGAACTGCCGGCGCCCCCGCCCGCCGCGGAGCCCGCGCGCCCGCTCGTTCTCGACTTCGTCCTTCCGGGCGGCGCCAATATGTTCATCACGATGTTGGCCGCAGGCCTCACCCGCGCCGCCCAAAAGGAAGGCGTTGAAGCGCGCGTTCGCTCCATCAAGGGATTCGATCCCGAGGCGTTGGCCGAGGTACTATCGGGCCTGGCCGGTCAGTCGCAGGGAATTGGTGTGATTGGCGTCGACCATCCGGCGGTGCGGGAGGCCATTCGCAACGTCGCCCGCTCGGGCGTGCCGGTTCTCACCCTGGTCTCCGACATCTCAAACGTGGCGACCGCAGGCTATGTCGGCATCGACAACCGCACGGCGGGGCGCCTCGCTGGCCATCTGCTCGGCCGCTTCGTCGGCAAGCGGGCCGGATCGGTAGCTCTGTTCGCTGGTGCGCTTGCCTACCGAGGTCACGAAGAGCGCGAAATGGGATTTCGCCATGTGCTGCAGGAGCGCTACCCGAACCTCGTCATTGCCGTGCATCGCGAAATCCAGGACGACCCTACCCGCGCTTACGCTGAGGCGAAGGCGGTTCTGTCCGAGTTGCCCGATCTAGTGGGCCTCTACAACATCGGCGCCGGAAACCGGGGGGTGGGGCAAGCGTTGAGCGAGTCTGGTCGGGCTGGGGATATCGTCTTTGTCGGCCATGATCTGTCCGAGCATACGCGGCGCCTGCTGCTTTCCGGGGTGATGGACGTGGCGATCGATCAAAATCCGGAAGCTTTGGCGCGTCTCTCGGTGCAACGCCTAGTCGCCGCCGTTCGCGGCGAGGTGCTTGCGCCTTTATCACCCCTGCCGGTGCTGCCGGTATTCAGTGAGAATATTCCCGCCGATTTCGGAGATTGAAATAAAGTGGACGACGACACCTGTGCGGCCAGCAAGTACCGTCGTCCGCCGGAAGGTCCTTAGAGAAGACCTGCTCTTCGGAGCGCGGCTTCGACGACCGGCTTGTTTGCCGGATCGATGGGGGCGGCCGGTGGCAGTACCGCAACGGAAATATCCTGGCCGGTCAGGCGCATCGCTTCCTTTACCACCGCGTAGAACGGATTCTCGATGGCGTAGAGATTGGGGACGTGGACGAGCCGCTGCTGCAGCGCCACCGCCGTGGCGTGATCACTCTTGCGATAGGCCTCGTAGATGCCCACCGTCAGTTCAGGCGCGAAATTGGCCGAAGCCGGCACGACACCGTCGCCGCCCATGATCAGGGTGCCGTAGAGATATTCGTCATATCCGGCGAAGACCAGGAAGTCGGGCCGGGCGTCCTTGATGACGTGGATGGCGCGACGGATATGGCTCAGCGTGTCGACCGTATCCTTGAGGCCGGCGATAACAGGGCAATCAACAGCCAGACGCTTCAGCAGATCCGGCGACAAGTCCTGCTTGGTGACACCGGGGAAATTGTAGATCATCAGAGGCAGTTCCACCGCCTCCGCCGTGTCGCGGAAATAGCGGTAGATATTCGCCTCGGACAAAGCGGCATAATAGGGATTGATCGCCACGACGCCATCGGCTCCGTGCGCCTTGGCGTGAAGGCCAAAGCGAATGGTCTCTGTCGTGCTCGGCCAGGAAATCCCAATCAGGGTCAGCAGGCGACCAGCAACTTTCTCCAGACAGAATTCGGCGATCTCAAGACGCATCTCGGCTGACATGTGGGCCGTTTCGCCAGCGCTGCCGAGAAAGAACAGGCCATGGACGCCGCTACCGACGAGGCGGTCGATGAGACGGCCCTGACCTTCACGATCGAACTTACCGTCGGCGGTAAACAGGGTGACGACGGGCGGGATGACGCCGTGAAAACGTGACAATAGAAAATCTCCTCTGGTTCATTGGCAGGGCGTGACCCTCGGCCACGCCCTCGATAGGCATGAGGGTGAAAACCAGCCCGGATCAGAGGATCGAGCGGTAGAGCGCCTCGATGTCCGCAATGTTGGTATCGCGCGGGTTGCCACCGGTGCAGACGTCGGCGAACGCCGCCTTGGCGAGCGCCGGAATGTCGTCGGCCTTGACGCCGACTTCGCTCAGCTTGGCGGGAATACCGACATCGGTGGAGAGCTTCTGGACGGCGGCGACAGCCGCCTTGCGGGCTTCGGCAATCGACATGGCCTCGGTACCCTTGACGCCAAGCGCGGCGGCGATGGCGCGATATTTCTCACCAGTGAAGTCGGCATTGTAGGCCATCAGCGTCGGCAGCAGCACTGCGTTGGCGACACCGTGCGGCGTGTTGTAGAAGGCGCCGAGCGGATGGGCCATGCCGTGCACCAGACCAAGGCCGACGTTGGAAAAGCCCATGCCGGCGACATACTGACCGAGAGCCATCTCCTCCACGCCCTTGGGATCGCCAGCGCACGAAGCGCGCAGCGACCGGCCGATGATCTCGATCGCCTTGATATGCAGCGCGTCAGTCAGCTCCCAGGCCCCCTTGGTGATGTAGCCCTCGATGGCGTGGGTCAACGCGTCCATGCCGGTGGCGGCCTTGAGCGGCTTGGGCATGGTGGCCATCAGCTCGCTGTCGATAATGGCGACCAGCGGAATGTCATGCGGGTCGATGCAAACGAACTTGCGGCGCTTTTCCTCGTCGGTAATGACGTAGTTGATGGTCACCTCGGCGGCGGTGCCGGCGGTCGTCGCCAGCGCGATAATCGGCACCGACGGCTTCTTGGTGGGGGCGAAGCCTTCGAGGCTGCGCACGTCGGCGAATTCCGGATTGTTGGTGATGATGCCGATCGCCTTGGCGGTATCCTGCGGCGAACCGCCGCCGATGGCGACGAGGTAATCGGCCTTGGCGGCTGCGAAGGCGGCGACGCCCTGCTTGACGACACCGATAGTCGGATTGGGCATGACCTTGTCGAACAGCTCGTAAGCCAGACCGGCCGCGTCCATCAGGCTCGTCACCTTGGCAACCGTGCCGGCCTTGACCAGCACCGCGTCGGTAACCACCAGCGCCTTCTTGTAGCCGCGGCGCTGCGCCTCACCGACCAGCTCGGCACGGGCGCCGGCGCCGAAATAGGACGTCTCGTTGAGAATCATGCGATGGGACATTGGGATTTTCCTTGTTGCCGCCGAACTAGTTGGCGATCCGGTAGACGCGCGCCGCATTGAGCGCAAAAATCTTCATGAGAGCAGTTTCCCCACATTGCGCGACCACGCCGTGGACGGCATCAAGCCAAGGGCGAAGCGGCGTTCCGAGTTTGCAAACGGGATAGTTCGACGCCCAGATCAGACGATCCTCGCCGAAAACCTCGAAGCAGAAATCGATGGCGCGCCGAATCGACTCCTTGGCCGATCCGAGATCCAGACCAGACAGCTTGCACGCCACGTTCGGGCACTCGCCCAACTGGGAGAATCCGACGCGCCAGGTTGCCAACTTCGGGCTGTCAGGCCCTTCGCTCAGAAAGGCGGGGCCGGGGTTGCCACAATGGTCAAGGACAATCCGTGTTTCAGGAGCTGCCTTGGCAAGCGCCGCGAGATCACCAAGTTCGCCTTGGCGCATGCAAGCGTCAAACGCGAGGTCCAGCTCTCCGAGGCGCTTGATGTTAGCCACGAACTCCGGCTTGATGCAGACTCCCGCCGGGCTGGCAGGCGTATGCAGCACATGCCTAACGCCCTTGAGGCCGGCGTCTCCCAGCCAGGGCGCCAGTTCGTCGCGCACGTTTTCGCTCAAGAGGTCGGCCGCGACAACCGCGCCCGCCAATGGACTGTCGCCCTTCCGGATGCGATCGAGGATCAGCTGGTTCTCGTGCGCCCTGTCCTGCGGCGAAGCGTCGATCTCCACGTAAATAGCGCGATCGAGCTGCCACTCACCATTTGAAGGGCCAGCCTCGGAGCGCCAATCATCCAAAGTAAAGGTTCGCAGGAGCGAGGGCGCCTCCGGAAGCCAAGGCGGCACAAAGTCTGCCATATCCCAAAGGTGCAAATGGGCATCGATAATCGGAAGCATGAAATGTCTCTCCGGGACGGCTTCAGCCGGGGGACCCGTCGACCTGATGGATGCATCAGACCGGCGGGCGAACGCTCCGGATCGGAATGAATAAGCATCCGCCTGTCTGCCCGATCGGCGCGGCGGATGCTGCTTGGCAGGCTCCGTCCCGTTCAGCCGCCGGCCTTGCCGCCATTACCGGGCAGCACGTCCCAGCCAGCATCCATCACCGGCGCCAGGATCGCCTCCACCTGCTTGAGCAGAGTGGCGTCCGGCTCGCTATCGGCCCAGCGGGCATTTTCCCGGACATTATGGGCGTTCGCGGTGCCGACCACGGTGGTGGCGATGCCGTGCTCGTGGCCGGTGGTCAGCGCGAAGCGCATCGCCAGTTCGGAGATATCTGTTCCCGCCAAGGTGCAAAGGCGTGCTGCGGCGGCCACCAGCTCGAAAACGCGCTCGTTGCCCGGATGCCAGGAGGGCGCGCCGCGCGTCGTCAGCAATCCCATGCCGAGCGGGCTGGCGTTGAGCACGCCAATGCCCGCCGCCGCGAGGCGCTCGGCCACCGGCGCCAGTCGCCGATCCTGCAGGGTATAGGTGCAATAGGCCATCACCGTATCGACCTGCTCTTCGACGGCTATCTTTTCGACAACGTCGAGGCGGTAACCGGTGACACCAATGAAGCGGACCACGCCCTCTTCCTTCAGCTTGCGCAGCGTCGGCAACGCTTCGTTCCTGAGTTGGGCAAGGTCGCCGTATTCGATGTCGTGGCACTGGATGACATCGATATGATCGGTGCCAAGGCGCCCGAGGCTGGCCTCGATCGACCGCTTGGTTGCGTCGGCGGAAAAATCCCAGTCCTGGTCACCGTAGCGGCCGATCTTGGTCGCCAGCGTGTAGCTCTGGCGAGCGAAGCCCTTCAGCGCTTTGCCAAGCGCCGTTTCCGCCGTTGTCAGGCCGTAGTAGGGCGCGACATCGAAGTAATTGAGGTCGCATTCGAGTGCCGTGGCCACGGTGGCATCCGCTTCGTCCTGCGACACCGGATGGTAGATGCTGCCCAGCGACGCAGCTCCCATCGCCAAAGCCGGAACCTCAATCCCGGTCCTCCCCAGATCATGGCGTCTCATTGTCTTCCCTCTCCTTGATGTGATTTCGCTTCAGGCCCTACTCCCTGCCGTCAGGAACGAGCCGCAAACCGGCTCTCTCCGGCCTGACGTGCGGGCCTTGAGGAACTGTCCAGGCTCCGGCGCGCCGACTGGCACCGATACCAGGTTCGTCGATTTTGATGCCGAGCCCCGGTTCGTCGCCGAGCCGGATGCCGCCGTTCTCGATCTCCTGGTCGACCGTGATGCCAAAGGGCGGTTCGAGATTCTGGATCTCGTGGCCAATATGGTTGCTCACCGAGGCGGCGGCGTGCGACACGGGATTGCCGTTGTAGCCGACGGGACTGACCGGCAGATCGAAGGCCCGAGCCAGGTTGGCCACGCGCAGGAAGTGGGTGATGCCCCAGCAACTGCCGGGCTGCAGGATGTCGATGGCACCGGCGGCAACGAAAGGCCGGAACTGCTCCAGGCCAGTCAGGTTTTCGCCGGAGGCAACGGACGCACGGACGGATTCGGTCACGGCCCGATGGCCGTCGACGTCCCATCGTCGGACCGGCTCCTCGATCCAGGTAAGGTCAACCTGTTCTTCGATGGCGGCAACGTGGCGGACTGCCTGCTTACGTGACCAGGATTCGTTGGCATCGAACATCAGAGCCGGTTTGTGGCTGTTGACCAAAAGCGCGTCCCGCACCGCCAGCAGACGGCGGATGTCGGCCTCGACGTCGCGACCACCCTTGAGTTTGGCGGCGGTAAATCCTCGTTCGGCCCAGGTCCGGTAGAGTGCCACAAGCACTTCGTCGTCGAGCCCTCCATCGAGCACCGAGGCGTAGCCGGGAACGAACCGGTCGGCGCCGCCGAGCAAACGCCACAGCGGCTCACCGGCCAGCTTGCCCTTGATGTCCCACAAAGCCATGTCGGCGGCACCTATGGCGCCAAAGACGCTGCCGCAATGACCACTTTTGAAAACATGGGCCTGCATGCGGTCGTAGAGCGCGGCAACCGTGCGCGGGTCATTCCCTTCGAGGGCCGGAAAGACGCGGTCGATATCGGCGTGACCGCCGAGCCCCACGCCCTCGACCCCTACGTCGGTCTCCAGTATGAGGATGGGAACTTCGGTCACGCCCGAGGCTATCACCCCGTTGACGTCGCCGATCGGGCGTTTCCAGTCGCAAACCGTCGTCAGGCTGCGGTAGCCGGTGATCTTCATGAACTTCCCTCTCGCGTGCAGCAACAGGATGGCAGGCTGACTTCACACGCTGTAAACATGATACATAATATGTATTATGATTCATGTCGGCAATCCCGAAAGTTCCCGATACGTCAGAGCGCGTAGATTGCCGGACCCACGCAATCTTCAGCTGGCCACTGCCGACAGGCGTCCAGTTGTTGACGATTCGATGGGCGTGTTATGAGGAGCAATGCAGGGTGGCTGCGGATTTGGCGACGGTAAGCGAGGGGCAGACGTGATCGATCGGCAAGAGACGGCGGGTGAGCTGACAGCACCCGATCAGGCCGCGTTCGTGCGCCGCCCACGCCTCGCCAGCGCGGTGGTCGACCACCTCACCCACGCCATTGTCACTGAGGTCTACCCGGCGGGAACATCGCTTCCGACCGAAAGCGCGCTCTGCGACATCTACAAGGTCAGCCGCACGGTGATTCGCGAGGTATCGACGACGCTCGCCGAGAAGGGGCTGGTCAACAGCCAGCAAGGACGCGGGACCATCGTCCTCGATCAATTTCACTGGAACATGCTCGACCCGACAGTGCTCTCCGCGCTATTCCAGCGGCACGATGGAGTCGAGTTTCTCGACAACATGATCGAGATCCGCACCCAGCTCGAGTGCTCCATGGCCGCCAAGGCGGCGCGACGCATCGGCGACCTCGAGATCAGCGAACTTGGCCGCTTGCTCGGCCGCCTTGAGGCGATGATGAACGATCCGGTGGCCTATGCCGCCGGCGACATCGAGTTCCACAATTTCATCATGAGCCTGTCGGGCGACCGACTCGGCAGGGCCATTGTCACAGGCCTCCAGGGGCAGGCGCTGACCACTCGGGGCTATAGCGGCCACCCGACGATCACCGACATCGCCGAGACCCATCGGGCGCATGTTGCCATCGTCTCGGCCATCGCCCGCCACGACGCCGTCGCGGCTTCCGCGGCAATGGGCACCCATATCGCTGATGCCTGGAAACATCGCCGTCAGGCGCCAGGAACATCCAGCGCCTCGTAACCGGCGCGGCCGACGTGCCTCTGGCTCTCCAGAGAGCACGCCTTTTCAGGGCTGCTCGGCAAGCGAATAGATGCGTTCCATCTCGAGCCATGTCGATCCTTCCGGGCCGCAGGGCAGCGTCTTCTGGAAGGTCCGCATCAGCGCATCCCAGGCTTTGACGTCCTCGTTGGCAGCGTCTCGCTCCACTTTGGCCGCCGGATCGAAGCGATCGCCCTGCTCCATGATCATGAACATGCGGTTCCCGATCAGATAGATCTCGAGTTCGCGGATATCGTCGGCGCGGATCGCGGCGGTCACTGCCGCCGGCGGTCCACTGGCGCGGTGCCAGTGGCGATAGAGAGCGACGCGTTCGGGGTCGTCATGAAGATCGACCGCGAAGCACTTACGCGTGGTTGTCATGGATACCTCCCTTTAGAAACGAGCGCCCGCCCCGACGATGCGCGTCAGGGCGGGTGGAGTGGCTGACCGTGACGGCCTTACTTCACCGAGCGGATCGGCAGGACAAAGAAGGAGCCAAGACCGACGAAGATCACCGCGGCGATGAACAGCACCTTGTAATCGTGGCCGAACATGCCAAGGAGCACGGCGGCCATCGGCGGGCTGATGATCTGCGGGATGTTGATGGCGGTGGTCAGCACGCCGAGGTCCTTGCCGGCTTCGCCCTGGACGGTCTTGGGCAATACCTGCGTCATCAGTGCGAGGTCGATCGACATGAAGGCGCCGTAGCCGATACCGATCAGCGCTGCGTAGATGTACATGCCGTTCATGTTCGGCATCCACAACGGCACCAACATGGCCAGCGCCATGATCAGGCTGGCGAAGAAGACGAAGGGCTTGCGACGCTTGCACTTATCGGAAAGGTACCCGCCCAGCAGCGAGGCCGTCACCACGAAGACGAAGGTGATCGATGATATGTTGCCGATGCTGATGTTGGCATCCTCGTTGGACAGCTTGATGTAGTCCTGCAGGATGTAGAGCAGATAGGTGGCAACCGCCTGATAGCCCATGTAGATCGCGAAGCGGCCGGCAAAGGCCCAGGCGAAGTCATGCGATTTGAGCGGCCTCCAGAAGCCGTTGAGGAAGGAAGCGAAATCGAACTTCTCCGATTTCATGTCAGTTGATGGCGCCTCCCGGTTGACGAACACGAAGGCGAGGCAGGTGACGGCAATGGCGATGGCGAAGAAGCCGTAGGCGGTCACCATGTTGCCCGCCATGCGCCCGGCGACCACGGCGCCCGCCGCGACACCGGCCGTCATGCCGGCGCCGACAAAGCCGCCGGCAAGGCCGCGATTGCTTTCGGAAAACCGATCGGCGACCACAGTGGTCAGCGCCGGCTGCATCGAGTTCAGCGCCACGGCGGCCATCACCCAGATAACCGTGATCGACACCAGGCTGGTCATGAAGGAAACGCCGAACAGAGCCGCGGCTCCCACCAACGCGCCAACAGCGATCCACGGCGAGCGACGCCCCCAGCGACTGCGCGTGCGATCCGACAATGCGCCAGCGATCGGCGTCGCAAGCGTCGAGAAGATCGAGGTGATGGCGAAGACGATGGCGAGATTGTTCGCCTTGTTCGCCGGATCAAGCGCGGCAATCTGGTTGGGCAGCAACACGCCAAGCACGCCGACATAGAGCCCCAGCAGGACGAAATTGTTGACCAGAAGCGAGGTCAAGAGGGTCCATTTGCGCGCACCCGCCACATAAGGCGTGCCACTGGCCTGGTCGAAATCCGCTTCGACCAGCTGATTGGGAAGGCTGGCATCCGACATTAAGGTTTCCTCCGCTTTGTAATATATGATATGTATTACAAATATCGGAAATATCGGCAAGAGCCTTTCAATGCGACGTAATACGTAGCGATTGCCAGCCAAGGAACCGGTCGCCGACGGCCACTCCCCCGGTTCGGCTACCGTGACGAGGACGTGATTCAGGCTCCCGAAAGGATCTGCCGGGACGTCGGGACCCAACGCCGATCCGTATCGACCGGGGCAGCTAACTCTTCAGCCGTGACCTCGCTCCACAGGGACGGCGCCATCCTCGACTTTTCCCGTCCAGGCAAGCCAATCGATAACACCGTCATCGAGAGCTTTTACGGCGCCCCTACCCCCCAGAGGCTTGAACACACCTTGGAAGTGGTCCTTGGCCGGAGACAATCCCTCATGCCCCCTGAACGGACTTGATCTTTCCTGTTGCGTGGACACGATGGGCCCCAAGGCGTGGATATCGGCGAGATCAGGAAGCAGCGTCTGCTTCGCCTCATCAAGGCGCACGCCGAGCCCGTCATCCTGATCGAGGCGGTGGCCGTTATGAGTAAATCGCGCCTGCTCGCCGATCTCGCCACCGCAAGCCACCTGCCGATCCAGCGAGATAGCCAGCCGCCAGAGGCCATCGGGGGCCTCGGCCTGGGGGGACGCGCCCTCCGATATCCCAGTCGATTGCCTGCCCAGTGTCGCAGGCGGCAACCGGTTGGTGCTTGCGAAGCGCCCGGCCACCGATCTGTCGGGCCTTGATCGCCTCGTTGTCTTCGGCGCGGCTCCTATGGCACCGGGGTTGCCCGCTACGGCCTTTCCGCCACCACCGATGCGCTCGAAATGGCCGCTTCGTTCCAGCGCTTCCAAACTTCGGGATTCTCTTCCACCACCAGCGACAACGGCAACACCGAGGCCGACGGCTACGACAACAGCACTGCATTGGCTACCGCCAGCTATCGGGTCAACGATGCGTTAGCGGCTCGATCGCTGCCCGCTGCTCTTCATCCAGCCAGAACTCTCCTGCCATGATCCAGGCTCCATCGTTCGACAAAGTGAATCATGACAGCCGATATTAATTAATTGGCTGATTGGGTTTCGGCCCAAGAGCGCTGAGCGAGGATTTGCGTTGCGAGCAAATGTGGTTGATCGGAGACGCAGCCATCGGCTTTCGGCTAGCAACTCCCGCTTTCGAATAAGAATGACTCGATCGGGCTGTGGCCGCTTTCCGCTCAGCATATTGGTTGCAGGGGCACACCACCTGATTTGAACCTGCGATGCTAACTAACTGATTTTCTTAGTTCAGGATAATCGCACCAAAACAAAACCCCAGCAACTCATTGAGTTTGCTGGGGCTTTTCGTTTGTTTTGGTTGCGGGGGCAGGCAACCTACGAGACCGACATTCGCTACGCGTATCCATCTAGCTGAATACTCTAGGCGGGTTCTCCATCCCGCTTCTTTGGCCACGCCAACATCGACAAAGCCAATCACCGCAAAAATTGCTGTGTATGAGTTGGGCTATCTTCGCATACTCATTCCAGATGCTGCGAAGTGGGCATCTTGAGGCGGCTCGGTTTGTTTGAACAGTTTTCGGCCGATTTATAAGTGGTTCTTGGCATCTTTCATGCCGCAAGCCGAGAAGGCTGCGGCTGGTCGAAGTAGACCTGATCGGGTGTTTTCCGGTCAAGCGATGAATGTGGGCGTCGTCCGTTATAGAAGCTCAGATATCGGCCGATGGCCGCCCGAGCTTCTCGGACCGTGTCGTAGGCGTGGAGGTAGACCTCCTCATATTTGATGGTGTGAGGCGGCTGAGCGTTCTCGAACTTGCCGAGCAACTAGGGAACGCTGCGGAGCCTTGTCGCCGCCGCGGCGTGAACCGGACAAGCTTCTACGAGTGGAAACGGGGTTCCAGCTCGAAGGTCTCGCCGGCCTGAAGGACCTGCCGCCGATCCACGAGTCCCCCGCAGACGACGCCGATCCGTCCCTGTTCTAGAGAGGGCAGCGCGATCTTCCTCCATATTCCGCGTCCCAACCTCGCCTCCACTGCCGGCTGCATTGCCGTGGAGCGACGCAACATATTCCACCTGACAAGCAAGCTCCTGCCGGGGACGCTCATTAACATTCATCCCCACAGCTCAGACATGTAGCTAGGATTACACCCTCAGCAATCCGGTGGAGGGCTGTCGATCCACGTTCACTAGATGTCTATCGAAACTGCGCCGATAGTCCTCCTCGAATGTCCCGAAGCTTCGATATGACGAATGAGCGTGGAACATCACGGTCGCCATTGGGTCCAGGCGCGTCTGATCCGTCGTCAAAATAATAGCTCTTGATACAGCGCTCTTCGGCGAATCCGGATTGTGAGAGATAACGAGGCGCAAATATCGCTCCCCGACTCCAAACAATATTACCCTTTCACCAAGTCGGATTACCGGTCCTTTATGCAGAGCCTTTCGTATCGCGTTTGCAGACCCATCCGGAAGAACATCTGGAATACTACGAAACACGAAGCCCCCTCTGGCCTCATCTATATCAAGATCACCGGTAACCACTTCTCCGCTCGAGCTTCGTCGCACATATCGCGATCTGCCAACGTATGCTGCAAGCGGCAATTGTTCAGCAGAGCTTGTGCTAGTCATACTCATAAGCAGCGCTAACAGCAGGGCGTCCTCGTCGCGAAAGGTCGCGTTAATAGCCTGGACCTTCGTGTGCTCGTGCGCATCCCTTCCAGAAATCACCGCTTCGACAGTCGCCTTCGCCAAGCCGGTGTCGCGACGCCATCGCTCTTTAGAAGTGCGCTTCTCGGCAATGGCCTCCTGAATGGACCGTCGGGCCAAGTCGAATATGCTGTCTATGATTGCCATTTGCGGGACGGGCTAATTCGAGCGACAGAGACGGGCGAAGAACCGCGAATTCTGGCCGTCCTGGTCAAATCCCTGCAAGATCAGCTCCATTTTAACCCAAATTTTCACCTGCCAGTTGTAGCGCGTTCGCGCCATAATTCAAGCCTCAGAGGGAGCAACCTGCCCCCTTCGCAAAGGGTCACGGTCATGATCAAGGGAAACAGAGTTTCAGACCACCCATTATACCGCGATGACCAGCTCACTCTCCAAATCGTCGAGAAGTATCACACTCCAACCTACGTATTCGACGAGAAAACAGTCAGGATGAATGCGCGAGAGATCATGAATTCGATCGCGTATCGCCCTTTCCACCCTCGATATGCTTGCAAGGCTCTCACGATCGGTGCCATCCTCAATATCGTTAGGGAGGAAGGTTTTTGGATCGACGCTTCGTCGATCAATGAGGTCGATCGGGCGCTGCGTGCTGGGTTCAAAGCCGCGGAGATCTACTATACCGGAGAAGGGGCCACTCTGGAGGTCTATAGCACGCTCGTCCAGCGCGGCATTCTCGTAAACTGTACTTCGATCGATCAGATTCGGCTCCTCGGCCGAGCTGGTGCCACCAGATGCTCACTGCGACTTAATCCTGGCGAAGGGCATGGGGCTAACCATAAGACCAACACTGGAGGGCCCAGCAGCAAGCACGGGATCTATTTCACGCAAATTGACGATGCGAGGAGCGTCGCCGCAGAGAACGGAATCAAGGTCGTCGGAGTGCATTCGCATATCGGCTCCGGAACGGACTTGAGCCGATGGCTGTTCATCAAGGACAAAACGCTGGAAATGGCAAAGCGGTTTCCCGACCTAGAGATTGTCAATCTGGGCGGCGGCTTTCCAGTAATTTACGATGACGACAAAGATGACGGAATGCCACTAGAGGGGTGGGGGAACGCTCTCTCGGCTTCCATGGACGAGTTCTCTCGCCAGATAGGAAGAAAGGTGGACCTGCAAATCGAACCGGGCCGCTTCTTGGTGGCCGGCTCAGGGGTATTGCTCGCCGAAGCGCAAGCAGTAAAGACGACCGACCCTGACGAGCGCTCGGCCGGTTACAACTTTGTAATTGTCAACACAGGATTGAATCACAATATCCGCCCGTCCCTATATGGAGCATTCCATCCGATCCGGTTTGTACCGCGCGACGGGGTTTCTCGGGCCGTAAGCAAGCCCTATGTTGTTGCCGGTTACCTCTGTGAATCAGGCGATGTATTCACCGTCACCGCCGAGAATGATGGAACTTTGGCTCCGCGAGTATTTCCGGAAGTACGTGTTGGCGACATCATGGTAATGGCCGGAGTTGGTGCCTACTCGCATTCAATGAAGAGTGAGTACAACTCCATGAATCTTCCCGCGTCCATCCTGATTGAAGAAAGCGGCCATCTGCGAGTAATCGAGCGTAGAGGCACTCTGGACGACCTAATGAGACGGGAATTGGAGGCTTACGACGATACGTCATCATAATTCAACGCCGGGAGACCGCAAATGAGACTATCAAGCAATATTGAAAAGGTCATTCGGGACATTGCAGCCAGCGGATCTTCGGGACGAAGCTTCTATGTCTACGAATTGACTCCTATGGTGTCGAAGATCGCGGGGCTCAGAAGCGCCCTCCCGGAACGCGTTGAGATTTTTTACGCGATGAAGGCGAACCCACACCCAGCGTTCCTGCGAGCCGCTTTGGATGCCGGGATCGGGGGAGTTGAGATCGCGAGTATAGGAGAAGGAAAAAAGGCTATAGAGGCCGGATTTTCACCTAAGCAGATTGTGTTCACGGGGCCAGGAAAGTCGCCAGAAGAACTAAGATGGGCGGCAACAACCGGCATCCGGTTAGTCCACATCGAGTCTCTGACCGAGGCCCATCGGCTAAACAGCATCTGTTCCGAGTTGGGAACTACGCAGAATATTCTTATCCGCGTCAATCCAAATTTTCAGGTTCACGGCGCCCAAGCGACCTTTTCCGGTGACAGTTCGAAGTTTGGGATAGATCAGAACCAGTTCCTCGACAAACTGCATCTTATAATTGCCTTAAGTAACCTTAGCGTACAAGGTCTTCACGTCTATTCGGCGAGCGGCGTGCTGGTCGCCAGCGATCTACTGGAGAACTGCCGTAGGGTGTTTGAACTCGCTTCCGTAGTTTCGGAACGACACCATGTCGACCTCTGTAAGGTCATCGATTTCGGTGGAGGATTCGGCATCGACTATCTTGAAACCGGGGCTGACTTTTCGTTGCCTGAGTATGCCTCAGGACTAAAGGCCCTTATCGCACGATACGGCTATGAAGATCGACAATTTGTCCTCGAGTTGGGGCGCTATCTGGCGGCTGATAGTGGCTGGTATTGCAGCGAGATACTCGACATCAAGTCGAGCTTGGGGGTTAAGCAGGTCGTCTGTCAGGGTGGCTCGCATCACTTCCGACGACCTGTCGCGCTAAAGATCAATCACCCCACATCTATCGTCTCAATCGGTCGTCCGCCTGTGTTTGAGGAGCAAGAAGAGGTGGTCGACGAGGAGGCGTTCATTGGAGGGGCGCTTTGTAACTCGGCCGACAAGCTTACTGCGGAGCCGATCGTTATTCAGCACGCACGTATCGGCGAC
This sequence comes from Pleomorphomonas sp. PLEO, assembly GCF_041320595.1. Classification (NCBI taxonomy): domain Bacteria; kingdom Pseudomonadati; phylum Pseudomonadota; class Alphaproteobacteria; order Hyphomicrobiales; family Pleomorphomonadaceae; genus Pleomorphomonas; species Pleomorphomonas sp. PLEO. Next base: position 4,786,742 of record NZ_CP166625.1, read on the forward strand.
ATCTTTGTCGTCGGTTTAGCCGGGGCCTATGGATACTCGATGAGTCATCTCGATTTCCTGTCCCATGAACGCCCCGAAGAGGTCGTGGTCCCTTAGGGGATCTCTAGTGGAAAGAGCGCCGGTCCGGAGGGATCAAAATGACGTTTGCTGAACTTGTCGACATTGTTGATCCGATTTACGTAACATCAACGCTAAAGGCACAGGCGTTAATTTTGTATGGCGCTACAATGGATAGCAGAAAGGTGGATCCCGGCGACATCTTCTTCTCGCTTGAGGCCAAGGCCCCAACACCGAGCGGGGATGTTCCAAAGGATGATCGCCCAAGGTTCATCGCGAGCGCGATAGAGAGTGGAGCGCAGGTTGTCGTATTTGAGCCAGGCCTCAACCTTGACGACCTTCCTGTTGATGATTACGCTCGGTCAAAGGTGATTTTTGTGCAGGTTGCGAACCCTGAGCTCGCATTTGCGCAGGTCGCCTTTCGCTTTATACAGAAGAGACCCCACCACATTGCTGCGGTAACAGGCACCAATGGCAAGACCTCGACCGTATCGATCCTACGCGACATTTGGCGGGCCGTCGGGCGAGATGCATACTCCCTCGGTACATTGGGGTTGATTTCGGATGAGCCTCATAATTGTCTTGTAACAGGCCTGACCACTCCTCAACCCGACGCGTTCTGCAAGCTACTTAAGGCAGTGGCGGAGAAGCACACACGCTCGTACCTCGCTGTTGAGGCTTCGAGCCAAGGGCTAAACGAGGAGCGGTTGTCGAGCGTTGAGGTCGATGTCGCCGCTTTCTCCAACCTTACACGGGATCACCTGAACTACCACAGCTACAACCGCAAGAAGCGGACTATGGACGACGATCTAGGGGCGTTCGAGAGATACGCTGAATGCAAACGGATGCTTTTCCTCGATCGCCTCAAGAAGGAGGGTGTTGCTGTTGTTAATATCGACGACCGTTACGGCGTCGATCTGATCACTTCGATATCGGCACAGAGACCGGATGTCCAAATACTGACCTGCTCGTGTGAGCACGCAACAGCCGACTTCTTTGTAGCATCGGCGACCCAAAGTGACGTCGGGGTTGAACTGACAATGCACCACGGCCCGGAGGTTGTGGCAATCGCAATGCCGTTGTATGGCGCGTTTCAGCGATACAATGCGGTGCTGGCTGTCGGAATGGCAGTCGCATCAGGCGTATCATTTGGCGAAGCTGTGGCTGCGCTGGGTCGCGTCCGGCCGGTGCGAGGAAGGATGGAGTTCGTTGGGGAGACCAACACGTGCGGGCGTGTTTATGTTGATTATGCTCACACGGACGATGCACTGCGGTCGATTTTAACTGGCGCGCGTGAGGCGTTTCCTGGAAGACCAATCTCGATCGTCTTTGGTGCTGGCGGCGATCGCGACGTAGGAAAGCGTCCGCGAATGGGTCGGGTCGCCGGAGAACTAGCGGACCAGATATTCGTCACAGACGATAATCCACGAAGTGAAGATCCTGGTATTATTCGCGCCCAGGTCATGGGTGGCATCGTTGAAGCGGGAGCGGAAAGAAGAGCTGCCTCGGTAGCTCCTCGTGACGTCGCGATCTCCCAAGCCGTTTCGAATCTACCGAAGGCGGGTATCCTCCTGATTGCCGGCAAGGGGCACGAAGACTACCAGGATATCAAGGGGAAGAAGTTCCCGTTCGATGACGTTGTTGTCGCGTTACGGGCACTGCAGAGACGGTGACCTCGGAACTCGCGATCGGGCCGAAGATCTTGTTGCAACGCTCGAGCCCGTCCGCGCCGAGGTCGGCTACCCGAAGACAATCCGGATCGGTCAGTACTCGGAGTCGTCAGTCGGGATCTCGACCTCTGGGCCGACCATAAGAGCGTCGTCCCGGACTTCTCACGGCCCGGCAAGCCAACGGACAACGGGCTTCATCGAGAGTTTCAACGGCAAGCTCCGCGCCGAGTGCCTGAACACGCATTGTTCATGAGTGAGGTGGCTCCACCGGACTGGACAGCTTGTCGGCCTTCGTAAGCTTGGGCCGATGGTCCGTCACGCCGCCAGTCTGATGTCGCCGGCCTCCACGTGGACCTCGACGGGTGTACGCCCACTGTGTGTCGAATGAGGTCGTTCGAAGTTGTAGTAGTCGATCCACCGTCCGATGCCGGCACGGGCTTCCCAGCCGGTCTCGTAAGCGTGGAGATAGATGCACTCGTACTTCATCGAACGCCATAGCCGCTCGATGAAGACGTTGTCCATCCGCCGACCCCGCCCGTCCATGGAGATTCGTATACCTGCATCGGTCAGGAGCTCCGTAAACCCGTGGGCCGCTGAACTGGGCTGCCTGGTCCGTGTCGAAGATTTCTGGTCTCCTATGTCTCGCCATGGCCTCCTCGACCGCGGCGATGTAGAAGTCGGCATCCATCGTGTTCGACAGCCGCCACGCCAATACCCGCAGGCTCGCCCAATCCATTACGGCGACGAGGTAGAGGAAGCCCCGTCGCATCGGGATGTAGGTGATATCGGCGTATCAGATGTGGGGCACGCAAGCGCACGGACACCCCGCAGGCTTCACAGCTCAATTCGAGGTGTTGCCAGCGCTCCAGTAGGGCGGCTTTGAATGTGACCGTGAGGATGATGGTCTCGTCTTCCATGTCCCGAATATACGTTCAGAACAAATAGTGAACAACTGACATCGTTCGTCAGTAGTGTCTGTTGAAAACTGTAGGGTTAATCCGGCCGGGGTTGTGGTTACACAACACAAAGAGTTCAATCGGTTATTGGCTGATTCGCAAAAAACGAACAGCCTAGAGGTGCAACTCTAGGCCGTTTGAATTGGATCAGCAGCGACGTTTGTCTGAACTACCGTCGCTCTTTGGATAACCAAATTGGTGATAAACTGATTTGGGTATCCCATGCAAGCTGGTTCAGCCAACAGCCATTACAAAGGATAACCATTATGGCTGAACCTGAGACGCCGCGACGCGGCGATCGAGCCCCGTCCTACATGCTCACGGCAGAGGATGCCGCAATCATCAAAGCTCGTATCCGTAAGGGCGAGTTCTTGAACCGCATTGCGGCCGACTTCGACGTGAACCCTGGTCGGATCAGCGAGATCAAGACGGGAAAGCGCTTCGCTGAAATCCCGCCTGCCGTCTAGCGGCACCGACAGGGAGGCGCGGGGTAACCCGCGCCTTTCCAGCTTAGCGATATGAGGTAGGCACAAGCCAATTGATACGCCCTTTGAGAATGAAGTGACCAGATCCGTCTTCTAGTCGATGAACCGCCCCAAGCCAGCGAGGCTCATTCGTAATTGGAGGTGTGAAGTGCAGTGGGAAAATGTTGGCCTCTGGGCACGAGCCATGGACAAGACCCGATGGGAGCCCTATTCCCACGCCCTACTCGACGAACTGATTGTTGAATATAGAATTTTCTGGCAGAACGCTTGCAAGTTATCGGCCCAGATAGCCAGAACGCTGCCATCCCTAACCCTCCACGACGAGAAGCATTTCTTTTCACTATGGCAGCGTGCGGATGTAATCGCTGGGCCGAATTACTTGATCACTCCACTTGAGGCATTTGTATTCGGTTCGGCTATCTTGCTTCACGACGCAGCAAATTCCGTAGCCGCATTTCCGGGTGGTCTGTCTGAAATTCAGGCTAACGTTATTTGGCAGGATGCAGAGGCAGATTGGGCTCACAAACATGAGCACAATTGGGATGAGAAGATTCCCAACTCGGCTCAGGATGAAATTCTCTTTAACACGCTTCGAGAACTCCATGCTCAGCGAGCCACCAGTCTAGCATGGCTAAAAGTCGGATCAGGCCCCGAAGAACGCCACCTCCTGCAGGATGAGAGGCTTAGGCACCATTGCGGCGAGATCATCGGCCTGATTGCCGCAAGTCATCACTGGAACAGTTCTGACCTTGAAAAGCTTCCGAAATTTAAAGGCGCTCTTGATGGCATGCCTAGCGAGTGGAGTGTGCGCCCGATCGTGCTAGCCTGCTTACTTCGGTGTGCAGATGCCGTTCAAGTTGACCAATCACGTGCGCCAGACTTCCTACTTGCTTTACTAAATATTCGTGGTGTTTCTCGTGATCATTGGGTGGGTCAAAACAGATTATCGATACCGTTTGTCCTTCCAGAGGACCCCAAAGCGCTTTGCTTCACGTCGACAAAATCATTTTCCGAGGAGGACGTCGCCGCATGGTGGGTTGCCAGAGACGCCCTCGCAGTCGCGGACCTCGAGCTTAAAAAGTCGGATGAATTACTTCGTGACCTTCGCCTTGCCCCCTTCGCCATTGATCACATCCGCGATGCTTCATCGACAGAAAGGATTTCAAGCCAAATATTGACTGACGGATGGAGACCGATATCTGCGGAGGTACGGATTTCAAACGTGTCTCACGTCGTTTCAATGTTTGGTGGCGCCGCACTTTATGGCTATAATCCAATCGTTGCTTTACGTGAGCTAATTCAAAACAGTATCGACGCTATTCAACAGCGGCGAAAATTGGACGATGATTTTCAAGGTTCGATAACAATTCAAGTTGAGCCAGACGGGGATGGTGAGCACATCTTCATAATTGTTGATGATGACGGCATCGGAATGTCTGAAGCTGTACTTACCGGACCACTCATCGATTTCGGCGCTAGCTATGCCGGGTCAACTTTGATGAGAAAAGAGCGCCCCGGCTTAATGGCAAGAAGAGCTCCGCGAATTGGTCGCTACGGGATTGGATTCTTTTCAGTATTCATGATTTCAAGCGATGTATCAGTTACCTCTCGAAACTTTGACTCAGGAATTGATTCGTTCCTGACGCTAAAGTTTAAAAATGGCCTCTTGAACAGACCCATATTAAAAACTACTGGCGAGCAACTACCGGGCGCTCGCATATCAACTCGAGTCCGTCTCCGTGTTAACCGCACGACATTTGATAAGTTACGCACCGTTAGTTTCTCTCTCAAAGAGTACATTGTATCCCTACCCGAGGCGATTGGCGCTTTATGTCCGATGGCGGACGTAGATATTTTCGTCGTGGAGTCAGGGAGAAAGATGAACGTTCACAAGCGCGACTGGCATAAAGGCGATCTGACTTCTTGGCTTCTCAGCATATTTCCTGGACGAGTTTATATTGACGCCTTCAATGATAAAGAGAGATCTTCGCTCACAAATACCTTAGATCAGGACTATGATGGCGTCATGGGGAAAATGTCGCAACATATTAGGCTGATTTGCGATACACACCCTCAGTTTGGCGCTGCCTGCATAATTGGCTCCGTCGGCTACTCACTATCCACCGTTGGGGGGCTTCGGACAGAGTTAACATTTGGCTCTGTTGAAGAAAAGTGGTCCGGAGTCATTGACCACGTCCCAACAGGGGCGACGCGCCATGTAGGCCCCATTCTCGCACCCGCTGATGCCTTGGCAAAATGGGCGTCTCTCCAAGCACACCTAGCAACTCAGGCCAATTTCGCCCCGAAAACGCTCAACTTAATTTCAAGTACTACATCAATATTCGCCGGCGATATCACAGATACAATACGCATTCGTATAAACAACAAATGGCGCACAGCTCAAGAAGTATCAGATATACTTATTTCAGGAGAACAAATATTTTGCCCAATTTTCACTCTTACCGGATATCCATCAATTGTCGATTTACAATATACGGTTATAAAAGAATATCTACGTGTACTTAGAATGGATATCTCGTATTTTGGGGATAAATTCCGATACAAGTGCACCACGTTGGAGCACACGCCGTCTTCAGCGCTAGACCACAATCCAGATAGGGAACTTAGTTTGTTTGACATCGAGCCAAACGGATATGGATTACTTGATATTTTAATCACACTGTGCGATAGGCGTAATTATACTTTAGATATATCGTACATGGATAATCATTTATTTGCGACTTACGTGGGAAAAGCACCTGGAAAACTAGGGCTAAAGAAACCATACGAAGTTCGAGGAGACGCAATGCGTTTAACTGCTTACGATTCGAGTTCTCAGTAATTTTCGCTAGTTCAGAAACGTTTGGTTCGGCGGAGTTAAACTATTCCTGTGAGTTTCTATACTAGTCAAAATAGGTTCTCATTTTCATTGATCACAATTTTTTTACAATTTCCCAGCTTTGCTTGGTTGGGTCACCCTGAGCTCCGCCACGACCAACCCAAGAACCCGCTCGTTGAACCTGTCTCGCGGCATCGTAAATGCGGAGTGCAGTGTAGCGTCGAACGACAGGCAGATCTCCTCGCGGGTTGCCGCAGTCATTGCCCTGAAAAGGCTCGGAATGTCGCCCCCGTCTTCAACCAGATATATCCCTTCCCCCTCGTAGCCGATTGTCGGAAGCACAAAGACGGCATCGCCGGGCTTGAGCGTCGGCGCCATAGCGCTACCGTCAGGTGGCCGCCTTCGTCGACGATTTCAGCAATCCGCACAAGCTGCCGCTGATCGCCGCGCTGACCGAGATCATGCAATCGGAAGAACTCGTCGTAAGCATCATCAACATCAACACGCACTTCGACCATATCCATGCCTTGCTCAGCGCCGACCAACGGCAGATCGACGCCGTGCTGCTCTGCGGCACCGCCTTTCGCGACGAAATGCTGACCGACTCCCGTCTCGGGCCAGGAACGCCACCGATGTTCGTTCTGGCCCGCGACAGCCAGATCGACGGCGTACCGGCGATCACCTGCGATGCCGACGTGGCGATGGCCGAGATCTGCGGCTATCTGGCAACGAAGCCCTATCGCCGGCCGGGATTCATGGCTGGGCCACAGACTCTGTCGACGGCGCTTGGTCGCCGCCGGCTGTTCCGCGATTTCTGGCTCGGGCGCGGCATATCCTCGGTGCAGGATCTTTCGGCCGAGACTTACAGCCAGGCCGAGGGCGCCGCCGTCATGCGGACCTAGGAACCTGCTACCGGCGGCGCAAGAGGGGCCAATCGATCGAGGCTCGGGCGGAGACAGTGTGCATGACCTACGAAGAGTACAACGCGTTCTGCGGCGCGCTGCCGGCGACGAGCTATGTGGTCCAGTGGGGTGGATCGCATGTCTGGAAGGTCGGCGGGAAGGTCTTCGCGATCGGGGGGTGGCAGGGTGACGAACCAGGTTTCACCTTCAAAGTGAGCGACATCGCCTACGAGATACTCAAGGAGCAGCCGGGACTGCGTCCCGCACCTTATCTTGCATCCCGGGGGATGAAGTGGATCCAGCACTTCGCCAAGCCCGGCCTCGATGACGGTGCGCTGCGGGACTATATCCGTGCATCGCACTCCATCGTCTCGAAGGGGGTGTCGAAGAAGAAGCGGATCGAGCTTGGGTTGGCTGTGCCGTAGTGGCGGCGCTCAAGCGCCGCCTCCGAAACGGTAGACCGGGATACCGAGCTTCCTGGCCTTGTCGGCGAGATTGTCCTGAATGCCTGTACCGGGAAAGACGATGATGCCGATTGGCAGGACGGCCAGCATCGCGTCATTGCGCTTGAACGGCGCCGCCTTGGCGTGTTTGGTCCAGTCGGGTTTGAAGGCAACCTGAGGAACTTTGCGATGGTCGGCCCAGCGGGCAGCGATCTTCTCGGCGCCTTTCGGCGAACCGCCGTGCAGCAGCACCATGTCGGGATGCTTGGCATGGACCTGATCGAGCTTGGCCCAGATGAGGTTGTGATCAGTGCTGTCGCCGCCGGTGAAGGCGATCTTCGGCCCGGCCGGTAATAAGACTTCGGTCTCGGCGCGACGCTTGGCGGCGAGGAAATCGCGACTGTCGATCATTGCGGCGGTCAGGTTGCGATGGTTGACCATCGAGCCGGTGCGAGGGCGCCAGCTTGATCCGGTGTGACGCTCGAAGTGATCGGCGGCCTGGTCGCGCATCAGTTCGAAGGCGTTCCGGCGTTCGATCAGCGTCTGGCCCTCGGCGGTCAGGCGCTCAAGTTCGACCGATTTCACCTCGCTGCCGTCCTGTTCGCGTTGGTTGCGACGCTGCGCCTGTTCGTTGTCGTCCAGTTCGCGTTCGATCCGGTCGGTGGCGCGGTGGAAGAGATTGACGGTCGACCACAGGAGATCGTCGAGGTCCGGCTCGAGGCGGGTGTCGGCGAGTGTCGAGATCAGGGCGTCGAAGATGTCGGCGATGGCACCGGCGACATGGTTGCCTTCGGGGAGCGGCCGGGGATCGGGTTCCTCCTCAAAGGGGCGGTAGCCGTAGAGCTGAAGCTCCTGCAGAACGTGGTCGGTTGGAGAAGAGCCGTGATGAGGCTCAAAGTCATCGTACTCGCTCATTAGGGTGCTCCATCGGATGGACCGCGACCGTCGCGGGCCTTCATGGCGACAAAGCCCACGGGCGGGACGGCCTTGCACCCGGACGCGGCACGCGACCGGGCCGGAGCGTCAGCGGAGGATGGCAGAGGCCGGCTATTTTGCCTCGCGATGGAAAGCGGCCCAAAGGCCGCGCCGGAAAATAGCCGGCCGCCGCCATTGCCGGGCCGACCCGGCCGTGGGCCGATCGCCCTCTCGAAGGCCGGACGCGGTCCTCTCCGATGCTGGTGCATTCGGACGGGCATGTTGGCGGCGGTCCCCACCGCCTCTTCCCCGTTTCCGGTCACGCTGCCTGCATCATGAAGCGGGCGACGTCCTGCGGGGCGAGTTGAACCCGGATGTTGGCCCGGAGGGCATTGATGCCGAGGTGGCGGAGATCCTCGTTGAAATCTCCGAGCTTGGGCGACAACGCGATCGCCTCGATGCCGGCCGCGTTCGCCCGTTCGATCAGGTTGTCCCGTGCTCCATCGCCGGCTGGATCGTTGTCGCGGACGACGTAGAGGCGTCGGAGTGCCGCCGGGAATAGAATGGCGGCGAGATGGACCGCGGAAAGAGCGGCTGCCATCGCCATGGTGGGCATGGCTTCGCTAACTGAGAGGACAGTTTCGATGCCTTCGCCTGCCGCCATGACTTCGTCAGATATACCGAAGCGGACGGCGTGCCCGAGGAGATCGCCCACAGCTTTCCGCTGCGTGTCGATTGGTGCCTTGTCGGAACCGTCGAGTGCGAGCCAGGTGCGATGCGCGCCGGTAATCCTGCCGTCGAGATCGGTGACGGCGGCGATCATCGCCGGCCAGACTTCGGTCGGGCTGTGCTCATCGGGCCGATAATAGCATCGGGGATGAAAGCGGAGGTTTCCGGTTGCGTGCAAAGCCGTAATGCCGCGATGGCGCAGATACGTTTCCACGAGCGTGCCGCCGATCGGCTGCGACATGGCGAACAGCCGCCGTGCCGCTTCTGCCGAACCTGACGGCGCTGATGTGCTGCGGTGCCGCCTCGATGTCGGCTCCGGTTCAAGATGCGGCAAGCTGAGGAAGCGCCTGGCCTCTTCCACGACATCGGCGAAGTCGATGAGACCGAGGGATTCCCGGATCACGTCGAGCAGATCGCCATGCTCGCCGGTGGCGGCGTCGGTCCATTTGCCAGCCGGACCTTTGGGGCCGTCCCTCAGTCGCACGAACATCGAGCGGCCGGGTGAGTTGCGGACATCGCCAACCTGCCAATAGTTGCCCTGACGACGGCCAGCGTCGAGATAGTGCCGGCATACCGCTTCGGCGTGGTCGGCAAGACGGCGTGCCAGATCATGCGATTTTTCCACCATGACGCACTTCCAAAGAAAAGGCCCGCCATTGCTGACGGGCCAGTGGTCGCGGGGTTTCCTGGGTTGGATTACTCGGCCGCCAGCGCTTGGTGCGCTTCGTCGGCCAAGTCATCATTCTCCAAAGTGTCGTTTTCGCCCATGGCCGATTCACCGTCGCTCGCCGCCGTCTCCACGACAGACGAGTCCGCAGCCGGGATGCGCAACTGTTCCGGCAGCCAGCCGGTGTCGGCAAGAAGGCGTTCCGCCTCCTTGGCCATGTCGCCCTTCTTCATGTGGTCGATAAGTTGCGCAGCCCGTTCGCCGGCCCCCTCGCGGACGGCTTGAAGAATGCGCGCTTTGGTGACGCGGCCAAGGTAGTTGGCGGCTGTCGGCCGCCATCCGACCTCCACCATGTCGAGTTTCGTCGCCCGCGCCAGCCGGTCGGCCTGCGAGAGACGGACTTTCAGCCCATGCTCGCTGACGCCGGAGCCGCCGTAGGGGTTCGGTCGTTCATAGAGCGCGTTGATCCCATAGCTGACGCAATGGGCGAGCAGTTTCATACGGTTGTCGTCGTCGAGCGCGACGAGCCAATTCCACAGGGCATCGTCATCGGCTGGAATGTGGTCGCTCCAGCGTTCGTGCCGATCGGCAACGGACTTCGCCGAGGAACTGTCCTTCAACCCCTCGGCCTCGGCGGAGAAATAGACGTGCCGGACATTGGCCTCGAGCACGCCTGTCGCCGGGCGGTGCAGGAAGGTATCTGACACCAGCTTATGCAGCAGGGCCGTCATGGCGACATGCGGATGGTTCGCCACCGCGTCCCGCAGTGCCAGTGTGCGATGCGCGGTCAGTTCTGTGACGAGCCGATCGGGCAGCGACCTGATGCCATCCTCTTCCTCATCGTCGGACTGAGCCGGCTGGCCGTCGGTGGTGATGACGGCGCGCGGGATGGCGGGAGCGGCGGGTTCGACGGTCTCGCCTTGCACCATGTCCTGCATGTTGTCGCCCTCGGACTCCACCGGCCGTTCATCCTCGGGACGGACATATCCACGGTCGACCGACAGCGAACCATCGGCATCGATGGTGACGAAGGCGCCGGCGATGGTGATCTCGGCCGGGTCATAGCGGACAGGTCGCTTATCGAGCGCTTCCATCGCCATCTCGAGCTCGCCGAGGCGCTGGTCGACATCTTCCGGCAGCTCTTCGGCGCTCTCGTAGTCTTCGGACAGGCGGTTGTATTCGGCCTGCAAGGCGTCGCGCGTCGCTTGTTCCTCTTCGGTCATGTCGAGCGGCTTGCCGGCAAGGGCCCGCAGGCCGTGGGTTACGCCATAGGGGATGCTGACGGCGGCCTCGACCCACTTCCAGCCCTCATTAGCGATCTCGTCGGCGATCGTCTTCAGCTTCTCTGCGACCAGGCGATCGAGCAGACCAACATCCTGCAGCCAACCGCCATCGTCGGACTGGAACAGGTCGCGCAGCACGATGCCGTCGGCGGCTTCATAGGCGTCGACTCCGACGAAGACAACGCGTTTGTCGGACGCGCGAGCCGTCGTCTCGGTCAACATGCGCCGAATCTGCCATGGTTCCTTCTGCCAGCCATCGCGGGCCGTCTCCCAGACCTGTTCCTGGCGGGTGTGATCCGGCGAGACGGTGAAGGCCATCAGCATTTCCAGCGTCATGCCGTCCTCGGCATAGATGTCGAGCAGCTTGGGTGAGACGGACGCAAGGCGCAGGCGCTGCTTCACAACGTTGACGCCGATGAAGAAAGCGGCGGCGATCGCTTCCTCGGTCATGCCCTTGTCGCGCATGGCCTGAAACGCCCGGAATTGGTCGAGGGGATGCAGCGGCGCGCGGTCGATGTTCTCGGAGAGCGAAACCTCGTCGACTAGGATGTCGCTCGTCGCATCACCGACAACACAGGGCACGGGCGTTGTCTTAGAGAAACGCTTCTGCCTGGCAAGCAATTCCAGTGCACGATAACGCCGGCCGCCGGCGGGCACCTCGAACATGCCGGTCTCGTTACCCTGGGCGTCGAGGACGGGACGAACGTGCAGGGACTGGATGAGGCCGCGCCGAGCAATGGATTCGGCCAGTTCCTCGATCGAGACGCCGGCCTTGACGTGCCGGACGTTCGACTGGCTGAGCACCAGCTTGTTAAAGGGGATATCGCGAGACGACGCGAGGGTGATCTTCTGAATGGCAGTTGCCATGGAACCTACTCCGTGACGGACGCCGAGAGCCTCTCTCTCGAACCCAATCCGTCACGAAGCGAAGCGCCGCCCTCTTTCTCTGAGGACGGCGCCACGAAGCCGGAAAGGCACGGATACGCCGAACCGGAGATTCAGAAAGCCGTATCGCCGGTTCGGCGGGTTTCAGGCGGCTCGATCAAGCAGCTTCTTCCCCTTCGCCTCCATGTCGAGACGGGCGTCCTGATGCGGCTTGTCGCGGGCGACGGCCGTGATCCCTTGTACGAAGTCGAAGATGCTCGCCGGCGGATGCCCCTCCTCGGCAAGCACAGTGTCGATGATCTTCGCCGTCTCCGACTTGGAGAAGCCACGCCGGCGCAGGAAGTCGCCACGGTCTTCGTCAGTCTTCGCCACGATCCGCTCGCGCGCCGCCTTGATGCCCTTGACGAAGGGCGCCGGCGAGGAATTCGCGAAGTTCAGGAGCGCCGGTGCCGCCTCATAGGCGAAACGCGAGGCGGCGTATTTCGAGTGGCGAATGGTGATCTCCTCGAACTCCTCGACGCCCCAGAGATTGCGGTTCTGGCACACGGCGCGAAGATAGAAGCTCGCCATGCCGAGCGTCTTGGCGCCGACTTCCGAGTTCCAGCAATAGAAGCCGCGGAAATAGAGGTCGGGCGAGCCGTCGGGCAGCTTGCCGGCCTCAATAGGGTTGAGGTCGTCGACCAGGAACAGGAACACATCGCGATCGCTGGCATAGAGCGTTGTGGTGTCCTTGGTGATGTCAATACGAGGGTTGTAGACGCCGGTGGACCAGTCGAGCACGCCGGGGATTTTCCACCGCGTATCACCAGTGCCGTTGCCGGCGAGACGCTGCACCGCCTCGACCAGTTCGTGGTCGTAGATGCGGCCGTAGTCCGGACCGGTGACGGCGCGCAGTTCGAAGCGGCCGTCGTCGGTTTCGAGTGTTTTGATCTGCTCGCCGCGGTGTGAGGTCAGGCCGTATTGCAGATTGATGCCGGCAAGTGCAGCCGGAAGCTGGCGCAGATAGGCGACGGGCGCTCCGACCAGGCTGGCGAGCTGCCCGAAGGACCAGTGCGTCGGCGCGATAGGAGTGTCCGTGCCCGGCAGGATAAGGGCCAGTCGCCCTGAATCATTGCGGTTTGCCTCAACGTGGATGAGCGCGCTCTCCATCACCCGCGTCTGGCTGCGTTCGGTGCGGTCTCGGACCGCGTGGGCCAACTCTGACAGGGAGAGGTAGCGCTCGTCGGTCGGACGCGAGAACCACTCCGACGAGACGCGGCCGACCCGCTCGCCACGGCCGACATCGACCTTGTAACCGCTGCTGGTGTCACGGTGTGCATCGAGAACCGGCATGTTCATGGGACCAAACTCCATGACAGGCGTCGGAGATCTCTTCTCCAACTTTCAACCCGTCACTGAAAACCGATCCCCTCTCTCACTCTCAGCGGGGCGTTGCGGGGCAGCCGCCCCACAGAAGGAGGCGGCCGAGACTAGGGGGCTTGGGCGCAGGGGAAGGCCTCCCTCACGGTGCGGATGTAGAAGTGATCCGAAGGTCGGTCGTTGCTGTTTGCTCAGGTCCGCTTGAGGCGAACGCGTTTCGTAAAGCGGCGGCCTCCTGTGATCTGGTCCCTTTGTTTGCAATACGAAGAATGATGCAAATCCTCGGATAATAGGTCCTGTATTTCGAATTTTCGTATCGCGGAGCGCGTCATGTCCCAACGCCAGATCACCCATTAGGTGCTGACCGCGCGCGGAATTTCGCGCCTGGCAGAGCTGCGCGAAGCAGGCGTAACAACCGCCACCATGAGCCCATGGAACGCCACGGTGGAAACGAGGCAAACGACGCCCTTGGGAATCGTTTGGCGACCTCTGCAAGGCTGTGGTGAACGTCGAGGGGCGCGTCGGAAAACTAAAAAAGTCCTCGCGCGAGCTGAAGCTCCTCGCCGTCGCGTTCCATGCGGTTGACCGATCAACTGCCGAGGCAGGTTAGGCTCGCCGTGGGTCAGAAGGACTGGTCTCCGAAACCCAAAGGCACGCCCATTCGGATGGTACGTTTCACAGATCGTCTGCTGATGGAGAGTGTTGAAACCCATTTTGGCGAGGGGCTACCTGTGAAGGTCCTCGGCGTCGCAAGGACGATCGCCAATTGTTTCCGGTATCGGAACAAGATTGGCCTGTCAGTGGCTATCGAAGGCCTTCAGGAAGCACTGCGTCAGCGCAAGACGGCGCCGAGTGGGATTGCCCGACAGGCGGAACGAGGAACGGTCACCACGGTCATCAGACCCTATCTCCTGGCACTAACCGCCAAATAGCTAGGGAGATGAATGAACAGAATACCACGTTTGATGTTGCGCAAAAGTATCGGAGGGTGAGCCACCGCATGGCGCGCCTTCTTTGAATATGCGCGGCTTTATCTCTTTCGAATTGCCCTCGACGCTCAGGAATGCTGGCGCTGATCGCGGTTGAGGCTTATTGAGTAGAGCGTAGCAAGGGCTCGATTGCGGTTATCGTTCGATCAACCTCGTCCTGGGTCGTCTGGACTGAGAAGCTGAAACGTAGCGTAGCGCGCGCATCGTCGAAGGAGACACCCATCGCTGTCAGTACGTGTGACGGCTTGGTAGCGCCCGCCGTGCAGGCTGATCCGGTGGCAATGCAGATGCGGCGTAGAGCGAGCTGCTCGGTGACATCGTCAGCCGCGACACCGGGAAAGGCAATCGAACTCGTGTTCGGCAGGCGTACCGTCGAGCGCGAATGGATTATCGCATCGGGCCGCAAGGCCAGAAGTCGCGCTTCGAGCTGATCGCGCAGCTGGGCCACCTTTGCCATTTCGCTAAGCCCCAGCGTAGCCAGGCGTGCCGCGACCGCCAGGCCGGCCGCCCCCGGCACATTCGACGTCCCACCACGAAGGCCCTTTTCCTGCTCGCCCGAAATCAGCGCCTTGATTGCCACGCCGTCGCGTATGAACAACCCGCCAATCCCTTTGGGGCCATGGAATTTATGAGCGGAAAAGGAGAGAAGGTCGACCTGCGCGAGCGCGCCGACGAGATCGATCGGAATGCGGCCCACCGCCTGGGTGGCGTCGGTGTGGAGTAAAGCCCCCGGGGACAGCTCCCGGACCACCTTTGCAAGGGCGCTGAGTGGCTGGATCGCTCCGGTCTCGTTGTTGGCGAGGTGGATAGAGACGAGACGCGTCTCTGGCCGAAGGACTGTAGCTAGGCTCTCTTGGTCGACCACACCATGCTCATTGACCGGCAGAACATCGATCTGCTGCCCGCGCGCCTGCGCTGATCGCGCGGCAGTCAGGATCGACGAGTGTTCACTTGCGCAAGTCACCGCGTGTGATGCCGGCGCGAGCGCGCCGAACATGACCCAGCTATTGGCCTCACTCGCTCCCGAGGTGAGGACGATCTGATCGGCCTCGGTCACGCCGCCAAGCAGGTCGAGCATCGCGATACGTGCATCATCGAGCGGTCGCGCCGCGCCGAGGAGCTCGCCGGCAGTTGACGAGGCGTTGAGGAACAATGTCTCCTGGTAGTAGCGCATCGCCTCCAGCACCTCAGGGTGGGGGCGGGTTGTCGCATTGTTGTCTAGATAGGCGCTAATCTCCATGCGAGTCACCCTAGATCACGCACCAACACCGCTACCAACTGCTCGAGACGGTCGGTGTCGATAAACGGAACTTGCGCATAAATCGGCGTGGTCCCGCCACCGATGATCGCGGCGAGATGGCCCTTCCCGAGCAGGCGCTCGGCCCCACCATTCTTAATGCCCAGAGAGAGATCTGAGGTGCCGGCGCTGTCTACCCGCAGGATGAGACGGTTTCCTAGGTTACTGCGCAACTGCATTGGGAAGACGCTGGCGTCGGGGCGCTGAGCTGCGAAGATCAAATAGATGCCTGCCGCACGCGCCTTCACACCGAGCCGGTTGACCGCTGCTTCCACGCCCGCGCGGTAGCTATCGAGCTGCATCCAGTCGGCGAACTCGTCGTGGATCAGCCAGATGAGCGGCAAAGGCTCGCTCGCCGCCTTGTTGTAGGCGGCGATGTTCGAGACTCTCGCTTCCTTGAATAGCGAATAGCGGCGCTGCATTTCGGCCACTAGCGTATCGAGTCGGGTGAGCGCGTCCTCTTCCCGATCGATAATTGGCCCATCGAGATGCGGAAGCGTTTCGAAAGCGAAATAATCAACGCCGGCCTTGGGATCGATGAGGATGATGCGGGCTTGGTCGGGGCGGTTGGTGGCAGCTATCCCGAGAATGATGTTCTGGATGAGGATAGACTTGCCGCTGCCGGTGCTTCCGGCTACGAGCGTGTGTGGTGCGGGCTCCGGTTCGAGAAACAATGGACTGCCGTCATCTTCCTTGATGGCGATCAGCAGCCTTGCATTGGCGGCATCGTTACGCGTCTCCCAGCTAGCCCAGACCTCGGGAAGACCGAGCGTCATCCTATGCGGTCGCTTTATCGAGACCACCACGAACCCAGGTTCGGCCCGCACGCCGATCAGCTCCAGGCCATGGGTCGACTCAAGCTCTTCGCGCTTGTTCTCGACCTTCGCCACTGTGAGATCGTCTGAACCTCGGAACCGTAGCAATGCTGCATTGGGGGTGAGCACCCGTTGCTCAAGCCGAGCCGACATGCCGTAGCGCAGCAGCGCTGCACGACAGCGCTGCGCCGTATCGTCGAGCCATAGCGTGTCGCTTTCTTGCGAGGGCCGGTCTTGCGCCCAAAGCTGGAGCAATGCCCTGAAGTCTAGCGAGGATCGCGATGTTTGAGTCGCGTCCGCTCCAGGAGCGAAATCCAGAATGGGGGGCGGAACGGCCGCTTCCGATACCTTACCGCTTCCGAACGGAGTGACGGGTTCAGTCAACTCGCTAGCGCAGGCGGGATCGGGAATGGATGGCGCCTGCGTTTGCTGCGGCCGCCGGCGCTCCAGAGTCTCGTTGAGCAAAATTGCCCCAAGTTGCTTGCGGAGAGGAGTGGGATCGCGATTGTCAGCATAGGTCCGCATGATTTCGCGGACCGTGGCGGGCGTAAATCGCTCCTGATAGCCCGACTGCGTCCCCTCCACGCCGATCACGTGGTCGGCCGAGCCGATCTCGGCGTCAGCAAAGCCGTGGCTGAAGACATGACTGTAGCCCGCTACGCGGATTGTGCATTCGCCGTCCCGTATTGCCGTGCGCCAACTCGGATCGAGGCTTGTGCCGTCGCGCTGCGCGTCCTGCAGCATCTCGGCCAGTCGTGCCCTCCAAATCGCGGCGTCGGCTGGCTCGCCGTCGGCCGCCAGCGCCTTCTCGAAACGCCGCAGGCTAGCCTTGAGCTGGATCTGGCTGTGATCGGCCTTATCGCGCAGCTTAGTCGTGGAGACAAACTTGGCCTCGGTGACGATTACGTCGAGGAAACGGTTGCCGTCAATGTCGGTCGAGGGAGCGAGGCACAGCAGATCAGCCATCCGACCTTCCACTTGGCCGAGCCAACTCGCATAATCGTCGAGGAACAGCCATGCCCGCGGCCGAGCGCCTAGCTCATGATCCACCAGATATTTGCTGAGGACAACGCCGATTAGCTCACCTGCACTTGTCCCGCGCCGCGCCGCGCGCAGGACGATATCGCCAGATACTGAATTGGCGTCGTCGATAAGCCTGCCGGCGAGCGCGCCGGCGGTCTCGGAATCGTAGTTGGCATCAACCCCGCGCAACCGGCTGCATAAGGTCGCGCGGAGCAGTGTGTCGGATGCCTTTGACGAAATGATCAGCGAGCGATTGCTGCCGGTGGCGTGCTTGTAACAAATGACCGAGATACCACTGTTGAGAAGCTGCCGCCGGTCGAGCAGGTCGTCGAAATTGACGACCCACGTGCCGAGCCGATGTGTCTCGTCGAGCACTTGCCGGGTCTCGTCAGACTGGAGCACCGTGCGCCGATCGGGTACGCGGCAGAAGCCGCGCTCGCGCGCGGCAAGCGCCAGCCCTGCGTCGGTGAGCACAGCCAGCCCATCGAGATAGTTCCAGCCCGCTCGTGTTTGCACAGGGCAGGTAAGATGCAACACCGCGTCGCGGTCGAAACGCCCGATCGCCTTGCGCCGCGACCATTGCGCCGGGTCGATGTCGATCGCCGGTCGTTCGATCCGTGGCACATCCGACCATCCGAGCTCAGCCTGGCGGGAGATCACATCGTGGCAGAAGACGATATCGAACGGCGGACCCTCGCTGGTCTGCGACGGGCGTTGCTCGTTGACCAGTATCGAGATGCGTAGCCGTGACATGAAATCGCGTGCCGCTTCGCTCGCGTGCAGGCCGTCCTGTTGGAGTTCGCGGTGGACGAGCTGCTGGTACAGCGCGCGGAGCTGTTTGCCATCGGTGTGCCGCAGCACCACTTGGCACATCGCCTCTTCGCCTTCCTTTTCGGCGTCCTTGCGAACCGCATCTACCACCGCCTGGGGCAAGGCGGCGGCGTCGCAATTGAATAGCACGATCGACAGATTGTCGCGTTCGTGCGGTTGGAGCTGGAGATAGACCTGCGCAAGATCAGCGATCTGCCGCGCGGTGGGGAGCACGTTCTCGTTGCTCGGTGCGCTAGCGCCGGCGCGGGTAACCGGGCGTTCAAGCAACGAATAGCCGTGGAGCGCATCCACCTCGCTAATGAGTACGGGCTGCGCGCCCGGCCAAGTCATAGTGACATCGGGGCACGCGGGATAGCGAAGGTTGCGCGAGAGCTCCTCGAAGAACAGCGCGCCGCCGTCGGCGAACTCGGGAGCTTGTGGAGCAAACAGCGCTTCGAGCGCGCGACGAAACTTTGCGAGCTGGGAGTGGAGCGCCTCGAGGCGCAGCGGATGCCACGGGCAAAGGATGACCGATGAGCGAGCGCTGGTCGCGCCTTGGATCGGTGCCACGCCAATTTCGAACAAGGGTCGCAGCAGGCCTTCCACCACGATCGGGTGACCGGCAAGGTGTGCACAGACGGCTTCGATGAGCGCGCCGTAGGCCTGCGCCTGAGCGGTCAGTGACGGCGAATGGACGCCGAGCGAAGTCCAGTCGGCGAGCGCGGCTTTATAGGCCTGCTCAAAAGCGTCGAAAGCGCTGGCGAGCTGATCGGCCGCGCCCATCTCAAGCACACCAGCCTTGCGAGCCTCGCCGAGCGCCCGCCGCCAGTTCAGCGCAAGCGATTCGCAACGCGAACTCGCAGGCACGAACGACCCGCGATTGCGTTGGGCAGCCGGGTCGAGCCCCGAAAGATCCCGCAGATTGATCCCGGCTTGACCGCCGCGGGCGCGCTGCCTATAGCCAGCAGAACACCGCACGAACGTGGTTCGCGCTCTGTTGTCTTGCAGGCGCTCAAGGTCGTTCGCGAGGCCGATGCCTACGGCGTCTAGCGATCCTTCCCATACTAGCCGAATCGAGGCACCACTACTGCCATCTTCCTCTACGCGCACCTTGAAACGCAACTGCCGCGCCTTGCGCGCGGTACTCTGCGCGCCCCGCCGCCGGCCAGCGATCTCTTCGGCGAACTTGTCATGGCGAAACGCAAGCACGCGCTTGAAGCTCACCAAGCCTTCGAGAGCCGCCTCGAGCCCGCGATAACGCGCGGCGAACATCGCGCAGATATCCTCGTTGAGCGAAAGAAAGGCTCGCTTCTCGTCCTCCACTGCCTCGACTACTAGAGTCTGTCGCCCAGGGGCGGCCGGGCGATAGAGCCGGCGCACGCATTGAAGCAGCCCCTCGATAATATCAGTACAAGGGACTTCAGGACCGAAAATAAATCGGTCCCACAATGCAGCAAGTCGCGGTTCCTGACGAATCTCGACAATGTGGTCGCTGTAGAACTCTTCGTCTCGCTCATCCTTACTCGGGTTTCGGCCGCGCTCATCGGCGAGCTCGTCAAGATAACGCCACTCGTTCTGGGTTAACCGATCTTCACGCACCAGCTTGTAGAAAGCCCGGGTCTCTGCGCCGATCGATTTGGCATCGGCACGCTGCGCCTCCTCGAAGAATGGTCGAACATCGGGCCAGTCGAGCTCGAATGGAGCGAAGGACGCAGGACCGATACCCGGCGGCGCATCGACATAAGCGGCTAGCACGGCATAAACGCTGCCCGGCAGGACCGTGGACATGCCGTCGAGTTTTTCGCGCAGCCGCGTGGTGGAAAAGGGAGTCTGACTTTGATCGCGCTTGTAGACGTAACAATCGCGCTTCCAGTGCGCAACGAAGCGCGTGCGCCACTGCGAATAATGACCGCGCTTTGCGGGCGAAATATCGTCGAATAGCTGGTCGAAGCGTGGAAGATGCAATTTCGGGAGTGCACTGCCGAGCGCGGCAGGCAAGGGGGCGCCGGCGCGGAGATTGCCTGCCACGGCCACAAGATAGTCGGCCAACTGGCGCATCGATACGCGGTCGAGCTCCACCAGCGCCTTAATTGCGGCACGCCATTGTATCGCACGGTCTTCGTCGAGAATCTCGGCGGCTGCGCCGCTATGACCAAACCAGAGGTCGAGATGATCGAGTGAAAGCAGAGTACCCGCGTCGAGTGGTTCCACTTGCGAAAGAGATTGCGCCTGTGATTCATCGAGCAGCACTAGCAGCCGCGCTTCCTTGTCGCATTCGGCGTGACGCAGATCGGTGGTGTTGATTTCGGTAAGGTGCTCGGGCGCGATTCCCTCTACATCGGCAAAGGCATAAGCCGGGAGGCAGATGTCTAGCCGCTGGCATAGGCCCTTGTCCTCCTGGATGGCAAGGACGATCGCCGCCATCTCGGCATGCTCGAGGCCATAGAGGACATAGCGGGCTGTGCCGCGATCCTGGAACGCGCGATCCATCCCTGCACGGATGATGTCGCGACCCACGCGGCCGATGAGGTTCAGACCATCGATCACGTCAGCGCTCCACCGAGAAGGGATTTACAACATAGGCGCAGCCGTCTGACAGACGCTGCAACAGCCCCATACTGGCGAGCCGCGCCTCAAGTCGAGCACGGTTGCGTTCGAATGCCGCGGCGTCGAATTCGACAGGGTCGAGCGCGGCGCGTGCTTCGGTCTCACCGAATACAAGGCCATAGTGTTCGTGGAGGTCGGCGAGAAAGCGTTTGAATTCGAGACGCTGGGCGACACGGGTTATGACCAGCGTCTTGAGCAGCGCATCATTGGGCGCGTAGCGCATGCGGTTAGTGCCACGCGACGAGGCGAGACCGATTTGCCGTGAATAGCTGCTGTGAACCCGCCCAGCCCCCACCTCATGTTTTTCTTCCACTTCGCGGCGAAGATTGGCGATGAGGTCGTGAGGCGCGGCGCCGCGGCTTGCTTGATCACGGTAATGGAAGCGCGCCTCGATCAGGTCTGAGGCGCGATCGGCGCGTTCCTGATCAGAGACGTCGTCATTTAGCAGCGCCACCCATTCCGGTTCCTCCACAAACCTGTCGATCGCCGCATCGAGCGCACGCAGTGTCAGGCTGTCATTATCCTGATAAGAGATGATCGAGCGCTGGCGCACGAATTCCCGCTTTAGTGCGATGAGCTCGCATACCAGTGGAGGCCGCACGGCACGCCCTGCCAGCGCCGCAGCAGTCTCGAGCTGATAGAGGACCACGTGGAACGCCCCTATTGGGACGAGATGCGCAAACGCATCCTGCGCGGGAAGGTCCAGCGCGAAAATCGCGAGCCAGTCCTCCGCCAATCGATTGAACGCGGGATGTTGTCGGTAGGGGAGATAAGTCTCGCCCTTCTGGTCACGGTTGGGATCATCGTCGCTAGGTGCGGAAAGCCGCGCGATCAGCTGGTTCTTGGGCTGAGTGGGATCGAACAGCGCGGCGAACGGCGCGCGGAGGTCGGCGCCGCGCTCGGCGCGACTCGCCATCATGTAAAGGATTTCCCCGGTGCGGCCAAAATTGTTGAAGTCGGCACTGACGGCGCCAGTCTTCTCGTTATAAATGGCGTCGCTGAAGAGCGCGTCCACGCCGAATGGGAAGATGAAGCGCGACGAGCTGCGGCGGTTCGATTCATTCTCAAGTGTGGTCTGACGCACCAGACCCACCAATTCGGCGAAGTCGCGAAAGCTGCTGAAGCGGTCGCGCAGGTAGCCAAAATCGGTGCCGGCGCTCAGGCCCTGCATCGTTTCGAGCCATTCGGCCCATTGGCTCTCGCTGTCAACGGGCGCTGCTGCGATCCGCTCAATTTCATCATTGGTGAAGAGGATGGCACGCAAGCCCAAGCGGAAGCGCATCTTGTAGGGATGGAGCGTGTCGGGCGCACGCGGCGCGAAGGCTGTCTCGGCATCGGTGCGATGAAAGGCCTCCGCTACGTTCAAAAATTCCAGGAACAGCAGCCATGGCGTCTGGCGGGGCCACAGGCGGTGGCCGAACAGCGCTTCTTCCAACCAGACGGTGCTTTGTCCAGGCGCGCCCGATGCACTGGCCACATTGGCCCGATTGCCTTGCGCCAGAAAGTTCATAGCCGCATCCCAAGCTGCCTCGTGGCGAGCGCGCCATCTGGGCCGGTAGTTAGGATCGATAGCGGCACCGAACGACCCTGGTTGATCCGGTAGAAGTCAGAAAGCACTCGAGTTTTGAATGAGATTATATCCTCATAATATTCTTTCGAGAAGCTTGAAGGCAGAGCGCCGTTTGCCACGCGCATCAGAAATTCGAACCGCATCAGAGTAAGCGGCAGCGCGGCGTCGTGATCCTGGCGCAGATGGACATGCAGGACTGGAACATGGCGATCAGGATCGAAGCTTATGCGCAGTCCTGCACCGTGAAAATCGACTTCGATCGGAACGTCACTGAGATAGAGATCGCTCACTCGTGCGGTGGTGAAGTCTAGGCCAGTGGTGAGATAGAGCCGGTCGAGAGAGCCGGCAAGCATGCCGGTCCAGACACGGTTCATCCCCTGGACAAGCCGGGCAAGTAGAGTCGGATTGATAGCGCGGTTCGCGCGCAAGGGAGCGAGCAATTGGCTTCGATAGGCGCCGGCCGACTGGAAGACACTTAACTGCCAAGGATCAAACCTCGGATCCTCCTCGGTCAGTCGGAAGAATAATCGCCGACGCTCCGCGATCAGGCCGTCATGGAACTCAACTGCCGCGCTGCGGTCATCCTCGGCCTCAAGATAGGCTTCGCGCAGCCGTTCGAACCCTGGGTTGGCGCCATACTGCGTGTCGTCGGCTAGCAGCCGTTGATAATGCGGCTGGAAATTGCTGTCGTTCTGTCCGAACACTAGAAGATTATCGAGTGCATTGCTCGTCTCGAGACCGATGCGAAACCCGGTTAGGAAGCGAAAGACTGCGAAGCGCTCGCGCTGCGCTTCGGTAAGATTGGCGCCGAGCAGATTGTCGTAAAGACACGCATCATGATGCCGGCCGTCGCGCACCATGTCGCGAAGTGCATCGGGGCGTGCCAACCCGTCGCCGCCCTTGTAGCCAAGCAAACTGTTTACGAGGAGCAGAAGGATCTCGCGGATTGAGACGTGAAAGCCATTGCTGTCGCACAACTCGCCGAGCGCCTGCAGCCGTTCTCGGATGCGCGGTTCATGGAGTAGCTGAAAGTTTCTCGTGAGGGGCGACGCGGAGCTAAACGCAGGGTCGCTCGCCTCGTCGTCAAAACAGACCCATTCCGCGCGGTCGAGTAGGCAATCGAGCGCGCGTTCCAGCAACACTCGCGTCGACATGCGGCTCAGATTGAGAAACAGTAACGCTGCGCCCGCCTGGCTGCGGTGGTCGCGAGTGAGCAGCACCTCGATCAGGGGTTTGAGCCGCGTGTCGGCGCCATTCGGCAGTGAATTGAATGCTTGGATCAACTTGCCGTCATTGGCGGCGAGCACGAAATACTCGCGTGGCTCAGGATCAAACACCGACTGCGCGAAGCGGTCGAGCAAGTCAATCTGCCCAGGCATCCAGGGCTGGTGTTGTTCGGGCGTAAATCCGCTGAATTCAAAGATGAAGTGAAGTGTACGCTGGCCATCCGGCGTATCGAGCGCAACCTTACCGTAATTTCTGCGATCCCGCCCGGCCTTTCGACTCTCGTCACCGGTCAGCCGGTACCACAGCTCGTTGCACAGGCTTGTTTTTCCATCGCCTGCGGTGCCCGTCAGGATAACGTTGGTGAGCCGCCCCTCTGCCGGCACGATCGCTCTCGCGAGCATTTCCGCCTCGGGATGCTTGAAGGCAAGCGGATCTACGCCGTGAGCGTACGCCTGCAGCGACACGGTCTCGGCGTACATGCCTTCGATCTTGTTGATCGGACCGTAGCTGCGCAGAAATGAAATCCAGCGCTCGCCCGGCGTGGCATGCCCTCGAGATAAATTGCTCATAGTTGGCAAATCATGCAGCCCTCGCGTGATGTGGGCTCGGTCTCCAGGCCGCCCAGCACGTCGACAAGCGGTCGCTGGGTGCGCCGCGCGCGTTTGCGCTCCTGGCTGCGTTCCCAATTCTCCTCAATCGCCGCCATACGCTCGGGCCGCTCGAGCTGATCTAGCGGCTCGTCGGTCCAATAAAAGACTTGGCCGTTAACGCGGTTAGGCTTCTCATAGGCCTTGGCCTGCTCGAACAGCTCAGGATAATGCTGCTTTAGGCGTACCCACTCGATCTTCTGCTGATAGAAGCAGAAGAAGCAGCCCGAGCGGGTCCGACCCCACTCAGTATAGGGTGGCATGCCAAGTCCAGAATCGGTCAAGATGCGCACCACGCCTGCATAGTCGATCCCATCGTCGCGAAACGGAAAGACCGCACGGATATTAGGCTTGTGGCTGATGTAGCCCACTCGATCTTCATCGGCTCGAATGCCGACATAATTGATACAGGGCTCGTCGCCGATATAGGCTTCGAACGGCTTAAGCTTGAGGTAATCGGTGCACCAGCGCCGCCGCCCGGAGGGAAGCACGCCCCCCTTGGTGCGAAGGATGTCGTCGAACCCTTGACGCGTCGTAGTGCGGATTACGCGTTGCCCTAAATAGGATTCGAGCCGCTCAATATAGGCAACCGTGTCGGGCAGCTCCTTGCCTGTATCATGGAAGATATATTCCATATTGGGCACGCGGTCGCGCAAGTGGATGGCAAGCGCTGTGCTGTCCTTGCCGCCCGAAAGGCTCAGAATATGGCGAACCGAGGGGCCGTCCCAATTGATCACGATGTCGACCCTGTTTTTGGTGAAGTCTCTACGTCTGCGTCTTCGTCGCCCGCGGCGGCCAGAAGCAACCGCGCAGCCGCAATCCGTCCGATCCGACCTGTGCGCTCCAGCAGCGGGGCGAGTTCAGTCTCGGCGTGCTTGATTGCGGTTTCCTGCTCGGCAGTGGTGCGGAAGATCCGCTCAATCTGACGTCCATCGGCGCAGGTCACTGCGATCCGATAGGCACTGTCGTCATCGCCCTGGCCCGGGAAGTGGATTGTCTCCACCTGACGGAAGCGCCGGGTGAAGAAGGTGAGCCGCTGGTGAAATTCCTCTTCGTCGCTGTCGGTCCAGCGTTCGGGCGGCTTGCGGGCCACAAAGCTAGCAATCGACTCGAGCCAAGCGGGGTCGTCGAGCTTTTCATCGGCGAGCCGCAGCACGAACGCGCGCAGTTCAGGTTCCACCAGCGCGGGGACAAGCGCACGCCCGCGTAGCAGGACTGGCGGGCGTAGCTTTTCCAACTCCTCATCGGTCTCAAGCGTCGCGCCGAGCGCAGCAGCGAGGCGCTTGAGAAGGAGTGGATAGGCGTCGCGCAGTTCGCGGATCGCCCCGGCCATTGCCTTCACATAGCGGGCCACCGCCTCGCTTCCAGGAAGCGTTTGCAGGCTAATAGCTTCGAGATCGAACGCCTTGGGAAGATCAGTGAACAGCAGGGCGCTTGGGTCGCGTCCGCTGAGCAGAGCGCTGCGCGCAGCAAGCGTCGCGGGGGACAGACGGCGGGTTCGACGCGAATGGTCAGGGAGCTGTTTGCCGACGAAGGCCATCAGCGGCCGAACGATGTCGAGCAACGCCGGACGTTCGCTTAGCCGGGTCTCGAGCGCCATGCCAAGCTGGACATAAAGCTCAGCCCGCACCCCCTCGATCGCACAATGCTGAAACTCGAAGTGCTCGGGCTCTTTGGTGATGCGGGTAAATTCGGGACCGCCCACCTGCTCGAGATAAGTACCGTCCTCATAGACTGCGGTTTCGTGCCAGTTTGCACGCAGATAGATTGCGACCACCAGAGGGATGAGCCCGTCACGCATGCCAAAATCCGCACCGCGCAGGTGGGTTGCCAGTACTTCATAGCCCACTGGCTTGTCCGCGGTCTTGAGGATTTGCGCGATTGCGTTGAGTGAAGGCGCGAAATTGAGCCGGTCCTCATCCCCTTCCGGGATGCGAACTTCCCACCGGCCCCGACGCTGAACATGGATACCGCCCTTCTGCAGCACAGACAGATAGATCGCGCGCTCGGGTGGGGTGTTCTCACTTGGCAGGCCGAGGCCGGGCTGATCGGCGTTGGTAGCGAGCGCTTCGATCAGCAGACTGCGCGCGCGCGCAGCAGCCGTGCTCAAGGTCCGGCGATTGATGAGCTCGTTGCTGACCCGTGGGCACAGCGAGAAGGCGCGATCGCACAGATCGGAGAGATGCGAGATAAAGCTACGCGACGAGGCGAACTGGCGCTCACCATCACGATCGCGCCATCGAATGCCGGCCGCAGCGCTGCCGCGTACATCGAGCAGGCCGCCGAGAGTGCGGGCGAGACGTTCCTCGGCGAGTGTGAGCTGCCGCGAAACCTCAGTGCGGGCGATGCGGTCGCCGGCCAACGCCGGGACATGATCTCGCACCCAGCGCCAAGCGAGCACATCGCGCAGGAGCGGGTCTAAACCAGCCGTGGGGCGCGGCAGACCTACGACCGTCGTTTTGGGAAGGGTGCAGTGCGAAAGCCGGTTCCAGGCATCTTCGCGCGCCTGCTCGGTGGCGGAGAGCAGCAGTACAACTCGTCCATCTGGAGCATGTGTGTTGGGTTCGATTGCCGCTTGGACCTCATCTTCGAAACGAGCGCTGTCGAGGCAGATAAGCTCGAAATGTCGAAGCGCACCGCGCTCGACATAATGGCGCCGCGCGACGATAGGATCGGTGCGCACCAGCCGCTTCAAATGGTCGAACGTCTTGTCGATCGGACCGATCGACCGTTCGGCCGCAGCAAAGGCCTGGTCTAGATCAACACTGGTATGCGGCCACAGACACAAAGCGCCTGCGGCACCGCGATCATAAAGGATGCGCGCTTCATGCGAGAGCCGTGTGATCGCCGCCATGCCGCGGTCGTTCGCACGCTTGTCTACACCGGCCACAGCGAGGAGCACCGCCTCGCGCGTGGGGGCGAGCGATGGGTCATCGATGAGGTTGAGGAGTGCCACCGTCTTGAGCACGGCCTCCTCGTCCTCCGAGCGCGTCTCGGCCGAGCGTAAGATCTCCCGAATTTGATTCCAGCGTGTGGCTTGCGCGCCCGAGCCGAGCAGGCTGGCGAAATTGGCGGTGATATAGTCGTAGAAATCGTGCAGCCGATACGGTCTGAAACCGTCTACTGGCCGCTGGGCATGCGCCATGAGCCCAAACGGCTCATTGGAGGAGAGAAAGCCGAACAGCGACCGCTCATTTTGGCCGAAGCGCCGCATTGCTCGGCTGATCACGGGCAGCACGGTCGCATCGAGTGGAAGCAATGCCGGTGCAAGGTCGACCATCGGGGCCCGGCTGACGCCGCTGCCATACCAGTTCAGGTCGAGCGCGCTCGCCATGGTGCGCTCAGCAGCACGCACTAACTGCGCAGAACAAGCGTTGACATCCACGTCTAGCGCGGCGGCGATTAGCGTTGCGGCCTGCTCGAGAGGCGGTGAGAACACCACCTCCTCGTAACGGCCCGCCACTTTCTCCCACTCGCGGCGATGCACGCTGGTCAGCTGCCTCGCATACCCGGCAATAGCCTGATGCACAATCGCAACCACCATCACCGGCTGATCACCACTGCGTGCAGCGAACTCGGCTAGATGTTGCAGAAGATAGGTATCGTCCGTCTCATTCTGGGCTGCGGCGAATTCCAGATTCTTGCCAAGTTCATCGAGAATTACGAGTAGGCCAGCCGCTTTGCCGTCCGCGATAAGCGCGGCGCGTAGCGCGTCCAGCGCCATCACCACATTAGGTGGTTCGGGTGCCGCATTGAGCGCGATGTCAAGAGTGCGTGGGATGTGCACGAAGCATCGCTTAGCCGTGGCGCGCAACGCGCGCAGCACGCTTTGGCCTACTGGCTCGCGCTCGCCTACCACGAGCACAGGCTCAAGCCGCCGCGTGGCGCTATAGTCCTGTAACTCTTGGGGCAGCAGCTTTTTCTCGGCCAGCCCAAGCCGCACGAGCGCCAGTGCGAAGCTCGACTTACCCGAGCCATAGTCGCCGGTCAGCCGCCAAGCGCGTTGCGTCGAGCCACTGCGAAAACCGTCGGACAACCGTTGTGCGGTGGCGCGTATGAACGGCGTCACCACATAATAGAGACTGGCGTGGGGGTCGGCGAAATCGCGCTCGATTTGTACTGAGCGCAGGTGGTGCGGGCGCACCTGCAGCAGGGCCGCGAAGCGTGGGTCCGGGAGGCGGGTTCCGGCATCAAGCATCGATCAACTCCGCAGCGGATTGCTGGCGGAACAGATCACGCAGTAACTGCGTCGCGGGCGGGCTCGCGGGGCGACGCAACACAAATTGGTTGAAGCTCTCAATGAGCTCAATTCGAGGACTGCGGTCCGCTGCCAATCGCATCACACGCGCCAGCACCTCATCTTCAGGCATGCGGAAAACACGACCGGGTGCGCCATGGCCAAAAGCAATTGAGGAAAGCGAAACGGTCTCTTCGAATTCGAAGGTGCTGTTCCACCAGTCGTGTAGACAATAGGCGAATAAAGCGTCGCTTATCATTGGTTTGGGATCAAGATCAAAAGCAAAGACTGGTTCGCGGCGACCCTGCGCGGTCTCTCTGTCGCCAGCGCGCGTGATCAGCCCGAGCGACGACAGGGGACTATCAATCCCTTCCTCGCCGCTGCCATTGCGGCCACGCAAATAGGTATGCAGCCAAACATCGAAATGCTGTCGAGCGCTGACACTCGATAGCGGTCGGACAGCGCGCTCAGCTTCGCGTGCAAACGCGATCATGACTTCGGACGTAGTGAAAAACCGCTCGCTCCAGCGGTTGATCAGTAACTCCCAGGCGAAGAACGGATTTTCGCGTAGAGTGGAGATGTTCCAGTGGAGCAGCCAAAGCGTCTGTTCGTCCTCTAGGAACCGGTCATAGCCGCCGGGGCCAAGCAATGCCTCGCCAAGCGATGTCAGCGTCCACTTGCCGTCCTTACGGCTGGCGATTCCATAGGCCTCGATCCAAACTCGCAGCGATTCAACCATGTTCTTGCCAAGGCCTAACCGAACTACCCCATGCAAAGGATCGCTGAAAACGTCATCGCCCTCATGTACCGCTTGCGCAGCCTTGGGCAGCCACGCGGTCCGGAGCGCGAAGCTCTGGTGCCCGCCAAAGCGGTACATCTGAGAACCCGCCGCTACTTTGTTCACGCTTTACCCTTCATTTTACACCTTAGTGACGTTAGCAGATTCTTTGCCTTGCCACCACCATCGGTGATAAATTCCGTGTATCACGCGCTGTAGAGATATTGCCAATCTGTTGGAAATCCTTGGTTTACGGCGATTTGTGCGAGGGGGCGGACTACTTGTTGATAGCGGTCCTTAATCCGTTGCGGAGTAAGCTCGATGAGTTGCGACGGGTCGACGCCGAGAAATTCAGCATAGGTCTGGGCTAGACCGCGCGGAAGGCCGGGGCGGCGGAGAATGCCGGCATGCAACGTGGCGAGTCGCGGCAGATAAAGGTCGAGTGCCGGAAGGTGGTCGGATTTGTTGCGGTTCACCTCAGGCGCGGTTGGTGCCAGATTCCAAAATTCATTATGGACTACGAACGACCAGGGCAAGAAATGATCAACCTCGAAACGGTCGTCGAGCGTCTTGCCGCTGAATATGTCCGCTAATGCCACCTCGGCATCATGAGCGATGATCTCAGCCCACCACGTATGAGCCAAGCCAAGCGAGCGACGGCGCGGCAGCTCGAGCTTGTTGACGATGCCGGGAACATTTGGGTTGCGCGTCTGAAGGTACCGCGTGAGCTGCTGCTCGGCGAAGCCGATTACAAGCGTTCGGTTCGCCTCAAGCCAATCGCGCCAGCCTGGAGCGAGCTCCACCAGTATCGCATCGCGCGTTTCGATTAGCCGGTAGGGGCCACTGTCAGCTCGGCCAAAGGCATTATCCGAGACTGCCACGAGTTCGCGCGAGCCGCGTCGATCGTATGGGGTTGCGCGTGCCGCCTGAGGGAACCAACTGCCCAAGAAGCGGCCGGGCACAAAGCGGGCAAGCTCGTCAACCCAATCGTGGAGTGCCGGCCAAGCGTTGAGTGCTCGAGAGAGCTGCGCGGCCGAAGTTTGCCCCTGCAGGCCCGAACTAGCATGGAGCGCGCGCACGCAGTCCTGCAGTCGGTCGACCTTGCCCAACGACAAACGGAAAAGAGCTACTGCCGCCCATGCGCGGGTGATCATCGCCTTTACCAACTGGGCTGTAGGCAATGGCCGATCAAATTCCGGCAGCAGATCAACGATCGCAAGCAACCAGAAGAATTTATACGAGGAGGTTGTGTCGCGGAATACGGCCCCGAGCACGCCCGTGCGTAGCGCGGGAGAGGATACCGGGCCGGATCGCTGGGTTTCCAGGGAGGTAGGATGCGTGTCAGTCTCTGACATCAGTTGAACCGTGCAAGCAAGTGGACGTTCCACCTGGAATCGAAGCGTTCCCCGTAAGCGATATCAGGGCCGAAGGGCGCCTTGCGAAAGCTAGTGTCTTAACTATCTGTCACGCGTTATCCGTATTATCTGATTCGATCCAAGCCCATTTATGGCAAAAAACCATAGGCAGGGCTCGGGTTTGGGCTGCAAACGTTGTGAGCCGAGTTCTGGAGGTTAGGCGGTGAATTTGTCGTTACGGGCAACACAGGTCGGGAAAGTGTGATGATCGATCGCGATACTCAGCGTTTCTATAAAGAAAACGCTCTCGATTACTCGCGATCGACGTCCGCTCGCTCGATGGACCATGCGCTTATACCCTTCTCCAAATTTGTGAAACCCGGCGGCGCAGTAATCGATCTTGGCTGCGGAAGCGGGCGCGATTTGACCTCGCTTCTTCGGCTGGGCTTCAGACCGATTGGTCTCGACGTATCCAAAGAACTTGCTGAGATCGCAGCTGGGGTGTCACACTGCCCAGTCGTCATCGGAGACTTGAGTTCCCTTCCCTTTGCGGCGGCCTCCTTCGACGCTGCGTGGGCATCTGCCTCATTACTTCACTTGGGGGCTCGAGAGTTATCCCCGGCTCTTCTGGAAGTGGCTCGAATTGTTAGACCGCTCGGCGTCTTCTTTAGCTCTGTCAAAGCGGGCCGGGGCAGCTTCCGAGATGTCGACGGTCGGTTATTTACCTACTACGAGGAGGATGAATGGAGAGGCCGGATCGAAGAAGCAGGATTTGCCGTACTGGACCTGAAGGTAGGTGCGCAAATCACTGAACCCAGCGATAATAGTACATGGATTAGCTGTTTGGCAAAACGCAACAGCGATGCTTACGGGAGGGGTGAATGAGATTGCTAGCGTTGGTGATTGCGAGCATCTTGACCTTCTCAGGAGACGTCCTCGCTCAGACCGCCCAGACGCCCGATAACACACTCGCCGTAACGCAACAGCGACCGGATACTAGCAAGGATAATCGCCCGCAGATCGATACGGCTACAACAGGACAGCAGCCACAGATCGTGCCCATTGAGCAGACAAATGCGTCGCAAAAAGAGAACGCGCCGCCCAAACCTTGGTGGGAGCCATTACTCCAGCCAATCGTGGCTGCGTTAGCCGGTTTGAGCGGTGCGCTAATAGGCGCATGGGTTGGGCGCTCCAATACTGTTGCCAGCATTAATCAGAAGGCTAACGAACTAGAAATCAAAGAAATTCAGACCAGACTCAATGAATTCTATGGGCGTTTTCAGCAGGTCGCTGACGAGAACCATCTAATCGCGCGTGAGTTCAAGGCCCACCACGGTGATCCTGCCATGCGCACATTATTGAGGCTCCTAGACCCGGTATGGCGCGAGACTCTATCGCCGTCCGACGAGGCTATTGTGAAAAGTCTAGTAGACAACGGAAATGTACTGCGGACACTAATTCGGGAGAAATCGGGGCTCGTTGATGCCGCGATTTTACCTTACCTATCGCGGGCGGCTTTGCATTTTTCGATGCTTGAGCTTGCTAAGGAAGGAAAGCTGGATAATGAACCGCTCCGTTTTGAAAGGTTCGTGTACCCGAAGGTACTCGACGAGGTTCTTGTGCTCGAAATGGGACGACTAAACTGCCGCATTCGGAAACTTGTAGAAAACAGCAGCGCAGCGCATCCTCCGCTGGAAAGTCTCAAAATACCTGATCGGCTTGCGCTGCCTGACTGGGTTTAGCAGGCTGTTGAAGAAGTCACCCGAATGGCTTTGAGGGTGGCTTGGTCGCCGTTGTGATAGGCGAAGGTGACCTCGATGGAGCCATCGTCGAGCAATTCGGCGTCACCGTCGCCGGTGACCTCGTCCATTTCGTCTGATCCGGCCCATGTGAAGACGACCATCGAGCGGCTGCAGCCGAGTTCGAGGTTGGCCTGCATGGCGCCGAAGGCGATTTCGCCACGGCTGTTGGCCCCGATGGTGATTGTGGCCGGGCCACACAGATCGAGATAATCGCGATCCCAGATGTCGGCTTCGATGATGCGCCAGCGGCCGATCAACTGGCAGTCCGTTGGCACGCTCATGTGGGTACCGCCAGGAGTTTGGGCAACCGCACCAGATTGTAGGCGGCGGCACAGAAGGTGAAGGCCCATCCGACGCGGTCGATGCCCCGGAACCTGGTCTTGCGCTGCCCGCCGATCGTCTTGATCCAGCCAAAGGCTTCCTCGATGCGCTTGCGAATGCGCAGGCTGACACCATAACCCTCATGCCGTGTCGTGCGCCCGTCGATGGCCGAGCTTCGCCCGCTGGTATTCCGGGCCACGTGCGGCGTCACGTTCATCGACCGCAACTCGTTGACGAAGTCCTCGCTATCGTAGGCCTTATCGGCACCCAGCGTGATCGCCTCCGGCCGGTCGGCACGCAGTTCGACCATGCAAAGGCCCGCCACCCGTTCGGCATGGCCATCGGCTTGGGTCAGGCTGGCATCGACCAGAAGACCGTGGCGGTTCTCCATCAAGCCGTGCCCCATGAAGCACAGCTTCGCCTCCTTGCCTTTGCCCTTCTTGTAGAGCCGCGCCTCCGGATCGGTGGTGGAGACATGGGTATCATTGGTCCGCTTGTGCCCATGAAAATCGGCTTCGGCATTGCGGCCACCACCACCCGAAGGCGGCGTGTCCGATCCGTCTCTGGGCCTAACGCTCTTCATCGAGGCCCACGCCTCGATCAGCGTCCCGTCGACCGAGAAGTGATCGGTGGACAGAAGCTTGTTCACCTTGGGCTGCGCCAGAACCGCCCTGAGGAACTTCGCCGCGACGGCCCCTGCCAGCAACCGGTCGCGGTTCTTGGAGAACGCCGAATGATCCCAGGCCGCATCGTCCACGCCGATCCCGACGAACCAGCGGAACAAAAGGTCGTATTCCAGCCGCTCCATCAAAAGCCGCTCCGAGCGGATCGAATAGAAGGCCTGCAACAGCATCGCCCGCAACAGCTTCTCCGGCGGGATAGAGGGCCGCCCGATCGGCGAGTAAAGCGCTGCAAAATCTGCTGCCAGGCTCGTCAGGGCCGCGTTCACGATCTCCCGGATCACCCGCAGCGGATGATCCCGCCGAACCCGCGCCTCAAGATCGACATAGCTGAAAAGCTCGCCGCTCCGCTCGTCTCCACCCCGCATCCACCACCCTCCAAATCACCGTTCGGACAGAGTGAATCATGCCAGTATTGACGAGGCGAGGCCTTTTTCAACAGCCTGTTAGGACGGAGTCCTACGGCAGCGAGCGGCTGTGGGTCGAGTTTGCTTCTGATAGAATTGTCACCCTACAAAACCCGTGAGGGCGATCTGGCGAACAATGTCCACGGTCATCGCGTATTTTTCGCTCTCCGCAGCCAAACGCGATACGCTATTGTGCCCTCGACCTTCCCTGACAGAGAGATCATATTGGGAGCGCTGCACAGAGGCTCAAATGTGCCGGGAGTGGAATTCTCATAGGTCATTTCGCTATGCCAGCGTATCCCATTCTGCGCTGGCGCTTTCGGGTGCACGCGCATCTATTCCCATTACCACCGACTATTTCTCTTTGAATTCAGTTGCTTGTCTTCCATCCCGCATGAATCGTGCGGGGTATGAACCCACAGCCCCGCAAATCGAAGGTGACGATTACGCGACGCGAGCGCGAAGAGTTGCTCGAAGCGATGCTTACCGACACGCCGGAACTCACCTTCACACCGCGCGGCGATCCGGACCCGCGCCTCGTCCGACTTGCCCGCCTGCTCGGCCGGCAGCTGGCGCGTCAAACCTTCGAGGCGCAGAGAACCAAGCGGAGCTCGGACGGCTCCCGCTGAGGAGAGACGTTCCATGAAGGTCGCGATCTACGCCCGCTATTCCTCCGACAACCAGCGCGATGCCTCGATCGCCGACCAACTCCGCCTGTGCCGGCTCGATGCTGAGAAACAGGGTTGGCATATTGTCGAGGAATACACTGACCACGCGATCTCCGGCGCTTCTCTTCTCCGCCCCGGCATCCAGGCCCTGATCTCCGATGCGACGCGTGGTCGGTTTGAGCTCATTCTGGCCGAAGCAATGGATCGGCTGTCGCGCGACCAGGAGGATATCGCCGGCCTGTTCAAGCGTATGTCCTATTCCGACGTGAAGATATTCACCCTCTCCGAGGGGGAAGTGTCGCATCTGCATGTCGGCCTGAAGGGCACCATGAACGCGCTCTTTCTCAAGGACCTGGCCGACAAGACTCGTCGCGGTCAACGCGGCCGCGTCGAGGCCGGCAAGTCCGGAGGTGGCAATTCCTACGGCTACGACGTGGTCAAGAAGTTCGACGGCAATGGCGAACCCATTCGCGGCGATCGCGCCGTCAACGAGGTCCAGGCCGAGGTCGTCCGCCGGATCTTTCGCGACTACGCTGCCGGCAAATCGGCAAAAGCCATTGCGTTCGTTCTCAACAAGGAGGGCGTCCCCGCTCCCTCGGGTGGCGAATGGGGCTTCAGTACGATCAACGGCAACCCGAAACGTGGCAACGGCATTCTCAACAACGAGATGTATGTTGGCAAGATCGTCTGGAACCGCCAGCGCTTCGTCAAGGACCCGGACACCGGCAAGCGTCAGGCCCGCCCCAACCCCGAGTCGGAATGGGTAACCCAGGAGGCGCCCGAACTGAGTATCCTAGAGGACGATCTCTGGCAGGCGGTGAAGGAGCGACAGGCTAAGAACAAGATCGAGCGCGACGAGAACGGTCAGGCCGATGTTGCGGCCATCAACGCCCGCCGTCGTCCCAGATACCTCTTCTCGGGCTTGACCAAATGCGCCTGCTGCGGTGGCGGTTATTCGGCGATCTCGACGACCCTGATCGGCTGCGCCACAGCTCGCAACAAGGGTACTTGTGGCAACCGTGTGAACATCCGGCGCGACGAGTTGGAGTCGCGGGTGCTGAACGCGCTGCGCAACCGAATGCTCGATCCGAAGATCTTTGCCGAGTTCTGCGACGCCTATACCCAGGAGATGAACCGGCTACGCATGGCGAGCAGCGCCAACATCGATGCTGCCCAATCCGAAATCGAGCGGATAGGCCGTGAGGAAGAGCGCCTCATGGATCTCTATCTCAAGGATGCAATCTCGATCGACGCCGTGAAGGAGCGCGGTGACAAGCTCCGGGCGCGCAAGGCGGAGCTCGCCTCTTTTCTGGCGACGGCCGACGAACCTCCGCCGCTCCTGCATCCGGCCATGGCGAAGCAGTATCGGCTGCGCGTGCAGCAACTCCATGATGCCCTTCAGGACGATTGCGAGGAGAAGCGGATGGAGGCTGCCGACATCATCCGATCGCTGGTCGAGGACATCATCCTGACGCCGGTGGACGGCAAGGTCGAGATCGACGTTCGCGGCGATCTTGCTGGAATCCTTACGCTTTCCGCACAAACGAAAAACCCCGCCGGAGGGCGGGGTCAATCGCAAGTAAAGATGGTTGCGGGGGCAGGATTTGAACCTGCGGCCTTCAGGTTATGAGCCTGACGAGCTACCGGGCTGCTCCACCCCGCGTCACGCGCCGTGTTTGCGGCGACGGGCGGTATATAGCGAGTTGCCGGAGAAAGGGAAACCCCTTGCCGGCTTTTTTTTGGAGTTTTGTGCCAAGCCCCCCAAAGTCCTTCCAAGAAGGCAGAGAAAACCGCCATTTCTTGAGACCCGAAGACAGAATAAAAATCCGAAGGCTCCGACAAAGCGACCCCAAAATTGACGATGGGATCAGGCTATATCTGTCCGCGCCCTGACACCTCTCATTGAGCGAGACTTGGCTTGCTGCCTCGTCTGTCCGGCAGAATACCTGGACTTTCCGGGGCAACGGCGGTTTTCCTCGAGAAAGCCATGCCGGCGATCCTCAATCTCCGGGAATCTCTGGGCGCCCTTTGGCAAGCACCTCACGCACCGCCGCCACGATTTCGTCGGCAATCGATCCTCGACCGGCGATTCGTCCCGCCTCGCCATGCATCCATGCCGCAAGCGCGGTCGCCTCGAAGGCCGGGCGCCCCCCAGCCAGCAAACCGCCGATGATCCCCGCCAGAACGTCGCCCGAACCAGCCGTAGCGAGAGTCGCCGTCGCGTTCTCATTGATCACCGCGCGGCCATCCGGATGGGCGATCACCGTGTCCGCACCCTTGAGAAGCACGACAGCGCCAGACTGCGCAGCCGCCGCTCGAGCGCGGTCTAGCTTGGAACCGCCGATATCAGGAAAGAGGCGGGCAAACTCGCCCTCGTGCGGTGTGAGAACAACGCCGACCTTGCGAGCTTTCATCAGAGCAAAAGCCTCGTCCGGACGGCGCGAGGCCTGAGTGATGGCATCGGCATCGAGTACCAACGCCACATTCCCCTCAAGCGCGGCGCGGATCGCCAGCCACACTTCATCGCCAAGACCGAGACCAGGCCCCAGCACCGCCGAACGCAGACGCGGTTCGGCAAGGAGCGTCGCAAGGACCGTCATGTCGGCGGCTAGCTTGACGACGAAAGCCGCTCGCCAGGCGGCGACCGTGGCAATGGCGTCCGGAGGCGTTGCC